>CAUUJG010000005.1:0-78349 GCA_963545485.1 uncultured Clostridia bacterium | reverse complement strand
ATCATTCGCTCCCTTCAGTTTGAGAGTAGTGTAATTTAGAACAGGTATGGAACAATAAAATATAAAAACACACCAAGAGCAGTGTTTGAGAGTAGTGTAATTTAGAACAGGTATGGAACATTACTTGATAATGGTAGCACTATTGCAATGTTTGAGAGTAGTGTAATTTAGAACAGGTATGGAACAAATTAAACATAAATTGCAAACACCGTGCCGTTTGAGAGTAGTGTAATTTAGAATAGGTATGAAACTGATTAATCTTCATAATCTTTCACTGCCAATATTTTAAAAAAGGATGTATCAAGGTTCTTTAGTGTGGATTGAATAATATTAATTTAATTTTTGCATTAAATACCTCATAATATCATTATTTTAAACCAAAACAGCCAAGATATACCTCTCTTATGGGGAAGGCGTTTTAGGTACACGAGAAGTGGAAGTGTGCCTAAAAACGGAACATAAAATTTTTTGTTCCAATTAAAGGTACGAAAGGTTATAATAATTAAATGAGTAGAGAAGAACACATAAGAAATATTGAAGGGAATCTTTCAATATTTTTGAATACAATAAATTTGAGAAACCTAAGCAACAAGAATGATTTGAATGTTATTGCAGAAACCATATTTGCTAAAATATGTAATCTTGCGTTTTGCTTAGATTTAAAGAATGTAAATAGTGAAAGAATTAATACTCCGGGGATAGATTTGATAGATATACAAAACAAAATAGTCGCTCAAGTAACAACGCAAGCGACAAAAACAAAAATAGAGGACTCATTAGAGAAAATCCCAGCACTATATAGAGAATGTTCCTTTAAATTCATTGTTGTACAAAATGCAATAGACAACAAACTGAAAAAGGAGACATATAAGAATCCATATAATATCTCATTTAATCCTAAAAAAGATATTTGGGATGTGAAGACAATAATAAATAAGATATCTGACAAGAATATAGATGACTTAAAAGAGGTAGACGAACTGATAGGAAAGGAAGTAGTTAATGCAACGCCTAAGATGAAAGAAGATTCAATATTTACAGCAATAATAAATATACTAGCGGAGGAAGTTGAAGAAAAAGATAAAATATCAAAGGAAGAAACATTTCGGATAAATGAAAAAATTAAAATTAATGAGTTAGAGAACTGGGCTGACTATATAAATGATCAAAAAGTATATTGCGGAAAAATTGGAACAATATATGAAAATTTTGATAAAGAAGGGAAAAATACTAGTAGAAGTACATTAACAAAGATTCAAAGAATATACATTAATATTTTGAACAAGAATCAAGGGGCGACAGCATCACAGATATTTGAGAAGATAATTGAGAGCATAATGGATATAGTGAGAGGAAGTAAAAATTATAAAGAGATGTATATAGAAAGACTAGAGGAATATGTAGGAAGACTAGTAGTAGACACATTTATACGCTGTAAAATTTTTAAGCGACCAGAGACAAAAGGAGAGTAAGTATGTTATTTCCAGAAAATAGAAATCCAGAGGACACAGTATATTATGTTGGTGGAATTATATTAAAAGTAATGAGGGATACAGGGGTAACAAAGTATGATTTTTTTGAATTATATAAAAAGGTTAATGAATTTCATGAAACGAGGATGTTAATGTTTTTAATGAGTCTGGATTGGTTGTTCCTCATAGGTATTGCGGAAAAAACAACAGGTGGAGACGTAGGGATATGTATATAGAAAGACTAGTAATTGATAGTAATAAAGGGATAATCAGAACTTTAGAATTCAAAAAAGGAATGAATCTAATAATTGATGATACCCCTAGTGATGATAAAAAAAAGACAGGTAACAATGTAGGGAAGACCACGACATTAAAGTTAATATACTATTGCCTAGGTGGAGAAGAAGGCGGAATTTATAAGGACGAAGAAAACAAGAAAGAAAAATATGTTGAAGTTGAGGAGTATCTCAAAAGCAATAATGTAAGAATTAAATTGACATTGATTGAAGATATAGGCGATTCAAAATCAAAGAGAATCGAGATAGAAAGAGGTTTTTACGAAAAGAGAGAAAAGGCAAAAATAAATGGAAGGGAGATTGATAAACAAGATTTTGTACAAGAGTTATCTAGAGAGGTATTTCCAACTATACAACTAGAAAAACCAACATTTAAGCAAATTATATCTCACAATATTAGATATAAAGAAGGCAGTATAAGCAAGACGCTAAAGACGCTGGACCAGTATACAACAGATGTAGTGTATGAACATTTATATTTATTTTTGTTGGGGTGTCTAAGTATAGACGCAAAGAAGCGAGAGGACTTGATAATAAAGATAAAACAACTAAAAGCGGAAAAAGGTAGACTAGAATATAGATGGGATAAGAAAAGTTATGAAATCGCACTTGAAGCTGCAGAAGAAGAAATTGAGGAGTTGCATAAGAAAGAAAAACTAGTACTAGACGATGAACAACTTAAAGAAATATTAGATCAAATAAATCAAATACAAAGTAACATAAGTAAAAGGAGCGAGATATTAAACGGATATCAAATAAGACTATCGCTTATAAACGAAAGTGTTGAACATTTAAAGAAGAACGTATCAAAAGTAAATATAAGAGAAATGAGAGAGTTATATGCAATATGTAAAAACAACTTAGGAGAAGTACATAAAACATTTGAGGAATTAGTAGATTATCATAATGCAATGATTCAAGAAAAAATAAGATTTATTAGCGAAGAGTTGCCTGAATTAATTGATAAGTGCAACAGAGAAGAGTCGGAGATAGAGGAATTAGCAAAGCAAAAACTCAAGTTATCACAGAAAATTAAGAGCAATGTAACAGTGCAAGGCTTAAATGAGTTATTAAGAAAATTAGAGAGCAAATACTATGATAAAGGAAGATTTAAAGAAGCAATAAAACTAATAACTAATATAGAGACAGAAATAATCGATGCTCAAGCACAGTTAGAAAAAATAGATTCGGTTTTATACTCAGATGAAAAAGAAAAAGAGGTACTAAAACAAGTAGAAAAGTTTAATAAATATTTTGCTACAATATCAAACAGTTTGTATGGGAATCGTTTTGCACTTAAATGTAATAAAATTTATAAGTCAAAAGAAGATAGAAATATGTACGATTTCAGTTCGTTTAATTTAAATATGAGTTCGGGACAGAAACAGGGCGAAATAATATGTTTTGATTTAGCATATTCAAAATTTGCTGATGAAGAAAAAATACCTTGTTTACACTTTTTGCTGAATGATAAAAAAGAACTCATGCACGATAACCAATTAACAAATATTGCAGAGTATGTAAATAAAAATGATGTGCAACTTGTAATATCAATTTTAAAAGATAAAACGCCTACAGAATTATTGAAAAATTCAAATGTGGTCGTAGAACTATCTCAAGAGGATAAACTATTTAGAATCGAAAGTAATATAAATAAGTAAGATAAAGTAGTTGGCGATCATCTATTTTTAAGTAGGCACATAAAATTCAAATTATCTATTGACGTTGGTCATGTCCTTTCGTAAGATTAAGCAAACACATAAAATATGTGCTTATTAAATCAAGGAGGAGGATATGTCAATAAAAATAATATTGGTAATTAAGTTTGAGAGTAGTGTAATTTAGAATAGGTATGAGGTTTATTTTCTAATTTTGATGTAAAATATTTGTGGATTTAATTATCTATAAAGAGTATAATTCTCTTAACTTTCTGGAGGCGAAAAAATGTTAGGAGATAAGAGACAGGAGCTATTAGCTTATAATTTGGTTAATTATTCAATAGACTTAAAAAAAGGTGAAAAGGTATTGATTGAAGCTTCGGGATGTGATTATCAGTTTGTAGGATATTTGATTAGAGAAGTTTACAAAGGTGGTGGAATACCTTTTGTTATGTATGAAGACAAAAGAATAAAGAGAGAGCTACTTAAAAACATAACAGAAGAACAGCTCAATCTTATGGCTGAGCGTGATGCTGAGTTTATGAACAAAATGGATTGTTACATAGGGATCCGAGGTGGTAATAATTCATATGAATTATCTGATATTAAAGAAGAAAATATGCAGATGTATGACAAACTGTATGCTATAAAGGTACATCACAATATAAGAGTAAAAAAAACAAAATGGGTAATATTGAGATATCCTACAGAAGGTATGAGCCAGCTTGCTGGGATGAGTACTGAAAAATTTGAAGATTACTTTTTTGATGTCTGCTGCGTTGATTATAAGAAAATGGAAAAGGCTATGGTGCCATTAGTTAAGCTTATGAACAAAACGGATAAGGTTCGTTTAGTTGCAAAAGACACAGACCTTACATTCTCAATTAAGAATATAGGAGCAATTAAATGTGCTGGAAGGTGTAATATACCAGATGGAGAAGTATATACAGCCCCAGTTAAAAACAGTGTTAATGGACGAATTTCATACAATGCTCCTTCAATAGAAAATGGATTTAGATTTGAGAACATTTCGTTGACATTTAAAGATGGAAAAATAGTTGATATTAAAGCAAATGATACAAAAAAGGCAACAGCAATTTTTGATACAGACGAAGGTGCTAGATATGTGGGAGAATTTGCTATAGGAGTTAATCCATATGTTACGCAAGCAATAGGGGATATTTTATTTGATGAAAAAATATTAGGGTCAATTCATTTCACACCAGGGGCTTGTTATGATGATGCCTATAATGGAAATGTAAGTGCAGTGCACTGGGATTTGGTGTTAATTCAAACACCAGAGTTCGGTGGTGGTGAAATTTATTTTGATGATGTGCTTATTAGGAAAGATGGTCGTTTCGTTATTAAAGAATTGGAATGTTTGAATCCTGAAAATTTAAAATAATGATGTTGGTTTATGAAAAGTGAAAAACAATTGATTTTAGATAATATTATTTGTGATAACAAAAAAGGACGAACAATCGTCCTTTTTTAATTGGTGCTCGAAATCGGACTTGAACCGATAAGGTTTCCCGTACGATTTTGAGTCGTATGCGTTTGCCAATTTCGCCATTCGAGCAATGTCAATAATTTAACATAAAAAAATAGGATTTTCAAGAAAGAAAATAGAAACCTGTCTGATAGTCGTTGAATTGTCCTTGTGTTATAATTGCGATATGCAAATTTCTGTTAAGGATATGAGCTTTGTATATGATATAAGCGGAAATTTAAGTTTATGTGCACTTAAAGGCATTTCTTTTACAATTTCCAGAGGAGACCATGTAGCGTTGATAGGTTCAAACGGTTCTGGAAAATCAACATTGGCAAAATTATTAAATGGGCTTATATTCCCAGCAGAAGGAGATATTAATGTCGATGGAATAAATACTAGACAGAAAAGTAAAGCATATGAAATAAGGAAGAAGGTTGGGATAGTTTTTCAAAATCCTGATAACCAGATTGTTGCTACAATTGTTGAAGATGATGTTGCTTTTGGTCCAGAAAATCTTGGTATAGTGAGAGATAAAATGGTTGAAAGGGTTGATTGGGCACTTGAAAAAACTGGTATGATTGAAAATAGATATAGAGTTGTGTCAAAACTTTCTGGTGGGCAAAAACAAAGAGTCGCTATAGCGGGAGTACTTGCTATGAAACCTAGTGTGATTATCTTTGATGAATCGACATCAATGTTAGATCCAAGAGGTAAAAGAGATATTTTAGAGATTATACACGCACTTAAGCAGGAAGGGATTACAATTATTCATATAACTCATAGTATGGAAGAAGTTGTAGATGCAGATAAGGTGATTGTATTGAATAAAGGAAGATTAAAGTTTATGGGGACACCAAAAGAATTGTTTAAGAGTGATGAGGTTGAAAAAAATAATTTGGTTTTACCTGATGTAACATTGCTTGCAAATAGCCTTAGAGATAAAGGAGTTATAGCAGAAGATATTATAGTACTAAAGGATGATGAATTAGTGGAGGCATTGTGCAACCGGTTATTAAAATAGAGAACTTATCTTTTACATACTCTAAGAAAACTCCATACCAGACTGATGCACTGAAGGACATTAATTTGGAAATAAATGAAGGGGAGATAGTTGGGATAATAGGAGAGACCGGATCGGGGAAAAGTACCCTTATACAGCATCTTAATGCTTTGATTAAAGTTCAGAATAAAAAAAAGTCAAAAGTTGAAATTTGTGGACTTGATGCAAGTATTAAAAAGAATTTTAAAGAGATTAGAAAGACAGTGGGAGTGTGTTTCCAATATCCAGAGCATCAGCTATTTGAAGATACCGTTGAGAAAGATATATCATATGGACCTAAGAATCTGGGAGTAACTAAAGAAGAGATCCCGGGGCTTGTATATAGGGCTATGAGAATGCTGGATTTAGATGAGTCGTTTAATATGAGAAACCCGTTTCAGCTTTCGGGTGGAGAAAAAAGAAAAGTCGCATTAGCTGGAATTATTGTTATGCAACCGAAGATTCTTATTCTCGATGAACCTATGGCAGGGCTTGATCCGATAGGGAAAAATGAACTTAAAAAACTCATTATGCGATTGCATAATGAAGTGTCGCCAACTATAGTTATAGTCTCACATGATATGGATGATATTGCAGAAATTGCTAGCAGAGTGTTGGTATTAAGTAAGGGTGAAATTGTTATTGATAAACCGGTGAGAGAAGCATTTAGTGATGAAAAATTAATAAAGGGGTTACACCTAGATCTGCCAAGTGCTAGAAAAATAGCGAATAAATTGATATCAAGAGGAATAAATATAAAAAATGATGTTCTCACAATGAAAGAACTTGAAGAAGAAATTTTGAGGTATACCGGTGTTTAAGGACATTAGTTTTGGGCAGTATTATCCTAGCAATTCTATTATTCATAAGTTGGATGCACGGGCGAAGATAATAATGAATTTCATCCTCGTTGTGAGTATCTTTCTCATAGATACATATTTTTCATTCATGCTCGCATTCATCATAATTATGGCAACAATCTTGATTGCTAAATTGCCGATATTATCAGTCTTGAAATCGCTTAGAGGAATTTTATTTTTAATTATTCTTACATCTGTTTTGAATTTATTTTTTTATACTGGTGGAACACATGTATTGGCTACTATCAGTCCAAAAGTTAAAATAACGGCAGAAGGCGTTGATATGGCAATTAAAATATTGTTAAAACTTGTTCTTGCAATTACTGGGGCTTCATTATTTTCTCTTACAACAACACCGGTTGAAGTGGCTAATGGAATTGAAGGTTTATTGAAACCGCTAAAAGTATTTAAAGTTCCAGTTAGGGATCTTGCAATGATCATTAGTATAGCATTGAGGTTTATTCCAACGATTTTTGAAGAAGTGAATACGATTATTAATGCACAGAAATCAAGAGGAGCATCTTTTGATACGGGGAGTATTTTTAAAAGAATAAAGGCATTTATTCCGATATTAATTCCTTTATTTGTTAGTTCTTTTAAACGAGCTGACGAGCTTGCATTTGCAATGGATGCCCGATGCTATGGAGCTAGCAAAAAAACGGTTAGGCTCCATAAGAGTAAAGTTAAAGTATTAGATGTCATTACAACAATTCTAATTATAGGATTCTGTGTTTTTGTGTGTGTTGATAGATGGCATCTAAAAGGATATATAGATATAAAGATGGGAATAAAGGGGTTATTAATAAAATGAGATATAAGGCTACGGTTGCATATAAAGGAACAAATTTTGCAGGATGGCAAATTCAGAACAATGCCGTTACAGCACAGTCCACAATGCAGGAATGTATAAGTAGAGTATTTAAACAGGATGTTTCTGTTGTGGCAAGTGGAAGAACTGATGCTGGTGTACATGCTATTGGGCAAGTTATACACTTTGATTTAGACACAGAGATTGAGGCAGATAGGATCCCGTTTATCGTTAATAAGGAATTGGGCAGCGAAATACAGATGCTTGACTGTGAGTGCGTATCGGATAATTTTCATGCACGATTTGATGCGAAAGAAAAAACATATAGATATAGGACATATTATAGCAGACAGATGATACCAGTTTTTGATGAATTTAGTTTAAGATTGAATAAAAAACCAGATGTATATCTTATGAGAAAAGCTGCAAAATATATTGTTGGGGAACATGACTTTAGATGTTTTATGGCATCCGGAAGTGAAGTTGAAAGAACAGTACGAACAGTATATAGCATCGATATTGTTGATGGAGAAGAAATAATTTTTGAAATCAGAGGGAACGGATTTTTATATAATATGGTTAGGATAATAGTGGGCACATTATTGGATATAGGGTATGAAAAAGAGAAACCTGAATATGTGCAAGAGATATTGAATAGTATGGATAGAGACATGGCAGGGAAGACAGTGCCGGCGAAGGGGCTATGTTTAGTTTCAGTCAAGTACCTTTCTTGATAGACTATATTATATATAATATAATTTATCGGAGTTACGGGATATATTTATGGAAGAAACAAGAAACTTTATAGAAGATATAATAGATGAAGAATTAAAGGAAAATAAGCACGAAAAAATCATAACTAGATTTCCACCGGAGCCAAATGGATATCTACATATAGGTCATGCAAAAGCACTGTGTATAAATTTTGGTGTTAAGGAAAAGTATCATGGAGAATGCAACTTGAGATTTGATGATACAAATCCAAGTAAGGAAGATGTTGAGTATGTAAATTCAATAAAAGAGGATATAAGCTGGTTGGGATTTAAGTGGGATAGAGAATTGTATGCTTCAGATTATTTTGACAAAATGTATGAATGTGCATGTATGTTGATCAAATCGGGCAAGGCATATGTATGTGATCTTAGTGCGGAAGAAATAAAAGAAACAAGAGGAACATTTGAAGTTCCTGGCACAAATAGTCCATATAGGAATCGTACTGTGGAGGAAAATCTCAAGCTGTTTGATGAGATGAAAAACGGAAAGTATAGGGATGGAGAAAAAGTTTTGAGAGCAAAGATAGATATGGCTTCTCCAAATATTAATATGCGGGATCCTGTTATATATAGAATTAATCGCTGCACACATCATAGAACTGGAGATAAGTGGGTTATTTATCCTATGTATGACTTTGCACATCCATTAGAAGATGCAATTGAAGGGATTACACACTCTCTTTGTTCGTTGGAGTTTGAAAATCATCGTCCACTATATGATTGGGTTGTTGCCAATACCGGATTTGAAAAAAGACCTAGACAAATAGAGTTCGCAAGGTTAAATCTTGAAAATACAGTTATGAGTAAAAGGTTCTTGAAGAAACTTGTAGACGAGCATATTGTTTGGGGATGGAATGATCCAAGAATGTCAACATTATCTGGGTTGAGAGAAAGAGGTTATCCTCCGGAGGCAATTAAGGATTTTTGTAACCGTATAGGTGTTGCAAAAGCAGATAGTGAGGTGTCTATAAAGCTACTTGAGCATTGTGTTAGAGAAAATCTTAACAATACAGCGACTAGAGCGATGGTGGTATTGGACCCATTGAAGGTAGTTATAGATAATTTGGAAAACTCTGAGGAAATGGAAATAGATAACAATCCACAGATTGAAAATGCTGGGAAGCATAAATCATTATTAACAAAAGAGATATATATTGAAAGAGAAGATTTTTCAACAAATCCGCCACCAAAATATTTCAGGTTAAAAAAGGATGGTGTGGTACGATTGAAAGGAGCATATGTTATTGAGTATGTTTCTCATAAAGAAGATAAGAGTGGTGAAGTATCTGAAGTGCATGTAAGGGTATTGGAAGGTACAAAATCTGGTGAAGAAGGTGCGAACATCAAAGTAAAAGGCACAATTCATTGGGTAAGTGTAGAAAATGCAATAGATCTAACTATAAATGAATTTGATTATCTCATCGATGAAGCTGAAGGTGATTATATGGATAGGATCAATAAGGATTCTTTGAAGGTAATTAAAGCAAAGGGTGAGGCATTCTTATCAACAGCAAAACATGGAGAAAGATTCCAGTTTATTAGAAAAGGATACTATGTTAAGAGAAATGACAAAGAGTTTAACAGTATAGTTTCATTGAAGGATGGATTCAAATAGTGCTTAGAATTCATTCTATTGCAAGTAGCAGCAAGGGGAATTCGCACCTAGTTATTGCAGATAATGGAATCGTTATTGTTGATGCAGGGATTTCATGTAAGAGAGTGAGAGAAGGGTTAGAAAAAATTGGTAAGACATTTTCTGATGTAATTGGAGTTTTAATAACTCATACTCACTGTGATCATTTTAGTGGCATAAAGTTGGTTGCAAATAAATCTCGAGTATATATAGATAAAGAACATTTTAGTGAGTTGAGATGCAAAGATATTGAAAAAAATCATATAGAGGTAAAAGATAGTTTTTGTGATGGATTTTACATAGAGAATGTATATGTGAAACCTTTTGCGGTTATTCATGATGCATATCCGACATTTGGTTATGTTTTATCAGATCACGAATCAAAAGTTGGTATATGTACTGATGTAGGGAAAGTAACAGAAAGTATAATCGATGCACTTGGGGTGTGTAATGAGGTGTTTATAGAATCCAACTACGATATGCAGATGTTGAAATATGGACCTTATGATCAGTCATTAAAAATGAGAATAATGGGAGATGGAGGACATATGAGCAATGATGAGGCTGCACATGTTTGTAGTCGTCTTGCTGAAAGAGGAGTAAAGAAATTCATACTTGGACATTTAAGTGAAAATAATAATGAACCGAGAAGGGCACTTGAAACTGTATGGGGAAAATTAAAAGATTTTGATGTTGAACTTTCTGCTATGTGGTGCGGGAGAACTATAAGGTATGAAAAATAAATATATAACTGTAAATGTAGCAATTATATATTATATAATCGCACAGTTAATCATAACCATCCTTGAAAGAATATTAATAAGATTAAATTTTTCAATTCTTGCGGCAATTTTAGCGAATACAGTTTCAATAATTTTAATTGTTGTGTTCTTTGGGTGTAGTGCATTTTTTAAAGTTGATACTGTTGAAGTTGGACAATTTAAAAAACCGATAAAGCCGTTAAGTTTATTGTTAATTCCACTTATAGTTATATTTTGTATAATAACTTTTCTTCCAATACAAGGTTGGATTGTAAAGATAATGAATCTTATTTCACAAGCCGTAGGCGGACAAAAAATAATAGGACCGCAGATATACTCGGGGAGTGTTGGATACTTTTTCTTATCTGTACTTTGCATTGCAATAATTCCGGCATTTGGTGAAGAGATTCTGTTTAGAGGAGCAGTATTTTCGGGATTTAAAACAATGGGTGCTAAAAAGGCAATATTGCTTTCGGCATTGTTGTTTTCATTATTTCATATGAATATTTTACAAACTGTATATCAGTTTATTTTTGGAATAGTTTTAGCTATTGTTCTGTTAATATCTGGCTCAATATTTGCAACAATAATAATGCATTTTTTGAATAATCTTATAGTAATTATATATAGTTCATATTTACAAGATAAAATAAATCTTGATAAAATTGGGAACTGGCTTTATGCGACTGACTTCGTAGCAATACTTATAGGACTACCAATTTTATTAATGTTAATGTATGCTTTTTATTATATAACTAGAGAAGGATATGCTGAGCGGATTATATACCTTAATGATGGGGAATATGATATAGAAAAAGGTGAAATGCCTTTTAAGGTTCAAACAATTAGAAAACCTTTTGGCAGAGGATTGATAGAGTTTTTTGGAGGTTTTTTTTCAAAGCAAGGCTGGAAAAATTTGGACAGTAAGCTTGAAGATCTTCATAATGTTCCATATATAGGAACAAAAAAACAGTCAATGCTGAGTATGTATATAGTTTTTGCATTAGGTGGTGCAAGTTTGGTGGCGGTGACAATAATAACCATTGCAGGTAAATGATGAATGATGTGTTAAAAATAAGGCAGAGAAATGTTAATATAATATATTTTTTCATAACTATAGCTACACTTATGGTGCGTATAATTACAAGTTTTGTACTACAGCTACCGGCATTTAACGACAAGAATGATCCTAGTGGGCTTAAAAGTGATGCCGTCTTTACGATGTTGATACAGTGGGTCTTTTTTACAGCTGTAACAATATCTGCATATTTGATACATAAAAAAATAAATAAAGATGATACATCGAAATGGTATAGTGACTTTGGAGTTAATAAATTTTCTTTTACAAAATTTCTGCAGGCATTTTTGATATTCGTTTTTTCGGGACCGCTGGTAGTTGTAGTTAATCTTATTTTCTATTACTTTGTACTTTCTCCTTTCGGATATGTGTTCCCTACTAACGATGACAAAATTATAACAGTTCAGGCACTAATTGCATCAATATTTTTAACGGCAATATCTCCTGCCATTGGAGAAGAAATGTTTAATAGAGGACTTTTATTTTCTGCATATAAAGACCGTGGGCATGTATTTGTATTGAGAAGTGCCTTATTATTTTCGTTAATGCATCAAAATATTAGACAAACTGGATATACATTTTTCTTTGGGATTTTAGTTGGTTTGTGTATGTTTTATTCCCGTTCAATTTGGGGTGGTGTGCTCATACATTTCTTAAACAATGGGTTACAAGTTTTATATCAGTATGCAGGTGATACTGGGACGATGCCATGGTTATTGAAAATCAGGAATGCATTCTTGCCGGGAGGTACTGTAGCAGACCTCGCAAAGTTTTCCCTTCTGGTTACAGGGTGTGTAATAGGTATGATCGGAGTATTTGTATGGATGAGATATAGAGCAATAAAGACGGGAGAATATGACCCTAAAGATAAAAACAGATACTATCAAGGAGAATGGAAGAACAATATTCCCTATTACATTACAATACTTATAGGAGTATCAATGGCAACACTAACGCTTGTATGGGGTAGTACCGTATTATGAAAATCAATTTAATATGTGTTGGAAAGATAAAGGAACCATATTTAAGAGATGCTGTAAATGAATATATTAAGAGACTTAAGCCATGGTGTATATTAAATATCATAGAAATAAATGAAGGTAATTTTAATAAATCAGATATTGAGATAAAAGAAATTGAGGGGAAACAAATCAAAACAAAAATAAAAGGCTACGTTATAGCAACCGCAATTGACGGGGTTCAGAAAAATAGCCTTGAATTTGCAAGAGAAATAGAAAAATTACAAATATCTGGAAAGAATGAAATAAGCATAATAATAGGGGGAAGCACAGGGCTGAGTGAAGAAATTTTGGAAGATGCAGATGAAAAAATATCCTTTTCAAAAATGACATTTCCACATCAGCTATTTAGAGTGATGATGCTGGAACAGATTTATAGGGCATTATCAATTTTAAATAATAGTGCATATCATAAATGACACACGAAGATTATATGGGTATTTGTATAGACTTGGCACATAAGGCAGCAAAGAACGGAGATGTTCCCGTAGGGGCACTTATCGTTAAGGATAATAAAATAATAGCTAAGGGATATAATCAAAAAGAAAAAAAAGGCTGTGCCATATTGCATGCAGAGATGGTAGCTATTGGAAAGGCGAGTAGAAAGTTACGCAACTGGCATCTTGATGGGTGTGATATATATGTTACATTGGAGCCTTGTGCAATGTGTTTTGCGGCAATTTGTCAGTCGAGAATAGAAAATATTTACTATGGAACAGATGACGATAAAAAAGGAGCAACAAATACTCATATTGCTTTGGAGTCTAATAAACTATATACTCATATGGTAGGCATTCATAAGGGGATAAGAGAAGATGAATGTGCAACAGTTCTAAAAGAATTTTTTAAGGAATTGAGACAAGGGAAAAATGAGTTTAAGTGCTGTAAAAGACAATGTTGCAGATAGTGATACTACCAATTTATCAAAAAGAATAAATGGAAGACAGATATATAATCCGCATTTTGGGAAAGCTAATTTGCCGTTAAAGGCAAGACTATATGGGAAAGGTCCAAAAGCTGCATTAAAAGAAATAGGCTCAACATTTGTTAAGTTTTGGTCAAGACCTATTAGTAGAGGAAGGCAACTTCCACTTAAGGAAATTGTAGCTTATTCGGGATTTGGAGTAGGGGTATCGTTTTTAACATCGTGGATATACAGTTTAGCTACTATAGTAAATATTGCATATTATTATAAAGTTTCTAGCATTCATGCATACGTAATTGGGTTATTGGCTGCACTTATGAATTTTGCAGTACAGCCAATTTTAGCGAGAATGTTTGAAAAGACAAATACCAAATATGGAAAATATAAACCGTATATGCTTGCGGTTTTACCAGCAGCAGGAATATTTACTATATTGATTTCGCTTATGCCTGAATTTCGTGATGGTGGGATGCGAGTTCTCTATGTTTATTTAACATTTGTTCCGGTCATAGTAATAAACAATTTTATAATGTTCATGTATCAGACATTCCCTACCGTTATAACATCACATCAACAAGAAAGAATAGATATAATGAGCCCTATACAACTTATATTTGGAGCGGCTCCAAGTATATTGCAGGTAATCAGAGGACCATTAAGAACATTTTGTGCAAAGTATTTGGGTAGTGAATTATGGGAAGCTAGAATCGTAGGATTTATAAGCACTATTTTAGGTGTTTTATTCATGCTACTAATTATAAGAGTGAGAGAGAGAGTTTTTGTTGTAAAGGCGGAAAAACAGGCTAAGATGGATTTTAAAACAACAATGAAATCTTTATTTGCAAATAAACCGCTAATTATATTTTCACTGGCGTTAACAGTCGGTTCATTAAAAATTATTCCTCTGGAATTTTTGGGGATCATATTGCAAACAAAGCTTGCACCGACTGTAAAGTTAGCACTTGATTTAAGTGGTCTACCTCTAACAATTATAGGCTTTGGCGTAACTGTGGCGATGATTATGTTGCCAATACTTAGCAGATTTATGAGTAAGCGATTAATATTGGTTATATTTACGGGATTAATGGCATTATCGTATGGAACATTAGGAGTAGTGGGACTTCATAGAATTCCAGACGGAACACCGTCGGCAGTAATAATTACTTTAGCTTTTTTCCTTGCGAGAATAACTCCGGAAATATTGCTTATTCCTATTATGTTGGGAGACATATGTGACTATCAACAAAGTATAAGTGGAAGACGATATGAAGGGCATGTGCAAAACTTTTTATTAACAATGCCAATATTTATTGTTTCGATTGGAAGACTTATTATGTATCCACTGCAGAAAGCTGTTGGGTATGAACCATATGATTATCAGATCCCTGAAAATTTGTCGGCTGAAGCACTTAAAGCGTTTAGATATACATCGGAAAAGATTAATATAGCAAATAATTGGTTCAGATTAGTGTTTATAATAGGAGCAATATCAGCGGCGTTAATGGCTATTGTTATGATATTTTATCCATTAAGTAAAAAATTGCATGCAGAAGCGATGGAAAAAATTAAGGGAGATTCGGTTGATTTTAAGGAAATACCTGGAAGAAGAGCAGTTGTCGATAAGAGACCAGCGTTTGTTAAGATAGAATATAATAACCTAAAAATGTTTAAAAAGATGAAGAAAGAACTTGTCTCAGTGAGAGAGTATGGTAAGGTTGCTAATTTAATGAATAAAATGAAAAAGCAATCTTTATATATGAATGGCATGAGCAATGTAAGTAATGCAAACAATACATTGAGACAGCTTGAAATAGTAAAGAACAGCATTAATTTGAAGATAAGTGCATCTAATATCAGAAATATGAAAAAGCAAATTGGGACAATGCTTACAGCATAGTTTGAGATTGATGTAATTTAAAATTGAAATAAAAAAAGAACCCAAAAGGTTCAAATTGTGGCAGGAGCGATAGGAATCGAACCTACACCAAGAGAGTCAGAGTCTCGTGTGCTACCACTACACCACGCTCCAGTATTGTGTTATTATAAATTAAACGAATTTCTATGGCAAGGATTTTTTAAATGAGAGAGATAAACAGCGAAGCAATTGAAGCATTAGTAATGGCATTTGATGACTTAAAAAAATGTAGTTTGTTAGTGGTTGATAAGAAAATTAAACGGTTATTAAGATGTATTGCATATTATGATGATATCAAAAATACAGTAAGAGAATGTAGCGAAGCTACTAGTTATGTTGCTTTAAAGAAAAAAGCGATGCATGAGGTGCAGGGACGGAACATATTTAGTTTGCCAGTTGGAGATAATGAGTGTGTTGTATTCACTTTAAATCTTTTAGTTGAATTTGATAATAATACAATAGATTTGTTGCAGTTCCTTAAAATATATTTTCCGGCTGAAAATGAACAAAAAAGTTTTAGAAAATTCTACGAAGAAGTATTAATACCGTTCTCAAACAAATTATGCAGAGTAATAGTTGAAGGTGTAACAAAACCAGTTGAACAAGATTCTAGAGAAATTGATTTTGTAAATGAAGGAATAAGACAGCAGTTAGCATACTATGTTGATAAATTGACTCAGAATCTTAGAGAGACAACTAGACTTGGGAAAGTGTCCAGAAATGAATACACAAGAATGATGGAAGGGTTTACAATAGCAATGGACACAAGAGATACGGAACTTATTAAAGCTATGTGGACGGCAATTAGACGATGTCTTTCGTATGATGGACTTTTTGAAAAATTGGTCGGTCAGATTGATGAAGTATTAAAACTTTATATGGTTATTTAGTATGAACAAAAAAGAAACTAGAATTTCTCCAGTTAATGTTTTGATGCTTATAATAGCTGGTTTTATTAATGCTGTGGGTGTAATTCTTTTTTTGCAGCCGTTTGGAGTAATTGATGGCGGTATATCAGGACTTTCAATATTCATATCAGCAGTAGCTCCCAAGGCACATATAGCCATACTGCTTGTTTGCTTTAACTTACCTTTATTTTTATTAGGGTTTAAGAAGTTGAATTTTAGATTCATCATTTATTCAATAGTTGCAATCATATCGTATACAGTGTGGTCAGCTTTATTTAAAAGTGTATTTTTTATAGATAATGTGGTGTTGAAAGCAATTAAGGGAGACATGTTCCTTGCAACAGTTTTTGGAGGACTTCTATCTGGATTTGGAAGTGGATTAACGATCAGATATGGAGGTGCAATTGATGGAATTGAAGTTATGGGAATATGTTTTGCAAGGAAGCTTGGAATGTCTATAGGACAGTTTGTAATGGCGTTTAATATTATTTTATATGCTATAGCGAGTATTGTTTTAAATCAATTTAAAGTAGGGCTTTATTCCGTAGTTTCATATGCTGTTGGTTTGAAGGTGGTTGACTTTATTGTTGAGGGATTTGATAAAGCTAAAGGGTGTACAATCATTACAACTAAAAAAGAAGAAATAGCACATACAATATCTGAAGAGCTTAGAAGGGGTGTTACAGTATTAGATTGTGTAGGGTATTTTAGTAACGAAAATATGAAGATGTTGTATTGTGTTGTAAATAGATTTGAAGTGGTGAGAATTAAAGATATAATAGCAAAAATTGACCCATCTGCATTTGTAGCTATAAGCGATATTTCAGAGATGGTTGGAGCAAAGAAATATAAATACGCAGTTAAGCGTGATGTGGTAGAAAAAGAAAAAATGGATACTGTTGGCTAGTAATACGAGAATTAGTGGGATGCAGTAATATTTATTATCAATTCCAACCTGTCAGGATTTTTGACAGGTTCAAAATAGAACAAAATAAATCTTACATGAAAATGCGACATGTGATAATGATCTATAAAAATAGTACGTAATAGTTTAAATTCTAGTTGTCTTGTCTTCGCCTATACCAGTTAAACCGTCTAATTTATATTCTTTACCGTTGTAGTCTTTTATTGTTCCATAGATAGTTCCAAAAACTAAATCATAAGAAATATCAATGAAGAGTAAATGCAATCCAATTCTGAACTTTCCATCTATTACATATTTGATATCTACAAGACCTTTCTCATCTTTTACATACCAGACATTTTTATTCTTTTTATCATGAATAAAGGACACTGGAGTTAGAGGAAAAGCTGAATTTTCTAACCAAACAATATTTTCATTATATTTATCCTGATCGATTGATTGATTTCTTGTTAAATTGAAACCAAAATATTGATCTGTGCCGTCAATTTTTATTTTACCCATGGTCGTAAGCCAGTCATAGTGAGCTTTGAACGGATAGTATCCTTTATGGTCATCAATTATAGCAGTACTATTTGCATTTGACTCGTATCTTTTTCCATTCACTTCAACATAGCCACTTGCTTTGAAAAAGTCTTTTTCTGAATATAAAGGCTTATTTTTTCCAAATGGAATTGAAACATTTGAGATAGGGGAGACTCTTTCTGCAGTGATTTCAAATTTAATGCTACCGAATTTTTTATTTATTGCACTTTCTCTTGCAAAGGCTTTGCCAATATCTAAATGATTTTCTATATATACATCTGATTTTTTTGTTTTGAAATAAGAGTTGTCATTTATTAAATTTGATGCGACATGTGTTTTCCCATAGTTCTGCCATGAATATACTTTTTTAGTTTTTTTATCATAGAAGACAATAATAGAGAATCCTAATGCCGCAGTATTATATACAGCACTTACTATACTACATTCATCAAAATTCACTTCAAATGCTTCCCACTCGGTAAGTCTCGATTTATTGGATGCTATACCGCATGGTTTTTTACAATCAAGTAGATTCAAGTTTTTAAACTGCGTATCAAAAGTGCCAAATATTGCATTGCCGTTTTTATCAACAATACTTTCCGGTGTAGACACCGGGATTCTTTCTTTAGAAATATACTCTGGAATATTCATAATTTTCACCTCTATTTAAAATACCATAATTATGCAGAGATTGTTAAGAATGATTTTTAAAGATTTTGGAGTCATTGACGAATGAAGGCAGATATATGGAAGAGAATATAAAAAAATAAGAGCCACTTGGCTCTTATTTTAGTTTATTCATTTAGTATCTGTCGATCCTGGAGAATCATCATCAAAACTTTCATAGAGCTTATGTTTATCTTCTAGAGCGGAATCAGATATATCATCTCGCATGTATTCCATAAAGCCTTTGCCGGTCTTTTTGTGTACTTTGTTGTAAATTGCAATTACTAGAACAACAATAATAAGTACACCGAGGATAATAGTTGGAATCATCCACCAGAGCATCTCAGTATTAAATCTTGCTTTAGGTTTATTACTATTTACATCAGGTGTTTTGTCTTTTGAACCTTTTTCAGCTTTGTCATTTAATTTTCTTGAAATCGTATATTCATTATTCTTTGATTCATCGAACTCTTCATTTGAAACTTTTTGAATGGATACAGTGTCAATGAATGCCCATCCTGCAGTTCTTTGTGCAATATTATCCTCTTTCTTAGCATTTTGACGACCTAATGACATCATGAGAGAAACTTGAGAGACATCTGTATTTTGGGTTCTCAAATAGAATGTATATGTCTTATATGTTTCAGTCTGAATAGCTTCAAACTCTACAGGAGAGTTATCATTTGAATTAAATTTCATTTTTAGATAAGCACCACGCTTTTTGAAATCTTCATCAGTATCAGTTTCGTTACGAACAATCTTTGTACGCAAAGTAATAGAAATCTTATATGTGCTTTCTTTTTCAAGCTTAAAGTTTTTCTTTTTAACAACAGTTGTAGTTTCTTCACTGTTATAGATAGTGAAGTTTGAATTGTTATTGCTGTTTGATGTGCGAACATTGTCACTTGTAGCTTCTAACCAATGTTTCTTGATGTAAGCTGTATATTTTTTGATACTTAGTATCTTTGAAATTTCTGTGTCAGATAGACCTGGATAATCAGATTTTGCATCAACAAGTTCATCTTGGGTTGGTTTGAATTTATCATCAGTATATTTTTCTTTTCCAAATGATTTGAAGTATTTTGATTCATCTATTTCAGTATCTTCAACATCTTCTTTCTTATCTAGTTCAGCATCATTTGAGGTTAATAAACCAGTTGATGATTTTTTAGTGTCATCAGCTTCAGTTGTCCAATCTGTAGGATTCTTAAGTTCATTTCTCTTTGAAGGATCAACATCGGTAATATCGAAGTTTGATCTTGAAAGTTCAAGTTTTGCAGTTTTTGCATCAATAGCTGCATCATTAAATGATTTTTCATCTATTTTGTTTAAACTTACATGATCGAATAGGGCATAGCCACTACTTTTAGGAGATATACTTGAGTCACCTATATCATCAGCAGAGAACTTCTTTTCATTGTAGCCAAGCCAGAAATTAAGTTGCATTGTTACCGAATCAACACCTGTTCTGATGTAAAATTTGTAAGCAGTCATTTGAGTTGTGCCTTTTTGAACAAGAAGCTTCTTTGATGGACCGATTGGAGTAACACCGCTGCTATTTGTTATGTACATGGAGAAATTTGCATTTTTTACACTCTTTGCATAAACGGTAATTTCATAGAATGAATTTGCGTCAAGAGTTTTTTTGCTTGAAGTATATCCAAAAGAAAACTTTGTTGAATCATTTTTGCTACCCATCGCTAGCATATTAGGTCCATTATAGCCATATTTATCTACATCATATGTATAGCTGTCGCTGTATTTTGGATTAGTATCAAGATCTTCATCTGCATAAGGTTTATCAAATAAATTACTGTCAGCACCGAAGACATTGTCGATATTATGACCCTTTTTGAATCTATTTACAGCAGGATTTGTTCCAGGATAAGTAGAGCTATCTCTCTCATATTCAACGACACCATTAACAAGGTTAGGATCTTTTAATGTTTTATCTGAAATCTCCCATCCTTTAGGATCAGCTGTTCCGTTTTTCAAGTGTCCATTTTCATCAATATCTGCACGACCATTTTTATTATCAAATTGATTAAAAGAAGTGTTTGAAATCTGTTCTCTTACAGAAGATTTATCTTCGTATTTTTTAATTGCGTCTCCACTTGCAGAAACAGTTGAGTATACATTTTCGCTTATATCTGTAAATGTAGGCTGCGTGAAGAACATTGTGCCGAGTGCTGAATCAGCATGAGCAAAACGTTTATCGGCTTTACCCAAAGAGACACGGAGATAATATTTTAATTTTTTACGGCTTGTATTGTTTATATACATTGATATCTCACGCCAGTTATTATAAAAATTATTTTTGTCATGAGTTTTAAAATCACTGAAAGTAGAGAGAACTTTTTCTTTTCCGTTTTCGTCTTTTGATATTAGTTGTACATATGCATTTTTGAGATTTTTATCAGCTAGTGCAGTGTGCATATAGAATGACACTCTTGTTGATGATAGGGGGTTAAGTTCAAATCCATCTTTTGTGTCCATAAATAAAGATGACTGGTTATTCTTCATGGATAACATCATTACTTTATTGTTTGGAGTATCAAATGGAAGTTCAGGGAGTTTTGTATCACCGAGCTGTTTTTTTAATTCATCATTGTATGTAGGATTTTTTAAATCCACAAGACCGGCCTTTGCCCATGAAGGTTGAATCAAATAATCATCATTCTCATTTTTGGGTTCTTTAAGTTTCCAACCACCAGGAATCCCTTCTGTTCCTTTCGCAAATTTATTATCTACGTCAAGATTATAGGAGAAGTTGTCGCTGTGATTTGTGTTGGTATTAGTATTTGTATTTTCCAACCTTACAGCGATTTTTTGTTTATCATCACCGTCAACATAGTAGTTTCCAGTTATTGTATCTTCAGTGGCGTTTGGAGCAATTGAAAGAGAATCAATGGTTTCAAACTTCATGCCAGCAACAAAAGCATAACCGGAGGAAAATGTTCCATTTCCGTTATACAATGTTTTTTCTGCAATTTTACCGTCATTGGTAAAATGATTGTATTTAATTGCTTTATTAGCCTTAGGACCGCCACTACCAAGAGCTACCCCTAGTGTATATTCTTGTGAATAAGAGAGATTTGATTCAATTTCAAAAATATATTCTTTCCACCCACCATTTGATCTACCATCTGTTGCAAACGGATCACGACCCGGATCAAGATATCCTTCTTTAACAGTGTCAAATTTGCTTTGATTTTTTGATATGCCTTTAATTACGATGTCTTTTGTATTTGCACCTCTTAGAACTAGGTCAACGCCAGCACCGTGAATATTGTATGTGTATAACCACATTGAGATTCTGTATTTTTTGTGAGGTTCAAGTACAATCTTATTTTTGGTTTGTAGCTCTTGTGCTGACATAAGAGACTGCGACATGATGTAGTATCTACCATCTACTCCGGATGGCATATTTTTAACAATGTCATTAGCTTTATATAATTCTGAGAATTGAGCAGAATTTTTTCTTAATACTCCAGTAGGTCCTGCAGGAGAATAAAAATCGTTACCAAAGTTATCCCACCTTTGTATGAACTTATCTGAATCCATTACAAGGTTTCTGGCAGAAACATCAGGAGGATTAGGATCATTCTTATCTGTACCACGTCTTGTTGTAAAAAAGTCAGGAGCAGAACCTTGAGAAATATATGTATCGTTATAGTGTTTGAAATCGCCATTAAGGAAACGCAAATCTGTAATTCTTGTAACCTCTTTATCCGATGCTTTTGCTTCATTCATAACTTGAGACATTTTGTCTTTAGCAATTTTTTCTATCTTTAAATTTCCAAAGAACGCATATCCAGATGTGAGATAACCTTTTTCAAATGAAGATGGTCGATCTAAGTTACCTAATGACATTTCAAATTTTAGCTTTGATTTTGCATCGCTTGATGGAGCTTGCATATAGAATGTGTATGTTTTCCATGTTCCATTTGTATTTATGTGCCTGAAAGTTGATCTTGTTGAGTTTGTTAATGAGAGCCAAGCACCAGGCTTTTTTACTTTTTCTTTGTAATAGTCATTTGTTTCTTCATAGCCTTCCAACTGATCAGTCATTACATCAATTGAAAATTTATATAAATATCCACCTTCAAGTTCAAATTCATTAGATAATGAATAAGCCGAGGCACCTTCATATTTACTGTCATCTTCTTTTTTAACTTTAGGGGTATGAATCATGGCGAGTTTTGAAGGAAGATTAGAATTGCTTTTGATTTTTGAATACAGTTCAGAATTATCTCCTTTTTCATCTCCCCATGACTTTGAGTGTTCTTTGTATTTCTCTGGAGCAGTTTCTATAGCACCGGCATTTATTTTGCTTTCAATATTTCCACGGATGTTTTTCTTTGACCAGCTTTTAATATTTGCAGGGTACTTATTGTCTTTGGCTTCTGTAACCTTAAAGTCAGAGTTCGGAAGAATTAGATCTTTGGTCATTTCTTCCTGTTGGGCAGGAGTGTTAGGTTTCGTCTGCTGAGAAGGTTTCGTTTTTTTTGTGCAAGCAACGAACATCATTGCAGAAATAACAAGTGCCGAAACTACTATACAGAAAAATCTTAAAGCATTTTTAAATTTTAATTTTGTCATGTCAGCTCCATATATTTAAATTAACTTATATATAATAAACTAAAAAAACATCTTAAGCAATAAAAAGAGAAAGTTCCATATTGTGATTTATATTCATAGTTGTTAAAATATATGCAGTTGGCTTTTAGCGAACAGGGAGTAATACAGGATGGAAAAAATAGGAATTATCGATATCGGTTCGAATTCGGCAAGATTAGTGCTCGTAAATGTTCTGGAAGGTGGTTTCTTTGTCGTGTTTGATGAACTGAAAGAAAATATCCGCTTGGGACAGGACCTGGATTGGAATGGAGATGGTTTTATTAAACCGCACAGGATAGATCAGACAATAAAAACTCTCACAATGTTTAGAAAATTATGCGAAGCAAATAAAGTGGATAGAATTTATGCCTATGCCACCTCAGCAGTGCGTAGGGCTAAAAATCAGAAAAGTTTTCTTGATGAAGTTACTATGACATGCGGAATTAAGATTAAAGTTCTTAGTGTTGAAGAACACACAATGTTAATTTACAACGGTGTAATAAATTCAATGGATATTTCTAAAGGTTTTGTTATGGAAATGGGTGGTGGTTCCACAACGCTTTTTCATTACAATCGCAGATGTTTAATAAATAGTGCATCAATTCCATACGGAACTGTAAGTATGACAGATATGGTAAAGGGAATAGATGATCCTGTTGAACGAAATCGTAAAATAGAAGAATTCATGGCAGAAGAATTCTCAAAAATAGATTGGCTTAAAAATGTTGATAAGGATGCAACATTTATTGGAATAGGTGGTGCATTTAGAAATTTAGGTAGAATTTCTAGACTAATAAGAAGATATCCTATCAATATGACTCACAATTATGAAATGTCAATGAATGATTTTAAAACAATTCATGAAACTATAAGTAAACTTGACATAAATAGTACGATGCAGATCAAGGGATTGTCACAGGGAAGAGCAGATATATTCCCATCAGCTTTGTCGATTATGAATGCATTATTTAAAAACTTCTCATTTAACAACATCACAATAGGTGGTTGTGGCTTAAGAGAAGGAGCTATGTTTAGACACGCATCAACTAGTGTATTTGAAAGACCGATACCAGACATTTTGGGACATTCGCTTTATACACATATGAAATATTTTGATGTAAATATTCAGCATGCTGAACATGTATATGATTTGGCAATGCAGTTGTATAGACAAATAAGGGTTCTTCATAAAATGCCAAGAAATTGTCAGAAGATATTGAGAACTGCAGCTTTATTGTCAGATAGTGGAATGAGGATTAAATTTTATAATCATAAGTTGCATAGCGGATATATTATTTTGAACAGCAATATATATGGGCTTACTCATAAAGAAATGCTTATGGCAGCAATTGTTGTGCAAGGGAATCAGACTGAAGCAATATCAAAAGAAGAAATTATAAGATATCGTGAACTGATTAATGAGACGGATATCATGTATATCAAGCAGCTAAATGTGCTTTTGAGAATAGCAAAAGCTTTTGATAGAAGTATGAGTCAGGTTATAACAGATATGGCGTGCGATGTTCTTGGTGACAGTGTAATAATTAAGACAGAGCAAAAAGAAGGTGCAGATTGCTCGATTGAGATAAAGACAGCCTTAACTACATCCAATGATTTTAAAAATGCATTTGGGAAAGGGCTTGAAATTCTCTAAAAATATTATACTTGCTTCTAATTCTCCAAGGCGGGCAGAGATTCTTCATGATCTTGGTATTAATTTTGAAAAAAAGGTAATTCCGACAGAAGAAAAGACTAAAGCAATCGGACCTAGAAAAATGGTTCTCGATATTGCGTATAAAAAGGGAATTGAAGTGTACAAGGAGAATAAGAATAGCATTGTCATATCTGCCGACACGATTGTATATAAAGATAAAGTATATACAAAACCAAGAGATGGGGAAGATGCATTTAGGATACTTAAAGAATTGTCGGGCAGGTGGCATAAAGTATATACTGGAGTATGGATATTCAGTGATAAAAAAACCATTTCATTCACTAAATGCTCAAGAGTTAAGCTAAAGAGAATGAATACTAAGATGATCGATGAATATATAGAAAAATATCAGCCATTGGATAAAGCTGGCAGTTATGGAATACAGGATGGTGCAGTAGTTGAAAAGTATATAGGTAGTTATACAAATATAGTTGGATTACCAAAAGAAAAATTGGCAAAAATGATAAAATTAGCCGATTAGAATGCCTAAAAGGGGAAATATGATAGAGTTATCCATTGATTTGGGGAGTAAGACATTCAGAGTTGCACAGAGAGGTTCAGGGCTTTTGTTATGTGAACCATGTGTGGCAATAGTCCAAAAAGTAAAAAATAAAAACGAAATAGTTGAAGCCGGATTTTCAGCAGTTAGTATTATTAGTAAGTCAATGGGCGGAGTCAATATTGTAGAACCTGTTAAAGAAGGTATTATCGTAAACGAAGAAATATTTATAAAACTTGTTAAGTTTTTTTTAAGAAAAATATATAACCGAAAAGTAATGATGCCTACAATCAAAGCAATCATATCTATAACATCCGCAATGAGCAATTCAGAAAGAAGAATTGTAGAAAAATGTTTTTTTAAAGCTGGAATAAAGGAAATAATTGTTGTTGAGTCTCCAATCTCGTTATTAGCAGAAGCAGAAACGATAGGAGGATTATTTGTTGATATTGGTGGAGGGAAGACAGAGGTTTGTGCTGTAACTAATAGAGGTATTGTTAATGGATATACGCTAAATATTGCAGGAGATGCGTTCAATCAGGCAATTATAGATAAAGCAAACATTCAGTATGGAGTGAAGATTGGCAACACAACAATAGAAACATTAAAGAAAACAGCCTTATCTTTATATTTAAATGATGATGGTTCATATCCAATAACCGGTGGTGGAACGAGTGGTGAGATTAAAACATTAACAATGACGGCAAAATTTATGAGAGAGGCAGTTATTCCAAGAATTAATGACATTATAGAGGTTGTGATGTTGGTAATATCTGAAACAGCACCAGAGCTTGCCTCAGAAATTTCTAGAAAAGGAATATTCTTAACCGGAAATTCTGTTAAAATTCCGGGGTTGATCGAATATTTTCAGAAAGCACTTGAATTAAAAATATCGTTATTAAATGATATTGACAATGCAACCGTTCTTGGAGGTACAAAGTTTTTCAATAATAAAAAGGTTCTTTCACAAATGTTGGGGGTTAAAATAATATGATTGGAAATAAAGTTCTAGCTAATGGATATAAAATGCCAGAAATAGGATTTGGAACATATTTAACGCCAGATGGAGATGTGTGTGCAGAGTCAGTAAAAATTGCAATAGAGTGCGGGTATAGACAGATTGATACGGCTGAATTTTATCAAAATGAAAATGGAGTAAAAGAAGGGATTAGACGCTCCGGAATTGATAGAAAAGAGCTCTTTTTAACAACTAAAGTATGGAACTCACATCAAGGATATGATAATACATTGAAGGCATTTGCTGGATCTTTAAAGAAGCTTGGCACAGATTATGTAGATTTGTATTTAGTTCACTGGCCAGCACCATTTCCATTCAGAAAGGAGTTTCCTACAAAATTGCTGGATACATGGAGAGCATTTGAAAAATTATATAAAGAAGGGGTTATAAAGGCAATCGGTGTATGTAATTCTTTGCCACACCATTTGCAAGCATTACTTAGTGAATGTGAAGTAAAACCTATGGTTAATCAAATTGAATTTCATGTTGGATATATTCAAGAGGAGGCTGTTGATTTGTCAATGAAGAATAAGTTAATTGTACAAGCATGGGCTCCAATTGCTAGGGGTAACGAGTTTAAGAAAAAATTAATCTTTGATATAGCAAAAAAGTATGGGAAGACAGAGGCTCAAGTGTTAATACGATATTGTATTGATAAAGGAACAGTTCCGTTACCTAAATCAGTACACAAAGAAAGAATAGCTGAAAATATAAATATATTTGATTTTAAGCTAACGGTTGATGAAATAAATAAATTGGATAAGTATTCAGGAAATGCGTACGGGTCGCATCCGGATACAGCGGAGTTTTGATGTATAGTCTTGGTGTTGATGTCGGTGGAATGAGTATTAAAGCTGGCATAGTAGATCTTGATGGGAAAATTATACTTAAGAAAGTTGCTTCTACAAGAGCACATGAATCTTGTGAAAATATAATTAAAGATATAGCAAATTTAATAAAAGAAACCTTAAAAGAAGGGAAACTTAAAATTTCTGATCTTAAATCGATAGGTATTGGCATACCTGGATTGTGCGATGATTCACATGGGACAGTTGAGTATTGTTGCAATATAAATCTGGTTAAAATCAATTTGGTTGAAAAACTGAAAAATATATTGAAATATAACAATATATTTGTTAGCAATGATGCAAATTGTGCAGTTCTTGCGGAATCAAAGTTTGGTGTAGCGAGTGGTAGTGAAGATTGTGTTCTTATAACGATAGGTACTGGTATAGGGACTGGGATAATCTCAAGTGGTAGACCTTTAAAGGGTAGAGGAAGCCTTGGTTCGGAAGGCGGTCATATGATAATTGATGTAGATGGCGAAACATGTGGTTGCGGAGAGAAAGGACATTTTGAATCATACGCATCAATACGAGCACTTTCAAAGCAGACACAAGCAGTGATTGACAAAAATCCAGATAGTATTCTTGCAAAAGTTACAGAGGGTAAGGGAACTGGAAGAACGGCATTTATAGCGGAACGAGAAGGCGATCCTCTGGGCACACAAATAATAGAGCAATTTTTAAAGTATGTTGCTATTGGGGCATTGACATTACATACTTTATTTGTTCCCGAGTATATTATTATTGGTGGAGCGATTTCAAATGAAGGCAAAAGGTTGACCGACTCTATTCAAAAGTATATTGATGAACATAAATTTGCTAAGGGATATGTTCCAGAAGTAAAAGTTGTAACTTCAGAACTTAAGAATGATGCAGGCATAATAGGAGCGGCATTTTTATATTCAGTATCTGATTAAATTGTAGTTGTATCATAGAATAAAGTCAGTTTATAAATTGAGCTCGCATTTTTATTAAAGGAATAATGACAAAAGATAAAATTATAAATTTAGTTGTATTAATTGTTTACATGGCTGCAATGTTGGTAGTCGGATTTATATTTTATCGAAAGAAAATATCAAATGATGATTTTGTATTAGGTGAAAGAAAACTTAATCCATGGGTGACAGCGTTATCGGCAGAAGCATCTGATATGAGTGGATGGATGCTTATGGGATTACCAGGGCTTGCATATGCGGGAATGCTTACAAATATAGGAAGGACAAAAGAGGCAATATGGACCGCATTAGGGGTATTGATTGGTACTATGGTGAATTGGCTTTTAGTAGCGAAAAGGTTGAGAGTATATACCCAGGTATCTGGAGATGCAAAGACAATATCAAGTTATTTAAAAAATAGATTTAAAGAAAACTCAGGTTTGTTGAAAATTGTATCAGCATTTGCATTGTGTATTTTCTTTACAGTCTATGCAGCATCTATGTTTTCTGCGAGTGCTGTGTTGTTTAAAAATCTATTTGGGATTGATTATAAAATAGCGTTAGTTATTGGTGTAACAGTGATAACATCATATGTTATGCTTGGTGGATTTCTTGCTGCAAGTTGGACAGATCTTTTTCAAGGATTGTTGATGTTCTTTGCGATCGTTACTGTTCCTATTATAGCTTTAGCAGGAATGGATCCCGTACAAAAAATACAGACGAAAGAATCGTTGGTAAAAGCATTTTCAATAATTCCAAGACATGGAGATGAATTCAGTTGGATGACCGTTGTTACAGGTCTTGCGTGGGGGCTTGGTTATTTTGGTATGCCTCATGTCCTTGTTCGGTTTATGGCAATTAAAGATTCGAGGAAGACAAAGTCATCAATATTAATAGCGTCAGTATGGGTGACCATATCTGTGTTAGCTACAATTATTATGGGCATAATGGCTTTTGGATATATTAAATCATCAGATAATCCGGAAAGAATTTTTATAGACCTTTCATCAAAATTGCTTCATCCGATTTTTGCAGGAGTAATTATATCAGCAACTATTGCAGCGGTTATGTCAACGGCAGACAGTCAGTTACTAGTTGCCTCTAGTGCTGTTGTGAATGATATATATTACGAAATTAAGCAAAAGAATGGTAAAGAAGTAAGTGATAAAAAAATGATAAGACTTGGAAGGTTGTTAATTATTCTTTTGGCTATAGTTGCATTTTTAATAGCACTCAACGAACATAGTTCAATATTTGAATTAGTTAAGTATGCATGGGGAGGACTTGGTGCTTCATTTGGTCCTGTAATTTTATTTTCACTCTATTCAAAAAAGATTAACAAGTATGGAGCAGTGGCATCAATTATAACCGGAGTGGTTACCACCGTAGTGTTTAAATATGGATTATCACGACTTGGAGGAATATGGCAAGTATATGAATTGATCCCAGGATTTCTTTTATCTACATTAATGTTGTTTGTGATTTCGTATGTAACAAACAGAAAGATAAAACCAGATGTAAAGAAGTCGATAGAGGATGAGTTCAATATTGTCAAACAAGCATTAGTAAAAATAAAAAAAGACAAATATACTGCATTTGGAGATATAATAGAAAAATCTTCACTATATGTTGAAAGAAAAAGAAACGATGAAAGTAAGACGATAGCATTTAAAGAATTTGGTATATGTTCAAAAAAACATATTATATTATGTCATCCGAGTTTTGCGAATTTAAATGAACAGTCATGTTTAGTAAAGAGTTTGAGAGACGAATATCATATTATAATTCCATTATTCAGGGGATTTGGAGAAAATACTTCAAATTATATTTCTCATGAGAACAGTGCAACTGAAATAAGAGATTATTTAAATTCAAAGGGGTATACTCATATAGCTCATATATATGGATATGGTATATTTAACGATGTGGTTATTAAGTTGCTGAAAACAGATATCAAGATTAAGAAAACAGTTTTAGTAACAGCCGAAGTTAGAACAACAGCGTTTAGAAAAAGATATTTTAAAGATAATAAATTAGAATGTGAAATGACTTATGAGACAAAATGCAATCTATACAGAAGTAGCAAAAGTGTTATATATGAGAAGAATGACGAAAATGTAAAATGTCAGCTGTTGGGACCTATGATTAAGTCGGATAGGTTGGCAAAGAAGTACATTGGAGTGTCACAGTACACAGTTGAACAGTTATTAATGGGTAAGGATGAGACTACAAAAAAAGTAGCATTCTTTATCGATAATAATTTTTAAAAGTTCAATATTGTTTTTAAAAAAGAGCATTTGTATAATTATTTATGTATGGGGAAAAAATTAAAAGACAATGAATTTGATTGTCTTATAATCGGTGGTGGCATTATAGGAACAGCGATACTGGACTCGTTGGCAAGATATAAGATGAAAGTTGGACTCATTGAACAAGCTCATGATGTGGCAACGGGTTCAAGTGGTGCAAATAGCGGAATAGTACATGCTGGGTATGATTGTAATCCGGATACATTAAAGGCACTTTATAATGTTGAAGGCAACAAAATGATGTGGCAAGTAATAAAGGAATTGAATGTTCCAGGCGAGCAATGCGGTTCCTTAGTATTAGCAGAAGAAGATCAGAAAGATATCTTAATAAAACTTCAAAAACAAGGTAAACAAAATGGTGTGGAGACTGAGATTGTTGAAGGTGAACAGTTGCACCAATTGGAAAAAAATTTAACTCCAAATATTAAGTATGGGTTATATGCAAAAACGGCAGGAATAGTTTCTCCATATCAGTTAGCGATTGCGTATGCGGATCGTGCAGTGCTTAATGGTGCTAAGATCATGACAGATGATAGAGTTTGTGCACTTTTGAAGGGTGGAAGGGATGATGACATTTATTTTGGCATATCTGCACCACGTGGATTTTTGAGATGCAAGTTTCTGGTCAATGCAGCTGGAGCGGAAGGTGCAAACATTAATGACATGTTAAATTATGAACATTACGAGACAACATATAGAAGAGGTGAATACTGTTTGTTAGATGTATCAGAAAGAGCAAATGTTTCTAAAGTTCTTTTCCCTTTACCAACAGAAAAAGGAAAGGGCATACTTGTTGCCCCTACTGCGGATGGGAATGTAATATATGGACCTACATCAACTTTAACGACAAAGGGGGATGCACGAACAACTTCAGAAGGTATAAAAGAGATAGCTGAAGGAATCAAGAGAATGTACTCAAAACCGAACATGGCAAATACATTAAAAGTATATGCTGGAGTGAGAACTATAATTGGGGATGACTTTATAGTCGGAGCATCACAATATGATAAACATTATTTTATGGCTATTGGAATTTGTTCTCCAGGATTAACAAGTGCCCCGGCTATAGCAAAATATATTTCGAAAGCAATTGCCTTTGAAGGAAAATATAAAGAAAAAAAAGATGTAATTGTTCAGATGCCTAAAAAGAAAAGAATTGTAGAGATGCAAGCCAAAGAAGCAACGGAATTAATTAGACAAGATGAAACATGGGGGAATATAGTTTGTAAATGTGAAAAGGTAAGTGAACATGAAATTGTTGAAGCAATTCATTCACCATTTCCAGCAAAGACGGTAGATGCGATTAAAAAAAGACTCAGAACAGGTATGGGGAAATGTCAGGGTGGATTTTGTCAGCCTAAGATAATAGAAATACTTTCAAGAGAACTAAATATATCTATAGATCAAATAAGAAAAGATAACATAGGAAGTGAAGTTGCTGTATCTAGAATAAAGGGGTTACCCGATGATTAAAAATGAATACGATGTAGTTGTAATAGGTGGAGGACCAGCCGGTTTGGCGGCAGCTATCGAGAGTTCAAAAAATAATTGTCTCACCTTACTTATTGAGTCGGAAGATACTCTTGGAGGAATTTTAAATCAGTGCATACATGCAGGATTTGGACTCCATTATTTTAAAGAAGAATTAACTGGTCCAGAGTATGCCTCTAGGTTTATCAATGAGTTAAATAAGACAGATGTGGATGTTTTGGTTTCAACACTTTGTACTTCAGTATCTAAGGATAAGGAAGTGACATTCATTTCAAAGAGTGAAGGATATAGAACAGTTAAAGCAAAGGCTGTTGTCTTTGCAACCGGATGTAGAGAAAGAGGTGCTGGTTCAATATTTTTAAATGGCGATAGAGTAAGTGGAATATATACGGCAGGTGCTGCTCAAAAGATTTGTAACATCATGGGGTATCTCGTAGGAAAAGAAATTGTGATACTTGGGAGCGGAGATATAGGTCTTATTATGGCACGTAGAATGATGCTTGAGGGGGCTAATGTCAAAATGGTTATAGAACTGATGGACTACTCATCTGGATTGAAGCGGAATATTGTGCAGTGTTTGGAGGATTTTAATATTCCAATTTTATACTCACATACAGTAACTGGAATAAAGGGAAAAGAAAGAATAAGCGAAATTATGTATGCCCCTGTGGATGCCAATAAGCAGCCTATTATGGGGAAAGAAAAAAGTATTAAGGCAGATACATTGTTGTTGTCAGTTGGATTAATACCATATTGTGAGATTTTAAAGAAGATGGGAGCAAAACAATGTGCCGTTACAAAAAGTGTACTTGTAGATGAAAATAGAATGACATCTATTGATGGAGTTTTTGTTTGTGGTAATACTCTTCATGTTCATGATCTTGTTGATAATGTAAGTAATGAATCAGCTATAGCGGGAATGAATGCAGCCAAGTATGCGAAAGGCGAATACATTCATGGAGATATGATAGAAGTTCATCCAGACAGCAACCTTATTTATGCACTCCCAGAAATGATACATAAAGGGGATAAAAAAGTAGATATTTATTTTAGAGTTAATAAGGTAATTAAGAAGGCAAAGTTGAAAGTGAGAATGAAAGATGAAGTTGTATTTTCAAAAAGTTATTTAGTTTTATCTCCCGGAGAAATGGAAAAGATAACTGTATCATGTAATTTTACTTCTGATATTTATATAAATGTTGAAGGTGAATAATGGAAACAACTTGCATAATGTGTCCCATTGGATGTAGTTTAAAAATAATTGAAAGAGAAGGAAAAATTGTAGTTGCAGGGAATAGCTGTAAGCGAGGTGAAATATACGGCATTGCAGAGTATACATGTCCAATGCGGTCCTTTACATCACTTGTATTTACAAGAACAAATAGGGTTATATCGGTTAAAACAAACGATTTGATTCCAAAAAATAAAATAAAAGACTTGATGGAATGTCTCAAAACAGTCAGAGCAGAAGATAATTTAGACCAAGGTGATGTCGTAATAAATAATATTCTTGATTTGAATGTAAATTTAGTCAAAACAGGCAGTCTAAACTGATAAAATAAAAACAAATTAAAAAATATTCAATGCTTAAAATATATAATTTTGTTAGGTAGTATACGAATGTTTCTATTCTTTGTGAGTCAGTGCGAAATGTGATTATCAGATACTGAGGATAAGTAATCGAATAATAAATTCAAAAGATATTATATAATTTAATTAGTTTGTATAATAGTGGATAGAGTGCAGTAATTTAAGTTTTCATCTGTGGAATTTTAGATATATATTTTGTCGACATAGATTGTTTGATACAAAAGGAAAATGATTGACGATATATTTAAAATAAGGAAACATAAATAAAATAGAGTAAAATAATCTTACATTAAAAATAGATTGTAATGAAAAATATTAAAGTAGTGATAATTGGAATTTATGAAAAAAAGTAGAATTAGTAGTTTTTTGATTTTAATAATTTGTATTATAGCGATAATAGCGACATTAGGTATGGGACTAAGACCACAACAGGCGGGATCAGAAGCATCTTTGCCAGGTTACTATTCAATTCTTGATGACTATTATGTATTAAATAAAAATCAAGGAAAGATGGGATTATGTTGGGATTTCGCAAGTACAAGATCAGTAGAGACACTTTATGCGAAACACCTTAATGAATATATTAGCCTTTCTGAGGCAGGATATGCATTTTATACAAAAGAGGTAGGTTCGGGATCGCCTTTCAGCACACATCATTATGCAATGTCTAGGGACGAAGATAGAGATGATGATGAGAAGGATGGGTTTTCATATTTTGAAAATCAGTTTCCATATGAGCTTTTATTTTATGCCAATGGTAATCCAAGAAAAAATAAGGGAACGGCGAAAAGAATTAATAGCTATTTGAATAAATTAAAATTGAAAGGGCTTGGCGAGATGATTGAGCCGGTAAGAATAAGTGGAGAAAACAAAGTAGCGAAGATAAAAAAACACATATATCATGAAAGTTCAGTTTTTTATGAAATTAAAAATTATATATATAAGCTAAATACACTGAACAGTGGTGAAACGGTAAATCTTGAAGAAAAGAAACCAAGTGCTAATGAGGATCATGCCATATCATTAATTGGATTTGATGATGAATACAAATATGAATTTAAAGGGAAAACCTATAAAGGAGCTTTTATAGGGATGAACAGTAATTCATACCATAAAGGAGATTCAGTTGTATATGTGCCTTATAAGTATGTTGAAAATGCTGACAATCAACTAGATGTTGCGGGTTATAGATTTGTAAATAAAGGCGAGCAAGTTATATCTGAAAGAGGACCAGTTGATTATGTTGATAACAAAATTGTTAATAAAAATAATTCAAGCGTGAATTTTGTATCTGAACAAGGTAAGTTTAAAAATAATAATATCTTTACAAAAAATCAGAAAATTAATATTACATATAAAGCTCCAGGGAGTGATGAATTAAACATACAAGTATTGGATGGGAATAAAGATATAACGCATAAATTCAATATAAATGTTTTCGGCAATAGTATTAGTGTAATTCAAAAAGAAGATAACTCATTAGCATCGAAAAGTTATAATGTAAAAATTGAATATAACAAATCTGGACAAAAACATGTCCAGTATAGACAATTACATATTGTTGATTTTGCAGAATTTTTAGCAACAAACAGTTCAAATAATCATTTGAATATGACGACATATCAGCATGTTGATTCAGAGAAGCCTATAACTGTCATTAATGAGGAATCGACAAAAGGGACATTAACGCTTAAGCCAACACTATACTCTGAAATAAAGGAATACAATTTTGATGGCAAAGGGGATAAACCATTCGTTAAAAAAAACGGTGAGGCGAAAATAGAAATCCCATTTGATGAACAAAAAGAGCAAGTCGTATATAAAAAAATTGTATTTACATTAAATGATAATTCGAAAGTTGAAAGAATACTTAGACTTGTATGGATTGCAAATGAGAAAACAACATTTGCAGGAGTTTTTGGTAGACATTATGGGATTAAAGATAAGTATGTTCGCAATTATCCAGACATATTGACTCCGATTTCATATGATGCAACTTCAGAGTATTCAAAGTTGGATGTGGGAATTTTTGGATCAGGTGCAGATGAGCAGAAAGTTGTTCAATTAATTGATAAAGATGGTAATAAAGAAATTATTAACATTGATGAAGTTGGAAGGTTTAAAAAGTTTAATAGCGAAGGAGGTTTAAATAAATACCAATATCAAGAAACAAATAGAGCAACAAAAGGAATGTCGCTTGAGGAGAGAAGACAATATCAATATGTATTTTTCCTTGATTTTCAGCACAATTTTACATTTGATGAATTAGGAGTGGATATAAAAGGAAAGACAAAATACACAACTCTAGATGAAGTAAAGTTAGATGATTACGAAGTAACTGTAAGCAATGGGGATCCAGCTAATGTGCAATTGCTTAGGGTGTTAGAAAAGAAAGTAGAATACAACACAAAACAGTTAACTTTTTTTGTTAAGTATCAAGATAAGGAATATAAAGTTGTTAAAGAAATAAGCGTTTCAAAAAAACAACTTTTATTTGATAATTCACAGATTACATCAATGTTGAGATACAGCGGACAGGTGCAAAATTTTGCAAGGGGTAATGACATATATGAGTTTATAAATGCTGAACAAAAGAACATAGGTAGCTATCAAGTAGGAGTTTCTCATAAAGATAAAAACTTCACATTTGCTGATGGAGATATTCATTATGAAACTTGTATGATAACAGAACCAGAGATTGAGATAATGGAAGTAATATATAACAAAACATTACATACAGAAGATGTAGTTTTAATTGAAAAGGTTACGGCTAAAATAAATGGCGGAATAGAGACATTTATTGAAAATATAAAAGTAAATTATCCGATGGGAACATACTTGTTTGCAACAACAAAAAGTGTTGAATTAATTTTTAACTTCTATGATTATCAGATTAAGTACAAATTGAATATTAATGTTCAAAAGAAAAAGATAAAGGTTCCTGAATATATACAAGAATATGAATATAGTGGAAAAGAGATAGAACCGATATATGCAAATAAATACTACAATTCATCAGCGGATAAGGGCTTGAATGTAGGTGAATATTCGATAACTTTTGAAATATCAGATAAAGATAATTATGTTTTTGCAAATGAAAAAAATGTAGTTTATGGTAAATATAAAATTATACCGATTGATCCGAAATATACTTTTGAGAAAGGGAAGTTTGATTTTGAAGATGGATTAAGAGCTGAGTACTTTGATGAAAAAGATAATATTTGGAAAGAATATAATAAAGAAAAAAGATTAGAAGGAAAAGTGAGGATGAGAGTAAAGGGCAATAAAAACTACAATGAAATCACCTTAGATTTTGGGAAGTTACAATACAAAAAGAAGAAGACTAGAGATAATAAAAATAGTCAAACAAACACAAAGTTGAGTAAAGGAGCAGTCGCTGGAATAACAATATCTATAGTCGCTTTGATAGGGATCACAGTTGCAATTATTATTGTCATATTAAGAAAGAATGATAAAGAAAGGGGAAAGAAGTAAGAATAAGTGAAGTAGAAAAAAATCGATTAATTGCTAAGTAAATATAAGAGTGTGGTTATATTTTATCTGGAATTTGAAAATCAATTTTTATGAATTGATTAAACTACCTAATTTGACATATCACTAGCAAATTAATATATTTCTTCTATGAGTAGAGAAAAACAAGCAGAATTAACCAAAATAGTATTCATTTTAATAGCGACAGTTATGATTATTTTTGGACTGTTATTCATATCGACAGTTACATCTAAACCAGGAGATAAGGGACACATATTCCCAGCATTTGATGATTTACCTAAAATGATTTATCGATTTTTGATTATTTTGGCAACGATGTCTACAAGTATAACTACATTCACCACAGCAGCATCAATGTTAAAAAATAAAATTGTGAGAAACATTTTAAGTGTATTTATTACTATTTTAAATGTATTTTTAACTTTTACATTGATTCCATCATTTATCGGTTTAACAAAAATGGCATTACAGCAACCATCAGAAGCAGCAAAAAGATTTACAGCAACTGAAATGTCTGAATATTTCCTTAAAGGCATGGGTCAAAAAGGAGCGATTGTCTTTTATATTTTTGTCATCATTATTGCAATGGTATTTATTGTTTTAGGCATATTTAATTGCATACTTGTTGTATGGCAAAGGAAACTGGTATTTAAAGGCGGAATTAGAATAATTGATTTGCCAAAAACCGAAATCGATCCAATAGAAAAGAATCCGGAATTATTCGCTTAATACTTGAAAGCTTTTTGTAAATAACTTTCTAATTCAGATATACTTACTCTAGTTTGGCACATTGTATCACGCTCTCTTATAGTTACAGTGTCATTTTCTAATGATTCAAAGTCTACAGTTACACAGAATGGAGTGCCAATTTCGTCTTGACGTCTATATCTTTTTCCAATAGATCCGCTGGTATCAAACTCGCAATTGTAATTAGCTGAGATTGCTTTAAATAATTCTTCTGCTTTTTCATTAAGTTGTTTCTGAAGTGGTAGAACCGCCACTTTTACAGGAGCTAGCACAGGATGTAATTTTAAAACGACACGAGAATCATTTTCATCAATTTGTTCTTCTGCGTATGCGTTACACAAAAATGCAAGTACCATTCTATCAACACCTAATGAAGGCTCAATTACATACGGTATATATTTTTCATTAGTTACAGGATCAATATATGATAAATCTTTCGAACTGGTTTTCATATGTTGAGAGAGGTCATAGTCTGTTCTATCAGCAATACCCCATAATTCACCCCAACCAAAAGGAAATAAAAATTCAAAGTCTGTTGTTGCCTTTGAGTAGAAACAGAGCTCTGTCTTATCGTGGTCACGAAGTTTTAAGTTTTCTTTTTTTATACCTAAATCATATAACCATTGAGTACAGAAGTTTTTCCAATAATCAAACCATTCTAAATCAGTTCCAGGTTTGCAGAAAAATTCTAATTCCATTTGTTCAAATTCACGAGTACGGAAAGTGAAGTTTCCTGGAGTTATTTCGTTACGGAAGCTTTTCCCAATTTGGGCTATACCGAAAGGGACTCTTTTTCTTGATGTTCTTTGCACATTTTTGAAATTAACAAAAATTCCTTGTGCAGTTTCAGGTCTCAAGTAAATAGTATTTGCTGTATCCTCATTTACACCTTGAAAAGTTTTGAACATTAAATTAAATTTTCGTATTTTTGTGAAATTATGTTTTCCGCACACAGGGCAAGCAATGTTATATTTTTCAATTAAATTTTCCAATTCATCGTTAGATAAAGTTGCAACATTTTGATTTATCTTTTTCTTTTTAAGATAATCTTCAACAAGATTATCGGCTCTATGTCTTGACTTGCATTCTTTACAATCCATGAGTGGGTCAGAAAATCCACCGAGATGTCCACTAGCTTGCCAAGTAGTAGGATTCATTAAAATTGCACAATCAACACCAACATTATATGGCGATTCCTTTACGAATTTTTTCCACCATGCTGATTTTACATTGTTCTTTAATTCAACTCCTAGAGGACCATAATCCCAAGTATTAGCTAGACCACCATATATTTCACTTCCAGGGAATACGAAGCCTCTATTCTTTGCAAGTGCAACAAGCTTATCCATTGTTAATGTAGACATTTTTACCTCTTTTTTTAATGTAAATTTGTGATATGATGATGATATAAAATGAGATATGATTTTGCAAGTTATATCAATGCCGTACAAGAATGGAAGATCGGTTTTGTTCATATAAATTAGTGCGGTAATTCTGAAATTTGTAAGCAAGTAATATGTATCGTAGAAAACGGAGAGTATATTTTTGAGCTGTGCATAAAGCCAGCTATGGGAGTGTGTTGTGAGTAGAAGAGTAATGGTTAATTTTGAAGCATTGGCGGTTGAGAATGAGGTGGAGTGTCAAGTTGCCTTAGAGGCGTTAGAGCGTATAACAGAAATGCTTCGTCATTTAGATCGTGTTGGCGAAAAAATTGGGGAAGACAAGGTCATAGAATATAAAAAGTATCTTTTGCAATATAGAGAAAAAATTATTAAGAGAACCAAAAAAGCACGAGCTGCTTTTGAATTAAATAGAGACTTGAAGACTAAAAGATTTAATGCGGATGTAAGGTATAACAGAACAAAAGAGGAAAAAGAATTGGCAGAAATATATAACCAACTTCGAGACATATCGAATGACTTATCAAGAGACGTCATTGGTGTCCTTGGAGTTGAAATTGAACTGATGAAGATAATGCTTGATAAAAAAATATATGGAGATGGGCTTCTTCATATTGAGGAGATGCTCAGAGAAAAACCAGAGTTAAACACAAAGGCATTTGTTAAAAAACTAGAAGAAGCAAAAAATATAAAGAGTGTAACTATTCGGGAGTTGGTATATAGAGAGTTGATGAGACCGATTAATGCAGATCTAACATTTAAGAAAATTAAAAGCAAAGCAGAACGGAGAGCAAATAGTCTCAATGGATATATAAGAGAGGAAATAAAGGAGTATTGTAGAAATAAGTTAAGAGAGAACAATGTATCTGAATTTGCAATACAAGATTACTTTGGAACAAGAGAAGTATTTAGTGCAACATATCGAGAAATTGTTAAAGAACGCACAAGAAATGCGACGCTAAAGGCAATTATTAAGGCGATAAGAGAAACTGGATTTGTAGTAGATACAAAAAACAATATTAAAATTGATAGAAAAAAAGACGTAGTTAAGATGGTTGCACAAAAACCTTCAGGGCAAATGGCTGAATTTGAAGTAAAACTAGACGGCAAATTTATGTATCATTTTGATGGGTATGAGGGCGGAACTTGCACAAATGATATAGAACCATTCTTGAAAATATTAGAAGAAATATATGGCATACATATAGTAAGCGAAACCGTATATCACGATGAGCCACTAAAGAAATTAAAACAAAGACGCTTTTTTGAGGATTCCAATAAGGGAAGACAAACTCAAGACTAAGAAGGAGTGAAGAATGTCATTAGAGAACAGTTTTAATAAAATTAAGAGAAATGCTGGTATTAAAAAGTGTCTCATAATTGATGGCAATATTGGAGATGTATATTTATCAGATAGTGGAAGCAGAGCTAAGATTGTCACGTTACGCGAGTACTTAGAAAACATGTTCAAAGAGATGGAATATAGAGAAATCATATATTGGGATCGAATTGAAGGAGCAGTTGGCATAGGGGATAGCTTAAAATTGGTAGACACGAAGATCAATCTAGAGGGAGACGCATATGACATAAGTGGTTTGGACGACGATACGTTTGATTACGATTTAATCGACGACGATGACTACTTTGAGGATGCATATGATAGACATGGGAATGTTGTAGGACGTACTCAAATAGTAAGGCAAAATAGACGACCAGCCGATGCACAATTCAAATCGCCGACAGATATATTCAACATAATTTATAAGAATTTAGTTGATACTAAACAAAAGAGTGCTTTTATAATTAATTGGTCTGAATACTTGTTTGATAGTGATCATCTAAATGATGAAGAAAGAGAAAATATAACTTTATTGAGCAAGTCAATAAAGGATAGAAAAGTTCAATATATATCACCAGATTGCAATGAGAGTGTTGTAGTCATATTGCTCAATAGTGCATCTTCTATACCAATATCGTTATACCGTGACAATCCAGAGGTTGAAATCATTACACTTCAAAAACCAGATAGAGAAGAACGCAAAAGGATGATAAAGAAAATCAGCACAGGATTTGAAATAGAATTGAAAGAAGAAACAAAAACACTTTTAGATGATGAGAATCTGAATTGTATTGATTTACTAGAAGACTTTACTAACAGAGAAATAATTCAATTGGCGAGAATGTCTAGAAAAGAAGAAAAAACAAGTTTTGAAAAACTATTTTATCTCTTTAAATATGGCGAGAAAGATAATCCATGGGAGAAGTTAGAATATAAGAGAGTAAAGAATATCCAAAAAGAATTAGAAAAACAGGTCGTAGGACAAGAAGACGCAATTAAAAAAGTTGAAAGAGCGGTAATAAAGGCGTACATGGGGCTAACAGGAATTCATAAGAAATCGTCAAAGTCTACCCCCAAAGGAGTTTTATTTTTTGTTGGACCAACAGGTGTAGGTAAAACAGAATTATGTAAGGCTTTAGCAAAATTTTTATTTGGAGACGAACAGGCGTGTATTAGATTCGATATGTCTGAATATGCGGGACAGAATAGTGATCAAAAGTTGATTGGTGCACCTCCGGGATATGTAGGATATGAGGAAGGAGGGCAACTCACCAATGCAGTTAAAGAACATCCGTTTAGCGTTATATTGTTTGACGAAATTGAGAAAGCAGCAAAACCAAATCCAAGGATACTGGATATATTTTTGCAAATACTAGAAGATGGTAGATTAACAGATTCAAAGGGACAGACAGTCTATTTTGGCAATACCGTTATAGTGTTTACATCAAATTTGGGTAGCAGTGTCGTTAGACCGAATGAAGATAAGAAGGTCGTTGCTCAACAATTTATTGATGTTGTTAAAGAATACTTTGATACTAAATTGCAGAGACCAGAATTGTTGGGAAGAATTGGATATAGTAATATTGTGCCATTTAACTTTATTCAGGATAAGGGATTTCAATATAAGATTTGTAGATCAAAGATGATGCCATTAATAGATGAAATAAAAGAAAAATACAAACTGAGGTTCGAATTTGAAGATGAAATAACTGCGATTAATTACATAATTTCTGAAGTAGATTTAATGAAAGGCGGGCGTGATATCTTAAACGCAATAGATCAGAAATTAATTGAGCCGTTGGGGATATTCTTATTTGAAAATAAAGAGATTTTGAATTTGCTCCCAAATAGTAAATTAATTGCTTCAGTTGGGAAGTCAGGATTGAATTTTGGATTTAAATAAAATAAAGTTTAACATTGCACATATAAAGTTATTTACAAAAACTGAAGGTCCTTTTAATAGATGCTGTATTTGGTTTCAGGGTTGCAATATTAATTGCAAAGGTTGTTGCAATAAAGATTTACAGGAGTTATTACCTAAACATATCGTCACATTAGGCAAGCTGATAGATATTGTTAAAGAGGCAAAGAGAAATTTTGATATAGAAGGAGTTACTTTAAGTGGTGGTGAACCATCTCTACAGCAGGGGTTAATTGAATTTAATAAAGCAATTAAAGAGCTGGGGCTGGGAATAATTATGTTTTCAGGTAAAAATATAGATTGTTTAGATAATGCACTAGTTAATAGCGTAGATCTTTTGATAGATGGACCGTTTATTGAGAATCAAATTGATGAAAATAGGTTGCTAATAGGTTCTAAAAATAAAAACTTAATATTTGTTACAGACAGATATAAAGATGAAGAGAAATATTTTTATAGTAAAGTTGCTTTGAATGAAGTTGTAGTAGATGATTGTATATTTATAAATGGAGATTAGCTGAATTATTTGTAGTTATGATTTGAAACAGGAGAATCAAATATATATTTAGTATTGCAAATTTCGAAAAATTAACAGGGTTTGTGACGTTATATAAGTTTATAAATTAGGTTATGAATGGTAAGAATTTAAAGTTTTTGTTTTATAAAATTTGAAACATTATATAGATGTATTATTTTCATATTTGGAAAGAGGGCTAATGTGAACCACAAGAATATAAAAAGAGAATGTGAAGAGCTATGGGTAAAAAATAAATATTATGTATTAAGCAAATCACATAAAGTGTACTTAGAAATAGAGAGTATCTGAAAGAAAAAGAAGTTGATATTTTGATCCTTAATGAAAGAATACAAAAGGCAAGGAATATAAAAGAAAGTAAAAAAGATTTTAAGAATGCCATTTTTCACATATGGGGATATTTTAAGAATCAAGCAACTGAAGTGGAAAAACAAGGGTTATTTAGCATACTGGAAGAATATATGAGACAAAATAATAATCAGGAATCGTTAATTGAATATATCAATAATTTGCTAAAGAAATATCCAAATAAATATTTACAAGAATCCACTTTATTAAGAGGAGAATAAAATGAGACTATGGCATGAACAAATCATTCATCTATTGCCTAAAAACCAGCTTCTTGGACAACATAGAGAATGCTGTGCACTTAGGGGAAATGGATGGCAAAAGAAACATAAAATAGTAGATTATGTATTTTCATATTCTCCATATTACTTATTTATTTATCATTCAGTAGTTATGGATGAAATGGAAAAAAGAGGGTATAAAGTTTCTAAAGAGTGGAGAGATAAGAATTATAGAGGGAAGAGAACAGAAAATTACAATATTCTTGAAGAAAAAGTTTTAGAAAGTCCAATTTACAAAGAACATAATAAAGAGTATCTAATTGAGTGTATAGAAAATCTGAGGGGAAAAGGAATTAAATTAGAACTATGAAAGTTGGGAATGTAAGAATTGTTGTGTAAAAATAATATTGAAGCTACGAATAGTTTGAAAAATTAATGCGTGATATGATTTTTAGGAATAGATTGAGAGGAATTAGGGATTTACTTTGAGGCTAATTTAATTAATATGTGCCACAAGATTTTATATATAACAAAACTTGTATTTTTGAGGAGGATTTATGTTGGTGGAAGAATTAGCAAAACAGTATGTTAAAAAACTAAACAATGAGGAAAAAAGGAAAAAAGAAGAGAAAAAACAGTCTAAAGGAAAGAAACCTGCATTTAATGAAAAATTAGAAGAAAGTGGATTTGAAAAGAGTAGAAAGGAAAGAAAAATACAGGGTATTATTTATTCAGTTTTGTGTTCGATTTTGCTTATCATTATAGGTGTAGAAGGAATAAGAGTGTTTGCTCTCAAAGTTGGGACCATAAAGGAATTTTATGTTTTTATAGTTTGTGTTATCTTATTTTTCATTGTGGGTTTATGGTTTTGTATTAATGCTAATATAACCTTAAAAAAAGCAGTTGAAGTCGACCCACTTATAGGGGAATCAGATTTAGAAGAAGCAAGAGTCTTAAATGAACTACTTATAGCTAAAAAAGTAGACACAGCAGATGAAAAAGCACTAGATGCAATTGCTAGTGAAATAGAAATTTTGAGAAATAAAAAAACTTATGAATGGAAGGGTGCAATAGTAGTTTTACAAATATTTTCAACTTTTATTTTCCCATTGTTTTTGGTATTAAGTGGCGGTTACTTGCAAAATTTAAATAGTAATATGAAGGTAGAATTAATAAATTTTATGGTGAGATTGTGTATACCTATAGGTATTCTAACAGCAATGTGTGCGACAATCTTTCCAACATTACCTTTTAGACGTGCAAACAAATTTGAAAAATTCAGACAGGGGATAAGAAAATTGCAAATTGTGGGTGTTGAAGAAATTCGAAGGATTGGTATAAAAGGGAAAGATTTTAAAACAAAGGAAGCAATATATGATTGGGAACACATGAGGGAATATGTTGAGCGAGTAGCAAAGAAATGCAACTTGAATGATACATTAAAGAGTATTGAGTATGCAGTAGAATCACATTATGGACAAACAAGAAAAAACTCAGAAGTTCCTTACATATATCATCCCTTAAATATGGCTTGTCACGCACTGGCAATGGGGATTAGAGATGATGCGTTAATTTCCGCAATACTTTTACACGATGTAATTGAAGATTGCGGGAAGGAAGAGCGTGAGTTACCAGTTGGAGACGAATCGAAAGAAATAGTAAGACTTATGACAAGAAGGAAATCAAAAGAGAATACAACTGAAAGCGATATGGAAATGTACTACAATACAATTTGCTGCAATGTAAAGGCATCAATAACAAAGTGTATTGATCGTTGCAATAACTTAACAACAATGTCGTGGGGACTTAGTAAGGAGAGGATGTTTCAAATGATAAAAGAAACTGAGAGATATTATCCAAAGTTATTAGAAACAATAAAGAAAACAAGTGAATATAATGATGTCGCTTGGCTATTAAAATATCAAATGGAAAGTATGTTAGATATATACAAGAGGTTGCTGTAAAAATATAAGGAATAAAGTAAAGGTGTGCATTGCAAAGATGTTTGACATTAGTGACGTAATATATGCTCAAAGGTAATTTATGGAAAGAACTAACAAACTGCACATAGTAACTGGCACTTTATTCGACTATTTGGGTGGCAAAGATTTAATCGTTAATAGCAATAATAAATATATGTTATATGGCAGTGGCATTTGTGGACAAACATATAAACGAGCAGGCATGCGAGAATTAGAAGATTATTGTCAAAAAAAATTTACTAAAAATATGGAAGTGAATGAGATACGATTCACGCCAGATTTTGGTTTAAATGTGGATATTTTACATATCTATTGTCCGAAGTTCTTTGAATCAACAAATCCTTATGTGGAATTGCTTGATAGTTATTATTTAATATTCAATAGTGCTGCCCAAAGGGGTTATAAAAATATTATTAGTGTTAGTTTGGGAACGGGTCATCACGGCTATAAGCATGAATGTGTTGGATCTAAAGTGTATGAAAAACTAAGAGAACTTATTGACGAGTTTGATGTGGAGTTTTATTTAGTGCTACCAGATGAGAAAGCATCAATGTGTTATGTCTCGAGAGAGGAAATATAATGAATTCAATTATTATTAATAGAATGTATGCTGGAGAGTATTTGACTCGTGGTATTGGTGGTGGCGAGGTTATAAATTTACTTCATTCAGATGAGGGAATAAATTATTGCTTTATTAATCCTCAAGGCTTGTTTAATTCAAGGTATGATAATACGGTTCGTGCAGTTATTCACACGAGATTATATGAAACTGGGTGTTTTGAAGTAATAGGGGTTAGTATCTTAAATGATGAAAGTCAGTTGGTGCATGCAAAAGGATGCAGGTTAAAAGAAAAACTTGGAATTTGTTCACATGAGCTAAAAGAATATACTAAAAAACATCCTATTAATTATGGCGGAGTTCCTTACATAAAAGATACAGAAGAATGGGTGCCTATAACTTTTAAATCAGAGAAACTGTTGTATCCGAAGAGACAAATCTTTATATTAGATTCGCATTACAATAAAACAGTTAGTGACTGTATTGTTTCTTATAAAATGGCGGACAAACGTTTCGCAAAGCAGTCACTGCATATGTATGTTGACGACATTAGTACACCTGATTCCTTTAATGAAATTATGAGGATGATTAATGACGAGGAGATTTGGTGTGAAATAATAACTAGAATAGATAACGAGAAACATAATAATCATTTTAATTTTTTAACCTTAATCGGCAAAGAGGATGATGAATTGTCTTTCTCAAATATGTTCAATTATTTTTTTAGTAAATACAGCTATTTATTTGTAGACTTCGCAAGAGAAATTTTAAATATCAATATAAATCCTACATATAGTATAAAAAGAGAGTTTCATAATATTGATTTATGGATTGAAGACGATACGAATATTCTTATTATTGAAAACAAAATAAAATCGGGAATTAATGGAGTTTCATATCGACATGATTTTAGTGATGGTTGTTTGATACAATCTCAATTATCAAAGTATTATAGTTTCGCTGAGAACTATGCTAGAGAGAAACATAAAAGAGCATCGTATTTTCTATTTTTACCGAATCATAACAAACTAGATTTGTCATTATATGAGGGTAGTAAGTTATATAAAGAAATAAGATACAGAGATATTTATAATTATTTAGTTTCAAAAAATGTCAATGATCCGTATTACCTAGATTTTTGTAATGCGTTATATAAGCATACAAAGGATATACCAATGGACTACAGTGAAGTGCTTTTGAACTACTTAATTAAGCAAATCAATAAAAACAAATGATAGGTGTAGAGTTTCAAGCATATGGATCTCCCAATTGATGTCCGTATTTTTTATTCTCCACACAATTATTTTTGCCATTCTAGGGTTAGTCCACTTTTTGTTGATAATGCCATCGTAAGAATCCTAATCATCAAAGCAAGGGCACACAGGGGTGATATTTGGGGTAAATTCGATATGATCAGGTAGCAATTTTGTCGTTGTGCGTTTGTAGAGCATGTTCAATAATACATATGGGGTGGGGGTGTTTAATTAGGATATTTGAGTGGGTTAGATATGCGGTTATTGTGTAGTTGAGTTGTTGGGAGAATATGGTGAAGGCTCTAATACTATGGCATCTATAAGTAGGCGTTTTTCATTTTCCATGATGTGTCATATTAATATTGATAACTCTTTAATGTCCTCTTAGGAGATTTGTTTTTCAACGACATCTTGACATTTTTATAAAGCTCCTTTATATTTTATTTACGATTTGACGCCGTAAAAAAGCGTGGTACGATTGAGGTCGTAACGAGAGAACAGCCAGTCGTTAAAAACTGGGTTTATAAGACCAGGGCTCGAGGCTCTCATAAAATTGCATCTAGAAATAGGTGCTTTTTTATTTTGTTGATGTTGTGACTACGAAGCTTATGAACTAGCCATTACTTTAGTATATTCAGTGATAGAAAATTTAATTTTAGGTTGTATAATAAATATGTGACTAGGCAATTTGTAATAGAAAGCAACCCAATTCAACAAGTGCACATTATCCCTTTTGATTTAGGGTGTATTTTCAATGATTGTTTAAGTGTCAATAATTCAAAAATTCAGTGTTCGCAAAATCATTCAATCAAAACCTCATAAATATAGCTAAAGAATATGGAATAGAGGTAAAAGACAATATCACTTTAAAATATTTAGGGCAGACTGTTGATGGGATTTCATTTGATAATAGTGACCTTGTGGACTCATCTATTTGCATTGCAAGTTTGTTGCCACATTTAAAATGTTATGTCCTGTCTAATGGAGTGGGGATATTCGTGCTTTCAGACTTTGATGGTAACGCACTGAAGAATACCGACAAATCAATTTTTACATATAGCAAGGCTTTATTAGCAAACTATCAAAAAGAAGTATCTCAAGCAGCAATATTGAATCGTTTCGAAGATAAGGAAATTTTTGCAGAAGAGAAAAAGATGATGGAGTTGTTCCGTGATTTATGTTGGAAGATAGTAGGCGAGGGCGTAAAGAAAAAATTGATTCCACATACTAGAAAATTTTCAGGGGCAAAAACATATAAAGCCGATGGGTTGTCGTATGTGTTGACAGTTTATTTGATTAATAAGAATGCATTGAACGAAAATGAAATTAATCACTTAATGGAGTCAAAGATTTTTAACAAAGTTACTACTAATAGTGAATGGGCAAATATAGATAAAAATATAAAAGCAAGTAAAGCAGAAAAAGTAAAGTACGTATTGGAAGCAGACAATGCCTTATCATATTACTCTTGGTCTGGTGTAGCAGTTGAGGCAGAAAGAAATTTAACAAGCTATGAAGAAGTTTTGAACATACCATTGATTTCTGAGTTAATTAAAGTAGAGGCATATATCCAATCTAGATGGTTTATTGCCGACAATTGTATGGACAACATAACCAAGACTAGTACATGCAGTATGGAGAGTTTGCAAAGGCTAGCAAGTTTAATTGAATACTCACATTCAGAGTTAGAGAATGGAATAAGTGCCAATATGAGTTCACTGTATAAAACAATACTTGAAAAGGTAATAGCTACATCAGAAGTCAAACAATTATATAAATCAGTAGCAAATCAAATAAGTATTCAAAAGAAAATAAAAGAGGCACAAAATCTAGACAGGAAGAAAAAGAACAAAGTGGTGGTTGATATATTCCTAGCAGTTTTCACAGCGTCATCATTGTATAAAACAGTTTGGGATATCGTGAAAAGTCAATTTAGTTGGAGAAATTGGATATTATTTATTGCCTTATTGGCGGTTGCAATTGCTACAGTATTATTTAACTATAAAAATAAATGAGGGATTAATGAATAAGATTTTAATTGTAGTGGATATACAGAATGGGTTTTGCCAAACGAATGAAACTAGAGAGGTAGCGGATAAAATTATAGCCCTAACTAGGAATGGCAGTTTTGATAAAGTAGTAGCCACTAGATTTATAAATAAGGAAGAAAGCCCTTTTAGGAAATATTTAAACTGGGATAAACTTTCAAAGAATCCAGATATCGATTTGGTTGATGGAATTAAAGCAGATGAAGTAGTTGATAAGGAAGTATATACTTGCGTTAATAATGACTTTATAGATTTACTTAAAAAATTAAACAATAACAGAGTGCCAAATAAAGTACATGTCTGTGGAGTTGATACTGATTGTTGTGTTCTAAAGATAGCGGTAGACTTGTTTGAAAAGGGTATAATGCCTATTGTTTTAACGGAGTATTGTTTTTCTAACGCTGGAATCGAGATGCATAAGTCAGGGCTAGACATTTTGAATAGACTGATTGGGAAGAAATGTTTGATAGGGAAAATCATAAATGTCAAAGAAGATATTGACTAAAATAAAATAGTTGAAATGGATGTCCTAACCGATGCCCATATTTTATTCCCATACATAATCATTTCCTATTATTTAAGGGGTTAGTATCTCACGGTGAATAATGTAGTCATAAACATCAAAGTCACGAAATCTAGGGCATGTAGGGGCAATGTTTGGGCTAGTTTTGATATTATCCGTTAGTGATTTGTTGGCGGTGGGTTTGTAGAATATTCTTGATAAGGGATTTGGAGTGGGGGATGTCTTGTATTAGGTGAATTAGATGTACCGTTATCAAAATATTTTAATCAAACTAAATTCTATTGGACAACCGTGTGATGCGGGCTCATGGCAGTCGTCACTAATAAATTAAATTGATATTTCTCTCTTATTTAATTAATATGTATTAAAGTTTGGCATGTTTTCGCCAATAAAAAAGAATAAGGAGCAAAAATGGGGAATATATCAAAACTGAAGAGAGAAAAGATGCTAAATTTTCTTCAACAACTTAAAGAACAAAATAAGACAGATGATGAGTCCCTTGTAGCAATTGGGGAAATTGAGAGTGCTTTGAAAAGTAAAAAGTATGGTTTGGTTTGGGAGGAACATACAGAAACAGTTGATGATAATATACGGGGCAATATTCCTGTTTTTACCGAAGTAAAAGAAAAAATAATAAGCAATGTGCGGGGGGGGGGTATAATTTTCTACTAGAGGGAGACAATTTACACTCTCTGTATTTATTACAAAAAACACATAAGGGAAAAATTGATGTAATTTATATTGATCCGCCATACAACACGGGGAAGGAATTTATTTATGATGATGCAATGGTTGGAGAAGAAGATGGCTATAGACATTCAAAATGGCTATCTTTTATGGCAAAACGATTATGCATAGCAAAACAATTACTAAAAGAAAACGGTGTTATTTTTATCAGTATTGATGATAACGAGTTGTATAATTTAAAACTTTTATGTGATTCTATATTTGGTGAACAAAATTTTATTTCAGATTTTGTATGGATAAATAATTCTAAAGGTAGACAAATTGGGCGTGGTGGAGCTGTCAAGACATATGAAAATATTTTGTTATATGCGGCAACAGGTGAAAATATTCATACTTTTAAGGGAGACATAAGAGAATTGTCGACAGAAATGCCTTCAATTTATAAAAACAATGAATATAGAATATATAAAGACAAAATAAGTGAGTATGTGATTAAAAATGAGTTATTTAACACGAACTCTGCCTTCAATGAAGAAACTAGACCAAATTTAGTTTATAACATTTATTATAATGATAGAACGAAAGAAGTAATTACTGCCAAGATAGATGATGGAGAAGTAGTAAAAAAAATAGATCCAAATTTTGTTTTGATAAAACCTCACAACAATGCAGATGGTATACATAAATTTCATGCATGGAGATGGTCTGAAAAAAAAGTTTGTGAAGATGTAGAAAATCTTCATTTTCAAAAGGACGGAGACACATTTAGGATATTTACAAAAATTAGAGACATGTTCTCTACGAATTTAAAAAATATAATTACTGATTCAACAAACGGGAACAATGAAGTCATCAAAATATTAGGTCGAGGTAAATTTGATTATCCAAAACCATTAAAGTTATTAAAACGCTTGATTAAAAGTGCAGAAACAAAGAATAGCGAACCCACAATAATTTTAGATTTTTTTGCGGGTTCAGGTACAACAGGTCATGCAGTGATTGAATTAAACAAAGAAGATGGCGGGAATCGCAGATATATACTTTGCACGAATAATGAGAATAAAATTTGCGAGGAAGTCACCTATCAAAGGCTTAAGAATATTCAGAAGGAGTTACCACATAATTTAAAATATTACAAGACAGATTTTGTATCACGAGATGAGGACTTTTTATTAGATGCCTTACTTGAACACGTATGTGAAATGATACAACTTGAAAATGGAATAAAGATTGACGGCAAGAAATATGTTGTTTTATTAAACGATAGTGCTGCAGACGATTTGGAAGCAAAATGGGATAAAAACAATTTTCCAGAGTGTATATACATTTCTAGAGAAGTTTTGTTATCGACTAAGCAGATAGAGCTTTTTGATAAAGTGAAAATACAAACAATTCCAGATTATTATTTTGATTTTGAAATGAAGGAGGTTGGAGAATCATGGTAAGTGGAAATGTGAATATCAAACTTTTTGATTTTCAGGAAGATGCGGTAATAAAGTTAATTGAATTAACGACAGGGAATCATAAACCGACTGTAACGATTAAATCACCTACTGGTTCAGGTAAAACAATAATTCTCATCAATTACATAAACGAGTTTTTTAATAAAGTTGACAAAAATGTTGCTTTTATATGGTTATGTCCTGGCAAAGGAGACCTCGAGGAACAAAGCCGTCGAAAGATGCTAAAAATAGCCCCAACCATGAAAGCACAAACATTAAATGATGCCTTAACCAGCGGTTTTACAGCGGGAAGCACGACATTTATTAATTGGGAATTAGTGACGAAGACTGGTAATAGGGCAATAACCGAGAGTGAACGGAAAACATTGTATGATAGAATTGATGAAGCAAGGTGCAACAATATATATTTTATCATTATAATTGATGAGGAACACTCCAATAATACTGCGAAAGCAAATGCAATAATTGACTCTTTCACTGCCAAACACATAATAAGGATGAGTGCCACTGCTAGAGAGAATAAAAGGTTTGAGTACTATGAAATTGACGAAAGAAGGGTGATTGACGCAGGGTTAATAACAAAAGCACTGTCAGTCAATGAAGGCATTGAGCGTGGGGAAGTAATAGATAATGACTATGATAGGTTATTAGAACTTGCAGATGAAAAGAGAAAAGCTATTCAAAAACGATACAATGAAATAGAAAAGAAAATCAGACCTCTTGTATTAATTCAATTTCCAAACGGACAACCAGAAACAATAGAAGCAGTAGAACAAAAACTTAGGGATATGGGTTATACATATGAGAACGGATTTGTTAGTAAGTGGATGAGCGAGGACAAGCGGGATTTGCCTGAGAATTTGACCGACAATGATGCAACACCAGTCTTTTTACTCATGAAACAAGCTATCAGCACAGGTTGGGATTGTCCACGTGCAAAGATCCTAGTGAAACTTCGTGAGGGAATGAGTGAGCAATTTGAGATTCAAACAATCGGTAGAATTAGAAGGATGCCAGAAGCGAAACATTATGAAGATAATCTTCTTGACTATTGCTTCGTATATACATTCGACGAGATTTGGAAAAACGGATTGCTTGAACAAATGGATAAGGCGTACGAAACGAGGCGTCTATTTCTAAAGGATAAATGCAAAACATTTGAGCTCGAAAAACAAGTTCGTGATCGTGATTTATCAATAATGGGGGAGCGTGATGTCTCGAATAAGATATACGATTTCTTTGTGGAGAAATACAAGCTAACCGCCGATAAAAAACAAAATCAACTAAAACTTGAAAATGCTGGATATGTATTTGGCGATTCATTGCTTGGTCAAACACTGACTGGTACTTATGTAAAAACAGAGACAGTAGGTGATGAGACAGCACGAGTAATTGAAACTAAAAGAAAGGTGAATACGCATAAACATGGTATTTATTTGTTACATGCTACTGATGAACTTAAAAAAGTCATTGGTCTTGAAACAAAACAGACAAAAGCAATTCTAGAACGCTTGTTCAAAAAACAAACAAACAAATATAAGAAACTGCTCAATCTCGATACAGATTTCTTCTATGCCTTTATAATCAACAATGAAAAAAAACTAAAAGAAGAATTCAAAGAAGTAACAGCTGGAATGGTTAAACAGGGCAGAATGGATTTGTTTGTGAAAACATCAACCTTCCATATGCTAGTTGAAGATTTTTTTAAATACGATCCAACTACTAAAAAGGTCATTGACATATTGAGTAATGCCTATGATGGGTACACATCTGAATTTAATACGAGATTGATTAGAAGCACTTGTGAGCAATTATTTGAACAGTATTGTGAAAGAAGAGATGATATTGATTGGGTGTATAAAAACGGCGATTCTGGTCAACAATATTTTTCAATTGTATATATCGATGCTGTTCAAAAACAATGGTTATTTTATCCAGACTATATTGTAAAAAAGAAAGATGGGACGGTGTGGGTTATTGAAACAAAAGGTGGCGAGATTGCTGGAACAAACAAGAATATAGATGCCCAGATTGGTAATAAATTTAATGCACTTAAGAAATATGCAAATGAAAAACATCTAAGTTGGGGTTTTGTTCGTGACGTCGACAATAACCTTTATATCAACAACACTGAGTTCGTATTGAAAATGTCAGACAATAGATGGATGCCAATAGAAAAAATTTTCTAAATGGTGATGTGCCATATGACAAAACAATTAGGATTTATGAAATAGTTTGTTAGGGGGAGAGTTTATAATCAAATAAAGAAAAATATTAAGAGTATGGATGTCCCAACACGATGTCCATATTTTATTATAACCATTTCCCTCAATTCCAAGGTCTCTCCGCTCACCGTTGATAATCCCATCAAAAGAAATCAAACCATCAAAACAAGGGCACATAGGGGCAATATTTTGGGTAAATTCGATATGATCAGGTAGCAATTTTGGGTGCGTGGGTTTGTAGATTAAGCTTAATAATACTTGTGGAGCAGAGGTGTTGAATTTGGTCAATTGAGTGGGTTAGATGTGCGGTTATTGATGAGTTGAGTTGTTGGGAGAATATGGTGAATGTTCTCAAATTATGGCTTCTAGAAATAGGGGCTTTTTTATTTTTCCAAGAATTATCATATTAATTTGAATGACCACTGCATATGTTTTCATAACCTCGAATTCACTCAACTATTGACAAAATTAAATGGGGGGGGGGTAAGATTTTAATATATTAAATTTTGGAGGAAATAATGGAAATTAATAAAATCAAAAAACTTGCAAAGAATACTGCAATACTAAAAATTCTAGTTTTTGTGTTAATTATAGTAGGACTTATAATAGCTATGGCACTCGTAACTGCAAATCCTAAGGGAATGGTGATAGCATATGTCATCACTTATTCGATAGCTAGTGCGATGTATTTAGTTAGTTTTATACTTCATATAATCGTAACAGTTGAGTATGGAAGATTTTCTAAAGATAGCAAAGATACTGTTTTTATATTATTGATAATCGGATTTTTTGTGCATATTGTTGAAATTGTAGCTTTGTTTTTAGTTGCAAATTCTAAAAAGTTGAGTGGAGAAACTACAAATAATATGTCTGCTGAAAACTCTAAAGGGGAAGAAACAGTTGATAACTTTGAAAAACTAAAACAACTAAAAGAGTTGCTTGATTCAGGAATAATAACTCAAGAGGAATTTGATAAGAAGAAAAATGAACTACTAGCATGACATGTACTATAGTAATTAACTTGGAGTAGGGGAAATGGAATCACATGAACTTAAAAAAATGGCAAAAGATGCAGCTATCTTATATATAGTGGGCTATCTAACGTTAATAATAGGTATAGGGCATATTCTGGTCACAATAGCTTTTGTCTTTCATATAGTTGTAACTGTTGAGTACGGCAAAAATAAAAAAAATAAATCTGTAAATGATAATACGATATGGATACTTTTGATAGTAGGGTTTTTTATTCCCATTGTTCCAGTTGTGGCTTTATTTATGGTGGCAAATTCTAAAGATGAAGATATTAAGAATAAAAAGAATGTGGCACGAGAAACAACACAAAACAACATGCCAGCAGAAAATATTACTAAACTAAGAAAATTAAAAGAGTTACTTGATCTTGGCATAATAACTCAAGAAGAATTTGAAAAGAAGAAGATGGAATTACTTGCGTTAAATAGTAATTTGGGACTTGCTCATATTAAGAAATCCCCTAGTGAAGATTTTGATTTGGATCAAGAAGTTGAAATAAAGATGACCGATGCCGAGATAAAAAAGTTGTTTGAAATAGTAAGAGTTCCAAACGGATTGGTAATAACGAAATATAAGGGAGAAGCAACAGATGTAAGAATTCCTAGTATTTATAAAGGTTATAAAATAATAGAAATAATAGAAGGAGCGTTTTCTGATTTTTTAAAGGAAGTAGCTTTTCTAAAGAAATTAACTAAACCATTAACGTGTAAAAAGACAAGAGCTAAAATATTTTTCGATAGCAATATAGAAAAAGTCACAATGCCAAGTACATTAGAAAAGATAGGAGGCGGTGCTTTTTGGGGGTGTAAAAATCTTAAAAAAGTGACTCTAAATGAAGGATTGAAAGAAATAGAACAAGTAGCGTTTGCTGGAGCAGGTATCGAAGAAATAAGAATGCCAAGCACATTAGAAAAAATAGGAAAACTTGCTTTTGCGGGTTGTTCAAATCTTAAAAAAGTGACTCTAAATGAAGGCTTAAAAGAAATAGAACCAAGTGCGTTTCATGAAACAGGTATCGAAGAAATAACAATTCCAAGTACAGTAGAAGAGATAGGAGAAAGGGCATTTAACTTTTGCGATAAACTTAGGTCAATAGAATGTAAGTTAAAGAAAAGTTATGTTCAAGCTAATGAGAGTAAATTTAGAGGACTACTTGAAAAAGAATCTATAATCAACTGGGTAAACGGATAGAACAAAAAATTAAATCAATATCAAAATTATAACTATGGATGTCCTCACCGATGTCCATATTTTATTTATAACCATTTCCTCGCATTCTAAGGTCTCTCCACTCGCCGTTGATAATGTCATCGAAAGAATCGAAACCATCAAAACTAGGGCGCGTAGGGGCAATATTTTGGGCAAATTCGATATGATCAGGTAGCAATTTTGGGCGCATAGATTAAGTTTAATAATACTTGTGGAATGAGGCATTGAATTTGGGTGATTAAGTGGGGTAGATGGTCGGTTATTGAGGAGTTGAGTTGTTGGGAGAATATGGTGAAGCCTCTAATACTATGGCATCTAGAAATAGGTATTTTTTTATTTTCTATGAGTCTCTTGATTAATTTTTGAATGGCTATTTCATGTGTCTTTCATAACTTAAAATTCACTATGGTATTGACAAATTAAAATGGGGGGGGGGTAGAATGTTTTTAATAATTTATTTTCGAGGGGAGTTTTATGAATAAAAAAATCAAGTTAGCATTGTTTATATCTTTAATTTTACTACTATCAATGTCATTGTTTGGTTGTTCAAATGGAGCGACTACAAAGAAGATTATGACTGATGCAGATATAGAAAAAAATTTTAAAATGGAAAGAGTTGCTAACGGGTACTCAATAAAAGAATACATAGGTGTTGGAGAAAATGTAAATATCCCTACAAAATATAAAGGGTATCCAATAAATAGAATATCCGAAAGGGCATTTATGTTTAAGGAATATATTGAAAAAGTGAATATTCCAAATTCAGTAGAAGAAATTCAATCTCATGCTTTTAATCAATGTACAAATTTAAGAGAGGTTGCATTTGGAAATGGGATAAAAATAATAGGGACAAATGCATTTTATTATTGTAAAAATTTGAAAACTATAACGCTAAATCAAGGATTAGAAAAGATAGGTGCTGCAGCATTTCTTGGGACATCAATTTCAGAAATAATAATCCCAAGTTCAGTGAAAAGTATTGAGGATGAGGCATTTTATAATTGTGAAAGTCTGCAACGTATCAACTGCCAGTTTTCAAGGTCATATTTAAATAATAATAAGAAATCGTTTAAAGGTCTTTTTAGGTTTTATAAAGATTACGATGATGAATGGCATGAAGAAATAGATCGAAGAGTAAATTTCATCTAATAGAAAACTTTTAACAAAAAATCTCATGTAGCGAAAAAGTCATTAATAAAAGTCTAGTAGCGTATCATCCTTGATAATGTTTTTTGATGGGGGTTTTTATTAATTGAGTGGGTTAGATTGTCGATTATTGATGAGTTGAGTTGTTGGGAGAATATGGTGAAGACTTTAATACTATGGCATCTAGAAATAGGTGCTTTTTTATTTTTCATGAATTGATGTGTTAATTTTGATAGATTTTTGATGGGGTCATTAAAAAATCGACAGCCTCGGTTAAAGACCGATGTCATTAAGCTGGAAATTAATGGCTTTTCTTTTTTTTTTCGTTTGACCATTTACTGATTATCCGCATAAGTCTCCTGTCAATATCCAATCTTGTCTCTTTGCATTCCTTCGGATATTCTCTTGCCGCCTTAAATATAAATCCCATCAGAAGTCCCGAGCCGATCGGAAATATCCGTTTCAACATGAATTCCGGAAATATAAAATGTGTCCCGTGTTCATAAGTCAATGCCTCGAAATCACAGTTGTGTGGGAGCCGTTCCAGTCTCCGCTGCATTCTTCGAATATATTTGCAGGTATCCCACAAAACGTCATCTTCCGCTCCGATACAAACCATCTTCCCGTGAATACGTTCTATTTTAATCGTTTCTTCTTCGGTGACGGGATGACGACGTTCCGATTCATCAAACATCTTTCGAGCTGCGATCAAATCACCGCCCGCTTTGGACTCTTCTTTAATTTTTTTCCAATACTCCGGATGTCTGTAAGCATAAGGCAAATACGGCAAAGGTTTTCCCTCCCATGACACGGAGGATTCATGATCTCCCGGTCGCTCGTGAGCACCGTCCGCACCGTCCCTATAATACCCCTCCATGACAAAATCCGCAGGAGTCATTGCTATGGTAAGACTGATGTCCGAATAATAAGATGCGGCAAGAAGAACTGTTATCCCCGTTGCAGATACTCCGCAAATTCCGATTTTCTCACAGCCTTGAGTTCGAAGGAATTCAATCGCCTTTCCCACGAATTCCAACGGATAATTGTGTCGACCGAGATCCTTTTTCCCAGGCGAAAGTGAAAGTGCATGAAGTCCTTGCCCATGCACCCATTTTACCCCGGCACAAACCATCCTGCCGTCCGAAGAATCACCAAGCATAAGTATCATACCGCAGTGACTTTCTCTCTTGGAATTCGGATACCAAATCCCATAAAATCCGTCGGCTTTCATTGAAAGTAGTCGTTTTTTCATCCTCATCCTCCTCATGGTTCATTTTTATCACTCAATATATTATAACTGATTGCTATTGTTTTGAAATGGTTATCGAACAGGTCTATTCTTGAATTGAGTAATTAGGCAAATATTGTCTGCTGATTTTTTGTTCCCGTCTAATTCTATCGGGCGATTTTGGCGTTAGTGAAAAGTTCCGTTATTATGTTACGATAGAGCTGTAGAAAAAATAGGAGATGTTGGAAATAATGAGAAAGGACGATTCAAAAAATAAAAATAGAAAAGATGGACATATAAAAGAGGTAAGCTATTTTGAAAAATAAAGCAGGAGTTATTTATATTTTAACAAATCCTTCTTTTCCGCAGTATGTCAAGATTGGTTATGCGGATGACGTAAAAGAAAGAGTAAATACTTTAAATAGCAGTTCATGTATACCATTTGCCTTCAGATTATATGCCTATTATGAAGTTGAAAAAAGATTAACAGACATAAAGATTCACGACTTAATTGATCAACTTAATCCTAATTTAAGAGCAAGAGAAATATATAATAACAAAGAAAGGAAGAGGGAATTCTACGCTATGACTGCTGAAGAAGCATATAAAATTCTTGAGGCAATTGCCGAAATAAATGGGCTAGTAGACAATTTAAAGAAAATTGATATTACTGAAGAACAAGAATTAGAAAATGATGTAGCAGAAGAAGAATCCGAGATGTCAATAAAGAGACATCATTTCAAAGATATTGAATTCACGTCATCCTTAACAGGGAAGACATATTATGGTACGACAAACAATCGGGGGACATTGTCTATATTAGAAAGAGATACCAAGCTGGAAATTCTAAATAACAGCAAGCCATCAAAGAGGGCAATAATAGGTCAGGCGATAATTGATTTAGGTGGAGAAACAAGCAACGAAGAAACTTCATATTGTAGATATCACAAATTAACGAAAATGATTGCGGAAGTAGAAAATTAATATGCTCCCCAAGTCAAGACAATTAGTAATTATTTTTACTCTCTCACATAACCATTTCCTCGCAATCTCAGGTCTCTCCACTCGCCGTTGATAATGTCATCGAAAGAAACTAAATCGTTAAAACTAGGGCGTGTAGGGGCAATATTTGGGGTAAATTCGATATGATCAGGTAGCAATTTTGGGTGCGTGGCGGAGATGGAGGGATTCGAACCCCCGAGGGATTGCTCCCTAACTGATTTCGAGTCAGCCCCGTTATAACCACTTCGATACATCTCCAAAAGCAAACTAATTATATTCAATTATTGGTTATAAAGGCAATGTAAATGAATAGTACGAATTAGCTAATTAATGAAATTGGATTATTGAAAAAATTAAAAATAAAAATATATAATTAAGTCAGAAAGAGGGAGGAGGAATTAAAAATGGCATTTATATTGGAGCCGCTTAAATATGCAAATGATGCTCTTGAACCAGTCATAGATAAGGAGACAGTTGCCATACATCACGACAAACATCACCAGGGCTATGTAACAAATTTTAATAATGCTTTAGCGGGAACAGGATGGGAAGATAGAAAGATTGAAGATATTTTGAGAAATCTTGATAAAATATCAGCTGATAAAAGGACAGCTGTAAAGAATCATGGAGGCGGACATTTTAATCATACGATCTACTGGGAAGTAATGACTCCAGGTGGAGCAAAAGAACCTATTGGGAATCTAAAAAAAGCAATAGAAAAGAAATTTGGAAGTTTTGCTGAATTTAAAAAGCAATTTGAAGATAAAGGAAAGGGACAGTTTGGATCCGGATGGGTCAGTCTAGTAGAAAAAGATGGAGAACTTTTTATTGTAAATCACTTAAATCAGGATACTCCATTCAGTGATGGATATAATATCGTAATAACAAATGATGTGTGGGAACATGCTTATTATCTCAAATATCAAAATAAACGACCAGATTATTTATCTGCATGGTGGGAGCTTGTCAATTGGGATATTGCTGAAAAGAGATATATGCAAGAGATGTAGCTGTAAGTTAACACAAATAGATATTTTTATTAACCGATCTATCGATCTGTTTTTGCGTTTATTTCGTAATCTTTCGTGTGGTATAATGAAACTCGTGATTAGGAGAATATTAGATGCTTTTAGCAATAGATGTAGGGAATACAAATCTTAAAATAGGCATTTTTGATAAAAAGAAATTAAAAGCTTCATGGAGATTATCAACGACTGCTTCTAGGACATCAGATGAATATGGTATGGTTCTTTATGATCTGCTTTCGCAGGAAAATCTTTCCTTCAGCGATATAGATGATACAGTAATATCTTCGGTTGCACCGATGCTAAATTACACACTTGAACACATGTGTCAATATTATATTCAGAAAAAGCCATTGATGGTTTCAAGTGATATAAATGTTGGAATTAAAATACAATATACCAATTTGAGTATGTTAGGTTCTGATAGAATTATTGGAGCTTTAGCAACATATAAAGAATATGGTGGACCGGCAATTATAATTGATTTTGGTTCAGCTACAACATTTGATTTGGTTACTGGTGATGGAGTTTTTCTTGGTGGGGCAATTGCACCTGGGATAAAAACATCTGCTGAGTCTTTGGTAAATACGGCGGTGAAATTGCCAAGAGTTGAGCTTATAAAGCCTGAAAATATAGTAGGACGATCAACAGTTGCATGTATGCAAAGTGGAATAGTATATGGATATGCCGGAATGGTAAAATACATGATTGATAAATATAAAGAAATTAATGGAATGAAAGATGCTAAGGTTGTAGCAACAGGTGGGCTAAGCGAGTTGATACATAATGTGGAACCGCAACTCATTGATGTAATTGATCGAGCATTGTCACTGAAAGGGTTAAGATATATTTATGAAATTAATAGATAGGAGATAATTAGTGAAACAGGTAAAAGTTGCGTTGCTGGGATTAGGTGTAGTTGGAAGTGGCACATATCGTATTTTGCATAACAAAAGAGAATATATTGCAAACAATGATAAAGTAGAGATAGAAGTTGTGAAAGTGCTTGAAAAAAATCAAGAGAGATTAAAAGAACTTAAGATCCCGAAATCAATGGTTGCGAAAAGTATTGATGAAATAGTGGAAGATAAGAATATTCAAATTGTTGCGGAATTTTTTGGTGGAATTGATCCCGCAAAAACATTTTTGATAAAGTGTTTAAAAAGTGGGAAAAGCATAGTAACGGCAAATAAAGAAATGCTGGCAAAAAGTTGGTCTGAATTAGAAAAAGCCGCAAGAGAAGGGAATGCAGGAATATATTTTGAAGCCAGCTGTGTTGGTGGTGTTCCTGTGATTAGAGCTTTAACAGAAAGTATGCAGGGTAATAATATAGTTTCATTGAAAGGTATTGTAAATGGTACAACTAACTATATTTTATCAAGGATGATAAAAGAGAAAGTTGATTATGCTACATGTTTAAAAGATGCACAGAAGCTTGGATATGCAGAAGCGAACCCATCTGCTGATGTTGATGGTTTTGATGCGATGTATAAAAACAGCATATTAAGTTCATTGGCATATAAGAAAAGGGTGCCTATAGATATGATATATAGAGAAGGCATTTCAAATATTTCGTTAGAAGATATGGAAGCTGGCACAGATATGGGATATACATTGAAGTTATTGGCAATTTCAAAGTGTATTGATGGTAAAATTGAAGCGAGAGTTCATCCTGCCTTTATACCAAGTGAACATCCATTGGCTCAAGTTCAAGGTTCATTTAATGCTCTCTTTATGCATGGGGATAATGTTGATGATGTAATGTTGTATGGTAGAGGTGCAGGCTCTTTTCCAACAGGAAGTGCAATTGTGAGCGATATTGTATATGCAGCTACGGTAACTGAACATAGACGTTATGCATGGGAAGAAGTTCTTGACATAGACAAAAACGATTTTGAATATAATTTCATTTCTAAATATTATGTTAGGATTTTGGTTGATGATAATGAAGGTATATTAAGTGCAATTGCCGCAGTTTTCTCAAAGAATAAGATATCAATTAAGTCTCTTGTACAGAAAGACTCAAAAAAGAAAAATGTATCTATTCTTTTCATTACACATGAAACAAGAGAGAAATCTATGAAGAATGCACTTGATGAAATTTCACAATTAGTTGGAGTTGAATCTGTAGCTGCGGTGATAAGGGTGGAAGATTGATGCAAAAAGAACTCAAGAGACAAATGGGTGTTTTAATGAATATATCATCTTTGCCAAGTGAATTTGGCATAGGGTGTTTTTCAAAAGATGCTGATACTTTTATTGATTTACTTGTTGATATGGGATGTCAATGTTGGCAAGTGTTGCCTATAACTATAATAGGAGCTGGAAATTCTCCATATTCAGGACTCTCATCTTTTGCAGGAAATAGGTTGTACATTTCTCCATTAGGATTAATGCGTGATGGTTTGCTATCACCGGAAGAAGTTGAAAGTTATAAATATAGCGGTCAACCATATAATGTCGATTATGCGTTTGCGTATAGTAACTCTGAAAGATATTTATGGCAGGCATATTTAAGAGTTGATGAGAAGTTAAGAAAAGAAATATTAACATTCTCAACAAAAGAGAAGTGGTTAAAAGATTATGCTCTTTTTATGCATATAGCAAAATATCATTCAACTGATTGGACAACTTGGGAAAAAGGTTTAAAGGAACATAATGCTGAAGCGATAGAATCATATTATAAAAAACATGAAAACGATGTGCAGTTCTATTTTTTTGAACAATATGAGTTTTTTAAACAGTGGAATGCAATAAAGGAGAAAGCAAATGCAAGAGGAATTAAGATAATTGGAGATTTGCCGTACTATGTTGCAACGGACTCAGCTGATGTATGGGCTAATCAAAAAGATTTTGCATTGGATCCTAAAACAGATCTTCCACGATATGTATCAGGTGTGCCGGGTGATGCTTTTGCAAAAGACGGGCAGGTTTGGGGTAATGTTATATATAACTTTAAAAACATGAAGGAAGATGAATATGCATTTTTGAGAAGTAGAGTAAAACACGCATTTAATATGTATGATTCATTGCGAATCGATCATGCCAGAGCACTATATAATTATTTTGAGATACCATATGGGAATATAACTGCTGAGAATGGCAAATGGAAACAGGGACCAGGAAAAGAACTTGTAAATTTATTTATAAAGGATAATAGTGATAAAGAAATAATTCTTGAAGATCTTGGGAATCTTGATGAGAAGTGCAGAGAATTTTTGGATAATACCGGATTGCCAACAATGAGAATTTTTCAGTTCGCATTTGATGGAACTATGAATATTCATATTCCACATAATTATATTAAAAATTGTGTTGCATATACTGGGACACATGACAACACTACATTGCTTGATTGGCTGTATAATCAAAATGAAGGAGCAAGATCTTTTGCTTTAAAGTATTGTGATTTTTATGGCTCAGGTTGGGGCATAGGGGGAAGAGAATGTCAGTCAAATAAAGCTGTCATAAAAACATTAATACGGTCATCAGCCGGAATGGTGATTATTCCGATTCAGGATTTGTTGGGTTACGGTGGAGATACAAGGATGAATATTCCGGGAACATCTGACGGAAATTGGAAGTTTAGAGTTATATATGAACAGATGGGAACAATTGATACCGGGTACTACTATGATTTAAACAATATATACGGAAGGATAAATAATTAAGTGATTATCTTTATAGTCAAAGGTAAAGTGAACAGTGATAAGCTGGTTCGTTTTGCATACATGAATTTTATTGCCTTGAACGGTTGTGAAATTAAAGATGATGTTAAGATAATTAGAGAGTTTGCTAAAAAACCTAGACTTAGTTGTGCGAATATATATTTTTCTTTGTCACATAGTGAAGATGTTACAGCGATAGCAATGTCAGATAGAAATGTTGGTATCGATATTGAGTGGGGAAGGGAAAGGGACTATAATAAGATTAAATTTATAAAGGCTGATTGTTTGGATACATTTTATAAAGAATGGACAAAGCATGAAGCATATTATAAGTATTTGGGGACAGGAATAAAAAAGGAACCAGTAGATAATTCACTTACATATGAAACATTTATTTTATATGAAAAATATTATCTTTCAGTGTGCAGTGAAAAACAAGAAATAAAAGGTTATGAAATTTCATTAGAGGCGGTGGAAAATGATTTTTGAAAAGATACGTAAGATGATGGCAGAGCAGTTAAATATTGACCCTGATAGGATTACGCTTAAAACAAAATTTGTTGATGATTTGAGAATAGACAGTTTGGATATAGTTGAATTATTAATGTGTGCTGAAGATGAATTTGGAATGGAATTTGATAATTCTGTAGTTCTCAATTTTAGCGGTGTGGGCGATGTTGTTGATTATATAACAAATGCTTTAAAGAAATAAAATTACTTAATTTTTTGTAGCTTAAATTCAAAACTATCAGACAAAGCAAACCAAGAAGCTTTAATTACATCGGTCGACACTCCGACGGTTTTCCATATATTTGTTGAATCTTTCGATGTTATAACAACTCGTACTAGAGCACCGGTAGCCATATTGGAATCAATTACACGAACTTTGTAGTCTTCAAGCTTGAAGTCATTTATTTGGGGATAAACTCCAAAGAGAGTACTTCTTAGAGCTTTATCAAGGGCGTGAACTGGTCCATTCCCTTCACTTGTGTTTGTATATTGCTTGTTATTAACTTCTATTGTAACAGTTGCTATATTTTTATTTTCATTAGAGGTTATAGAGTAATTAATTAGTTTAAATGAAGGTTTGAATATCTTTAATTCTTTTTTAGCTAATAAAAGAAGACTGGCATCTGCACCTTCAAACTGATATCCATTTAGTTCCATTTCTTTTATGACTTTAAGAATTTTTTCAACACGAGCATCAGTTTTTTCAATATTAGGAAGGATGCTTGAAAGTTTTCTTGCCATTGCAGCTTTTCCTGAAATTTCACTCAATAGTATATGACTGCTGTTGCCCACTGCAGATGGAGTTATATGCTCAAAAGAGTGAGGCATTTTTAAAATTCCATCTGTATGAGTTCCGGCTTTATGCGTAAATGCAGAATTGCCCACATATGGCATATGTGGATTTAGATTTATATTTGATATATTTGCGATTTCTCTAGCTGTTGAAGTTAGGGTTTCCATTTTTACATCCAAATTAAATCCAAGTTTAAAAACGAGAGTTGGAATAATATTAGACAAATTTGCATTTCCGCATCTTTCACCAAATCCTAAAAAAGTTCCCTGAATATGTGTTGCTCCAGCTTCAATTGCAGCAATTGAAGATATATCTGCACAGCCGATATCATTGTGTGTATGAATTCCAATTTTCATTTTTGGGAATAAAGTTTTCACATCTTTTACAGCAGTTTTAATGTCTTCTGGAAGAGTACCACCATTCGTATCACAGAGGACTATAGCATCAGCACCTGCTGAATAAGCTGTTTCAATAGTTTTTAAAGCATATTTACGGTTGCTTTTGTATGAATCAAAAAAATGTTCTGCATCATAGAAAACAGTTTTTCCTTTTGAAACCAAATATGAAATCGTATCGTTAATTAGTTTTAAATTTTCACTTTCTGAAATATTTAGAATTTTTTTTGCAAGCAATATTCCTGATTTCCCAAATATTGTGCAGTATTTCGTATTTGCTTCTATTAGAGTTTGTATTGAAGGATCCTCTGATACGGATATTGTTTTTCTGTGAGTACCAGAAAAAGCTACATACTTGTTGAAAGAATAAGTTTTAAAGAATTCTTTGTCTTTAGGATTGGAAGAGGGATCACCGCACTCAATGTAGTCTATGCCGAAATTAATAAGCAGATCTGATATTATTTTTTTATCTAGCTTGGAATATGAAATTCCTTCTGATTGAGCACCATCACGAAGAGTTGTATCAAGAAATTCAATTTTCATATTCAACCTCAATTAGCTTGTTTGCAGCATCAAGATAAGCAAGAATAGAAGCTTCCAGTACATCTGTGGATACTCCTTTGCCTGATAAAGTTCTATCATTGAATTTTAGTCTGACGATAGCCTCACCTAAAGCATCTTTACCCTCAGTGATTGAATTAACATTGTAGTCTACAAGATTAAAATTTTCTCCGATTATTGAAAGTATTGCTTTAAAAGCTGCATCTACAGGTCCGTCGCCTGTCATTCTTTCTGTAATCCTTGTTCCATTAGTTTCTAAAGTAATAGTTGCATTAGAAGAGGATGAATATGCGGTTATTTCATAGTCCAGAAGAGAGAATAGCCTTTTAATTTTTCTTTTTCCAATACCTACAAGTAGAGCATCAATATCATTTCTTGTTATAGTTTTTTTCTTTTCAGCGAGGTTTTTGTATTTATCAAAATAAAAATCAACTTCGTTTTGTTCTAGTTGATAACCCATTTCATTTAGTAAATTTAAAAATGCATGTCTCCCACTATGCTTACCTAAAACAAGATTGTTTTCAAAAATACCTACATCTTCAGGGTTTATTATTTGGTATGTTTCTTTATCTTGTATTATTCCATGTTGATGTATGCCGGATTCGTGTATAAAGGCATTTGCACCTACAATCGGTTTGTTTGGAGAAATTTTTCTTCCAAGAATAGAAGAAAGCAGTCTGGATGTCTTATATATTTTAGAGAAGTCTATATTATGTTTAATTGGATAGCCTTTTACTTTAAGAGCAACGACAATTTCTTCAAGAGCAGCATTTCCTGCACGTTCACCAATTCCACCGACGGTACACTCAACTTGTTCGGCACCACTTTTAATAGCGGCAATACTATTTGCAACTGCAAGCCCTAGATCATTATGACAATGTGTGGATATTATAATATTACTTGGGAGCTCTTTTCTTAAAGCTGAAATCATCACAGTCATTTCTTCTGGGAAGCTGAATCCTACAGTGTCTGGAAAGTTTACAGTATTCGCTCCGGCTGATACTGCCGTCTTTGCGGCTTTAATTAAAAATGAAACATCCGTCCTTGTTGCGTCTTCAAAAGAAAATTCGATATCTGATACAAGAGATTTTGCAAATCTTGTGCTTTCAAATATTTTTTGAATACATTCATCACGAGAAATGTGCAGTTTTGATTTTAAATGGATATCGGATGTGGCTATAAATACATGTAACCTAGGTTTTTTTGCATCTTTAATTGCCTCGTATGCTTTTTCTATGTCAGCTTTATTGCAACGACATAAAGCGGCAATTGAAGAATTTTTTAGGACTTTGGATATTTCTACACATGAAATGAAGTCCTCTTTAGAACTTGCTGGGAAACCTATTTCTATGACATCAACGCCGAGAGATTCTAAAGCTTCTGCAAAATCAAGTTTTTCTTTTAAATGCATAGAACAGCCAGGAGATTGCTCGCCATCTCTAAGGGTAGTATCAAATATAATAAGTCGTTTATCCATCCGTTAATTAATTTAAACCAAGAATAAGTGGTAGTCAATTTATACGATGTTAAAAAATATTAGTGAGAAGTTATAACGAGTTACTTTAAACAATATATATCGGATTAGAATGTCTAAAACACTAACAATATAGAATATTTATATAAGAAATAAAAAACATGTTGTTAATAAAATAAACATAAACAGTGCTTAAAAAAATTGAGAATGCCGTTTTGAGCATGTTATAATTAATAAATAATTTTTAAGGAGAATTCCAAATGGATAAGAAAACAGTTAAAGATATTAATGTGAAAGGCAAAAGATGCCTTGTAAGAGTTGATTTTAATGTACCTATGAAGGATGGCAAGATAACGGATGAAAATAGAATTAATGGGGCACTTCCAACTATAAAATATTTGATGGAGCATGAAGCAAAAGTAATTCTTTGCTCACATATGGGGAAGCCTCACAATATATTTTCTGAGGGTTTTGGTTTAACAAAAAAAGAAAAGAAACTAGTTGAAAGCCTACCTGAGAATGAAAAAGAAGCCAAGACAAAAGAATTTTTGGAGAAAGCACTAAAAACAGATAAGGAAAAATTTACTTTAAAACCTGTTGCAGAAAGATTAAATCAACTTTTGAATAATAAGGTTACATTTGCTGAAGACCTAGTTGGAGAAGACGCAAAAAAGAAGGTTGCAGCATTAAAAGATGGAGAATGTGTTCTTTTAGAGAATACAAGATTTGAGAAGGGTGAAGAAAAGAACGACGCAGAATTGTGTAAAAAACTTTCAGAATTTTGCGATATATATGTAAATGATGCTTTTGGAACTGCACATAGAGCCCATGCGACAACAGCAGGTATCGTACAGTATGGATTTGTAAAAGATGCAGTCAGTGGATTCCTCATAGAAAAAGAACTTGAGTTTCTTGGGTCTGCAATCAACAATCCAAAGAGACCATTGGTTGCAATCTTGGGAGGAGCCAAAGTTAGCGACAAAATTAAGGTAATAGAAAACCTTATTGAAAAATGCGATACAATAATTATTGGTGGTGGGATGGCGTATACATTCCTTAATTCATTAGGAAAAAATGTAGGAGACTCACTTCTTGAATCAGATAGAATTGAATTAGCAAAGACATTGTTAGAGAAAGCAAAAGCAAAAGGAGTAAAGTTATTATTGCCAGTCGATAATATTATTGCGGATGCATTTGATAATAATGCAAATACGAAAGTTGTAGAAGGAAATATTCCAGAAGGGTGGCAGGGACTTGATATAGGACCAAAATCAATTAAGTTATTTAGTGATGAAATTTTAAAAGCAAAGACGGTTGTATGGAATGGACCTATGGGTGTATTTGAAATGCCAACTTTTGCGAAAGGAACAGAAGCTATCGCAGAAGCTTTATCAAAAGCAAAGGCAACAACAATTATCGGTGGTGGAGATAGTGCTGCGGCAGTTGCAATTTTAGGATATGCAGATAAGATATCACACATATCAACTGGTGGTGGAGCTTCGCTTGAATTTCTTGAAGGAAAAGAGTTGCCGGGCATTGCATGTTTAAATAACAAATAAATAAAAATTTGGAGGAAATAAAAAATGAGTAGGAAACCAATAATAGCAGGAAACTGGAAAATGAATAATACAATTGCACAAACAGAGGAATTGCTAAAGGATCTAAAGCCTCTAGTAGCCGATGCGGATTGTGAAGTTGTAATATGTGCACCATTTACATCTCTTGCAAAAGCCATAGAGCTTACAAAAAATAGCAATATATCAGTTGGAGCGGAAAATGTTCACTGGGCTGAAAAAGGAGCATATACTGGAGAAATCAGTGCAGAGATGCTCAAAGAACTTGGGGTAAAGTATGTAATTATAGGGCACAGCGAACGAAGACAGTATTTTAATGAAACTGATGAAACCGTCAACAAAAGAGCAAAAGCTGCATTGGTAGCAGGGTTAAAGCCTATTATATGTATAGGTGAGACTTTAGCTGAAAGAGAAGGCGACAAAGTAGAAGAGGTACTTGTCAGGCAGACAACGGGAGCATTTGCAGACATTGATGTAAAAGATTTGAATAATATTGTTATCGCATATGAACCAGTATGGGCGATAGGAACAGGAAAAACGGCAACAGCACAGCAAGCAAATGACACTATTAAAATCGTTAGAGATACAATTGCAAAATTGTATGGTCAATCAGAAGCTGACAAAATGAGAATACAGTACGGCGGAAGCATGAATCCTAAGAATGCAAAAGAACTTATGGCAATGGAAGAAATAGATGGCGGTTTGATTGGAGGAGCATCTCTTAAAGCTTTGGATTTTTCACAAGTCGTAAAATATAATAAATAAAAGATAAAAGAAGGGATATATAGATGGTCGGATTGATAATAATGGATGGTTTCGGGATAGCTCCAGAGACACCGGCAAATGCAATATATGTACAAGGAACTCCTTGTTTAGATGAAATTAAGAAACATGCTTCAGTATCTACATTACAAGCGAGTGGACTGAATGTTGGATTACCGGATGGACAGATGGGAAATAGCGAAGTCGGGCATCTGAATATGGGAGCAGGTAGAATTGTATATCAGGATTTAACTCAAATATCAAAAGAGATTGATGAAGGTACATTTTTTAAAAATGATGAACTGCTTGCAGCAATGAATAATGCAAAAAATGGAAAACAATTGCATATTATGGGACTTCTTGGAACTGGCGGAGTACATAGCTATTTTGATCACTTGAAAGCATTGATAGATATGGCTGCCAAAGAAAAAGTAGAGAATGTGTTTATACATTGTTTTCTTGATGGTCGTGACACTCCACCGACATCAGGTGAAATATTTCTTACAGAACTGCAGGGATATATTGATAAGGTAGGCGTTGGGAAGATAGCAAGTATTTGTGGACGCTTTTATGTAATGGATAGAGACAACCGTTGGGAAAGAGTTGAAAAAGCATATAACCTCTTAACTCAAGGAGAAGGCAACACATCTACTGATGTAATCGCAGCTATAAAGGAAAGTTACAAGAACAATATAACTGATGAATTTGTTATCCCTACATCAATACAAGAAAATGGGCATCCAATTGCAACTATTCAAAAAGGTGATAGTGTAATTTTCTTTAATTATAGACCAGATAGAGCAAGAGAAATAAGTAGAGCTCTTGCAGAAAAAGATTTCAGCTTCTTTGAAAGAAAAGGTGGATATTTAGAACCTTTTTATGTGGGATTCACCAGATATGATGCCACATTTAAGAATGTTAGAATCGCATTTAAGCCAAGGAATCTTGAAAATACATTGGGAGAGTATTTGGCTAAAAATGATAAGAAGCAGTTCAGAATTGCCGAAACTGAAAAATATGCCCATGTGACATTTTTCTTTAATGGAGGAGTTGAAGCACCTAATGAGGGAGAAGACAGAATATTAATTCCTTCACCTAAAGTTACTACATATGATTTAAAACCTGAAATGAGTGCATATGAAGTTGCTGATAAGGCTGTTGAAGCTATAAATAGCGGAAAGTATGATGTAATGATTTTGAACTTTGCAAATTGTGATATGGTAGGGCATACTGGCATTTTTGATGCTGCAAGAAAAGCTGTTAAAGCTGTTGATGAATGTACAAAGCAAGTAACTGATGCAATTATTGCAAAAGGAGGCAAGGTTTTGATAACAGCAGATCATGGAAATGCAGATCATATGTTTGATGATGACGGAACTCCATTCACAGCTCATACAACCAATCCTGTTCCATTGATTTTAGTTGGAGACAATCACAAGCTTAAAGATGGAAAATTATGTGATATTGCACCAACAATGCTTGAGTTACTTGGAATGAAAATTCCTAAAGAAATGACAGGACATAGTCTGTTGGCATAACAGACTATATTTGGGGATATAGCTCAGTTGGTAGAGCGACGCGTTCGCAATGCGTAGGTCGTGAGTTCGAGTCTCATTATCTCCACCATTCAGATTTGACTTGAAATGAAAGGACATCGGGAGGAATTTTGATAAAAGAATATAAAACAATAAGAGAAATAGTTGGACCGTTGATGCTTGTTGAAGGCGTAGAAGGCGTTAAGTATGATGAAATTGTTGAGATTAATCAGCCTGATAGCAAAACAAGATTAGGTAAAGTTCTTGAAATAAATAGAGATAAAGCACTTGTACAGCTTTTTGAACCATCACAAGGAATACAGATATCAAAGGCAAGAGCGAAATTCATAGGACATAGTATGGAATTAAATTTGTCCACGGATATGCTTGGTAGGGTTTTTGATGGAATGGGTAAGGCAAAGGATGGTGGATGTGAAGTAATTCCTGAAATGAAGATGGACATCAATGGGAAATCCATAAATCCAGTTGCAAGAGATTATCCAAACGAATTTATTCAAACTGGAATAAGTGCAATAGATGGACTGAATACTCTTGTTAGAGGACAAAAGTTGCCGGTTTTTTCAATGTCAGGGTTGCCTCATAAAGAATTGGCAGCACAGATCGCGAGACAGGCGAGTGTTAAAGATGGTGGAAAATTCGCAGTTGTGTTTGCAGCTGTAGGTATAACTTTTGAAGAAGCTGAATATTTTATACAAGATTTCAAGAAGACTGGAGCAATAAAAAGAACTGTAATGTTTATGAATCTCGCAAATGATCCTGCTGTTGAAAGAATTGCTACACCTAGAATGGCACTGACATGTGCTGAGTATTTGGCATTTGAAAAAGGAATGCATGTTCTTGTAATAATAACTGATATAACAAATTATGCAGAAGCATTAAGAGAAGTTTCAGCAGCTAGAAAAGAAGTTCCTGGAAGAAGAGGATATCCGGGATATTTATATACAGATTTAGCCACAATGTATGAAAGAGCGGGAAGAATAGTTGGAAAGCAGGGATCAATAACTCAGATACCTATATTGACAATGCCAGAAGATGATAAGACACATCCGATTCCAGATTTAACGGGGTACATAACTGAAGGACAAATAATTCTTTCAAGAGAACTATATAAGAAAGGAATTATGCCACCGATTGATGTTTTGCCTTCACTGTCAAGATTGAAAGATAAGGGGATTGGAGCAGGAAAGACCAGGGAAGATCATGCAGATATAATGAATCAGCTATTCAGTGCATATTCGCAAGGTAAGGAAGCAAAGGAATTAAGTTCAATACTTGGAGAAGCTGCATTGAGTGATGTTGATAAGAAATATGCTCTATTTGCAGAAGAATTTGAAAAAAGGTATTTGAATCAGAGTTTTACAACAAATAGGACTATAGAAGAGACCCTTGATACAGGATGGGATTTATTGAGGATTCTTCCAAGATCAGAACTTAAGAGAGTCAGAGAGGCGTATTTAGAAAAATATTACGATAAAAAATAATGGCTGTATTAAATGTAAATCCAACTCGAATGGAGCTGCGTCGGCTGAAAGATCGGCTCAAAGTTGCGAGAAGAGGACATAAGTTGTTAAAAGATAAAACAGATGAAATGATTCGTCAGTTTTTGATTTTGATTAAGGAAAATATAAAAATCAGGAAAGAAGTTGGACAAGACTTTGACAAAACAATGTCCTCTTTCGCATTAGCAAAGGCAATGACATTTTCTTCTGAAGTTGAAAATAGTGTTGCAATACCATCAAAAACATTAAACATTACAACATCATATAAATCATTTATGGGAATTGAAATGCCAAGTATTCAAGTAGATGAAAGTACAAGTGGAGAATTAATACCATATTCATTTGCATCAACGACAGCACAACTAGATACGGCATTGCTTAGACTTAATGGGACAATTAAACAATTGATTAGTCTTGCAGAAATTGAAAAGGCATCTTCTATGCTTGCTGACCAAATAGAAAAAAATAAGAGAAGAGTGAATGCCTTGGAATACATTATGATTCCGCAGTTGGAAGAAACAATTAAGTTCATAACAATGAAGCTTGAAGAACAAGAAAGAAGTTCTGTCATACGAATTATAAAGGTTAAGGAACTTATAAATTCACGTTATAAATAATAAATTTATGATTAGTATAGAGTTTCAATAGAACAATCTAAGTAAAAAAAGAGAGAATAGTGTTATACAGTTGTATAATGTGTATGAGGCACTAGATATGAAATTATTTGAAGTATTGTCTAAAATAAATGATCCAGCAGATATAGAAGTTTTTTTTCAAGACTTATGTACACCACATGAGATTGAACAGATGAATCAGAGAGTTGAATGTGCTCAGCTGTTTTTAAATGGGGAAACATACCAAAATATAAGTAAGAAAACAGATGTTTCAAGTGCAACACTTTCAAGAGTTTCTAGATGTATACAGTTTGGCAGTGGAGGATATTCTAAAATTTTAAAGAAAATAACGAATGAAAAGTGATATAAAAGCAATTATGAAATTAATAGGACATACTCCAATAATAAAGTTAGAAGATGGTCTTTATGCAAAAATTGAAGCAAGGAACCCAGCTGGCTCTATAAAGGACAGAGTTGCTGTATACATGATAAATGATGGCATCTATCGTGGAATATTAAAAGATGGAGGCAGAGTTGTTGAAGCTACAAGTGGAAACACAGGTATAGGTTTGGCATACATTTCAAAACTGATGGGATTTTCTTGTGATATTTATATGCCAGAAAACATGTCATTAATGAGACGAGAGCTAATAAAAAGATATGGAGCAAATGTAATTATTACAAAAGCAGATGCAGGAATGGCAGGTGCGGTACTAGAAGCAAAAAAGAGTCTTGATGGAAACACTTATTTTGCGGATCAATTTAATAATCCTATTTCTATAACTGCACATTATGAAACAACAGCAAGGGAGATATTTGCAGATAAAATATACGATTATATTATTTGTGGAATTGGAACCGGCGGAACTATTATGGGTATTAAAAAGTATATATGTGCAAACAAGCTTCATACAAAAGTAGTAGGGATTGAACCTGAAGAAAGTCCTTTAATAACACAAAACAAAGTAGGGAAACACAAGATAGAAGGTATAGGAGCGAATTTTATACCATCAATATTAGATATCAATGAAATAGACATAATGAAGACGGTTGTTGAAAACAACGCAATTGCAGCAGTTACTTATATATTTGACAAGTATGGATTGAAATGCGGAATATCATCGGGAGCAGCTTATCTGGTTGCGAAGGAAATTAAAAAATCAACAGGGAAAACAGTTTTAGCAATATTTCCGGATGATGGTAACAGATACAGCGATACATTATATGCATAATGTGGATAGGTGCGAATTAATGAAAAACAAAGGAACAGTGGGCATAGGGTTAAGCGGAGGAGTAGACTCTGCAGTTTCTGCGTATTTGTTAAAAGAGCAAGGATATGATGTTGTTGGTGTATATATGTCCAACTGGAAAGAAACTGACGGAAATGGATGTTGCACAGGAGAAAAAGATTGGGAAGATGTGCGAAATATATGTAACAAATTAGATATCCCTTATTACGCAGTGGATCTAAGTTCTGAATACTATGAAGATGTCTTCAAACTATTTATAGATGAATATAAAAGAGGTAGAACTCCAAATCCTGATGTACTTTGTAATAGGGAAATAAAATTTGGTTATTTCGCAGATAAAATTAGAGGCATGGGACTCGATTATCTCGCTACAGGTCATTATGCCAAAATTATACATCAGGATGGCAGACATTATTTATATAGATCAAAGGATGAAAATAAAGATCAGACATATTTTTTAAATCAAGTGTCTGAAACACAGTTAAGTAATGTAATATTTCCGCTCGAAGATATTGAAAAACAGGATGTCAGAAAGATAGCTTCCAAGTTGGGACTTAAAGTGGCGACAAAAAAAGATTCGACTGGCATATGTTTTATAGGTGAAAGAAATTTTAGACAATTTTTATCTAATTATATACCTATGAAGGTAGGCGATATAGTAACAACAGAAGGCGAAAAAGTTGGAGAACATAATGGTGTTTTTTTCTATACAGTGGGACAGAGAAAAGGGCTTGGATTAGGTGGAAAAAAAGATGGCAACGGAGACAGATGGTTTATTGTTGCTAAAGATGTAGCGAATAATAAAATAATAGTTTCACAAAGTGAATGTGATTTGTTATATACAGATACGCTTAGATGCAATAAATTTAATTACATCAATAAAGATATATATATAGGAGAAGTTGATGTTAGAATTAAACATCGTCAACCGCTCCAAAAAGCAATATTAGAAAAAGTTGATAGTGAAATTGTAATTAAATTTTATGAAAAACAGAGAGCTATTGTGCCAGGACAATATGCGGTGGCATATGTAGGGAAAAAATGCATTGGTGGCGGTGTAATTGATGATACATATAATAGAAAGAATGATTAAATAATTTTTTATCTTCATACTAAAATAGAAAAAAATAACTATTAAAGTATTGGAAGTCGCTTAAAAAAGTAGAAAATGGCTACAGAAAGCATAAAAAAATACAAAAATCACTTAATTTAACTAAATTTTGCAAAAAAAATTAAAAAAATAATAAAAATCAGCAAAAAATATAAAAAACTTGAAACCAATTTATTGACAGCATATTGGGTGTATGTTACTATCAAAAAGCTATCCATTTTTTGGGTAGTAAAGAACCTTGAAAATTGAACAATTTGGAAAAGCGAATTAATGAGAATTAAACAGAAACATTAATAGCGTCTAAATAACCTTTGAACGCAATTAAGTCAAGATTAAACTTAAGAGTTTGATCCTGGCTCAGGACGAACGCTGGCGGCATGCTTAACACATGCAAGTCGAACGGGCTGATTCCTTCGGGATGAAAGCTAGTGGCGAACGGGTGAGTAATGTATGAGTAACCTGCCTCTATCTACGGGATAACATTTGGAAACAAGTGCTAATACGGTATAAGACCACAGCACCGCATGGTGCAGGGGTAAAAGATTTATCGGATAGAGATGGACTCATATCCCATTAGCTAGTTGGTGAGATAATAGCCCACCAAGGCGACGATGGGTAGCCGAGCTGAGAGGCTGATCGGCCACATTGGAACTGAAACACGGTCCAGACTCCTACGGGAGGCAGCAGTGGGGAATATTGGGCAATGGAGGCAACTCTGACCCAGCAATGCCGCGTGAGCGATGAAGGTCATCGATTGTAAAGCTCTTTTCCTAGGAACGAAACAAATGACGGTACCTAGGGAATAAGCCCCGGCTAACTACGTGCCAGCAGCCGCGGTAATACGTAGGGGGCGAGCGTTGTCCGGAATGACTGGGCGTAAAGGGTGCGTAGGTGGTTTAATAAGTTAGAAGTGTAATACCCAGGGCTTAACTCGGGTGCTGCTTCTAAAACTGTTAGGCTTGAGTGTAGTAGAGGAAAGCGGAATTCAATGTGTAGCGGTGGAATGCGTAGATATATTGAAGAACATCAGTGGCGAAGGCGGCTTTCTGGACTATAACTGACACTGAGGCACGAAAGCGTGGGGAGCAAACAGGATTAGATACCCTGGTAGTCCACGCCGTAAACGATGAGCACTAGGTGTCGGGACATGAGTCTCGGTGCCGCAGTTAACGCAATAAGTGCTCCGCCTGGGGAGTACGCACGCAAGTGTAAAACTCAAAGGAATTGACGGGGACCCGCACAAGCAGCGGAGCATGTGGTTTAATTCGAAGCAACGCGAAGAACCTTACCTAAACTTGACATACCAATGACAGCCTTTTAATCGAGGACTTTTACCTTCGGGTAGACAATGGATACAGGTGGTGCATGGTTGTCGTCAGCTCGTGTCGTGAGATGTTGGGTTAAG
>CAUUJG010000004.1:0-96490 GCA_963545485.1 uncultured Clostridia bacterium | reverse complement strand
TGGGTTGGTGTACCCACAACTGTCAAAGATGAGAATATATAGAACCAAAGTCAATAACGGTTTTTGTCAAAACTCCTTTTTGTATTATGTTTTGTATATTGCTTTTACCCCACATCCAAAGCAGATTTTTTTGTCTAAAACCCTTTATACCAATTTAACAATATTGTTTTTTAAAAAATTTTTTCAATTAAATTTATATATTTTGAGTTGTCTGCTTGATCAAAGAAGCCACTACTCTTCTTTAGACTCTTCGCCAGACATCGCCACTTCTTTTGCTTTCTTTTTTTTAATAGCTATTGGTACGGATACTCCTACTGATATGGCTATAGCGACTGCTATAATCCCTACAACAAGACCAATTATACCTTTCTGCATTTTGCTCAATGGTTCTTTCCCTAATGTGTTCTCTTTTTCTTGTTGTATTTCTTCCCCATCAGCATTTTGATCATATATGTAGGAATACATAATGTTGGCATATTTTTCTTTTCCCTTTACAACAGGCGAAAATTTAATCTCAAGCTTTCTTACTTTTGTTGCATCTATTTTTTTTATATCTGACTTAAGTTCCTCTATATCATCATATTTTTTTTCTGAATCTGTAATCAAAGTGTATCGTATGCCGTATGTTTTATTTTCTCCACCCGGTTTTTTTGATTCTACTAAAACGGGAAATTCGTGAAATTTCATTTTGTTATAGTTGTCGATTTTTACATCTTGTTTACTTGTAATTTGCTCCCCCGCCTGTGTCTTAAAAATATATGTTCTTCCATCAATTGGTCTATTAGGATTATTCACTGCTTTTTTGAATTTTTCTGGTACTGTTTTTGTTGTAATCATGTCTATTACTTTAAACTCAAAATCCATATTTCTGCCCATTGCCTGAATATATAATTTCGCTTTAAAATTTTTCCCTATATGATTTCTGTCAATATAGGTGGCATATATACTCTTACCCTCATAACTATCTACTTTTTGCGTTATAAGTTCCGTACCCGATAACTCAACTTTATATGATGTCGTTTTAACAACGCTATATAAGAGATATCCATTATCCTCTACATTTTCAATAAACATATCGGATTCAAATGCTCTCCTTACCATTGCTTCTCTTTTTAGTGCTTCGCCAAATAATTGATTTTTTGCTAGCTGATATTTAAAAGGTTCTTCCGCATAACCTATTTTTATGAAAGAACAACTGATACATAAAATGTATAAAGCCACTATTGACAATATCACTGTTGCTATCGTTAGCTGTTTTACATTTTCTTTTTTTCTACTTTTTATTTGTTTTCCCATTGCAAATATGTTAATACTCCTAAACTTAACTGTCAATTTTACAAATGCCGAACAATCTTCATTTCTTTACTATAAATTTAACCTTCGGTATAATTATCGCATGGGTTTTGAACTGCTGACCCCAATCCAAGTTTGGGAATCTTTTGATACTGAAAATTATTCTCTTGAGACATCAATTCTTTCTAAGAACACTCATGACGGAATTACGGCAATTTCTCTTTGTTATACACCAACTATGGATAATAACGATCGTGTGCGAGCATATTTAAAACTCTATTATGATGAATCTTTTGAGAGTAAAAGACCGTTAACGATTATATTGCCAAATGCGGGGTATAATCCAAATTATTCATCCTTAATTAAGCGGCTTGCCAAAGATGGTAATTGTGTTTGTATTCTTGATTATGCTGGGTCCCTTCATGAGGACGCATTCACAACTAAATATCCTGACTCACTAGACTATGCACAATTCCCAAATCATCTACAATACATCGGATCAATCAATGGAACTTCGGTAAAAGACACAGCTTGGTATCAGTGGGCATATGTCATTAGACGAGCATTTCCTGTCTTAAAAACCAGTCCCGTTGTTGATTTTGAAAAAATATCTATTATCGGTTTTGAAACAGGTGCCGATTTGGCATGGATAATTGGTGGCATAAATAAAACTATTTCCGCTGTTGTACCTATTGGTGGCGGTGGTTTTGTGTGGGAAAAAAATATTTCCGAAAATAGCTTTGATTCTGAAGAAGAAAACACCTGTTTTGCTGCTGGAATAAGTGCAGAGACTTATGCAAAGTGTTTAAATGCGGATCTTCTATTCATCCCATTTACCAATTCTCAATATTATCCTCTCTCTCACGCTAAACAAATATTTGCAACGGCGGCATCAAAAAATAAGCAACTACTTATCGAACACAGTTTAGGAAATCAATTAAGCTCTGCTTGTTTCGAATACTTACTATATTGGCTAAAACATCACTGTGGTAATATCCCAGTTGAACAACCAACGATAAAAATATCTCTTGAAAATTCAAATGATTCACTATTGTGCAATATTCAATCTTCAAAACCATTTACAAAAGTTGAGGTGTTCTCAGCATCCGATACGGATATGCTCATAAGCACTGTTTGGAATAAAGAAACTCTTGAAATTACCAATACTAATTCTTCTGTTCCTCTTGCTATTGAAAACAAAAATGTCCCAATGTTTTGCTTTACTACTTTAACTTTTAAAGATGGCTATATCATTTCATCATTCCCTGAAAGTATAGCTGTATCTACAAAATCTATTAATCACAATAATCCAAACAATTTGCATTTTAATCATGTTTTATATGACAGTAGATTAAGTGATTGTCCATTTCATGTTGAAACCAACGATATTGTGCTTAATGAAAATATTGTTGAAACAAAACAGAGCACTTCCGGTATATGTGGCATAACTTCGAATATAGGTGATCTCTACCTTTCAAAACCAGCAAATTCACTTCCAAAAACTAGTGCTTCATCTCTTTTTTGTTGTGACTATTTGACCGATAAAAGTAGAATTATAAATTTTAAAATTCGCATTTATCCAACCCTTGAAACATTCTCATTTGCTACTGAAGTATCCAGATCTGAATTTTGGCAAAAATTAACATTTAAAGTTTCTGATTTTAAAAATCATGATGGAAGATCTCTATCAAAAATTTCCGACGGGTTTCTCTTTTATATTGAAAATCCAAATGGTTGTTTGTTCAACAACCTCCTCATCGTATAACCTATGAAAAATAAAAAATTAGCTTATTCCATTTTTATCTCAATTGTTGCTCTCTTAACCATGCTTGCATGTATAGCCGCATGCGTCCGTTTTACAGCCTTTGATAAATACGAGGTTGAGGGAAGCTCTATGTTCCCTACACTACATGGCAAAACAAAAGAAAATAAAACAAATTTTGATAAGCTTTATGTCGCAACATCAAACTTGGCAAAAAAGAAAATTACCTACGGCGACATTGCTGTCTTAAAAAAAGATAAGGATTCTAAAAAAAGTATAGATATTGTAAAAAGAGTAATCGGACTGCCTGGTGATGTTATTGAGCTAAAAGATGGCAATGTTTATCGTAATGGCAAATTGTTGAATGAACCATATTTAAAACCCGGAACAAAAACTTATCCAGATTCACCTATCGGAAATACTATCTTTCATGTTGGTAAAGATGAAGTTTTTATGTTAGGAGACAACAGAAGCAATTCGCTTGATAGCAGAAGCATAGGCTGTTTCTCAAAAAAACAAATTGTTGGAAAATGTATTTCTGTAGTGCGTGGTTCAAAAACTTTTAAACCTTCTCAACTTCCACTCCATCCTTAGTATCTTTTAGGGCATACCCCTTTGATATTATTTCAGCCCTTATTTTATCAGCAAGCACATAGTCTTTTTCTTGTTTTGCTTCTTGTCGTTTTTGCACCATGTCCATTATTTCTCGTGGAACCTTTTCTTCACTAGCGTACTTTTTAAGGAATTCTTTTGCATCATATCTTAACAAACCAAGAATCCCATACAGTTTTTTTATCTCAATTATGCTTATTATTTTTTTGTCGACATCTTTTTCTTTCTTAAGTTCTTTAAACAGTGTAAATAAATTAGCTATTGCCTTTGCTGTATTAAAATCATCATCCATTGCTTGTATGAATTCTTCCTTTATTGCCTCAGGTGCTTTTTCTTTTATCTTTTTATCCAAATCGTATTTAGCAATTTCAGTATAAAATCCTATGAGCTGTCTCTCTGCCATTTTGAAATATTCATCCGTTATATTTATATCTGCTCTATAATTTGTTTGTAACAATGCAAACTTTATAGCTTCATCTGAATACTTTTTCAATAAATCTTCAAGCAACAATGTGTTGCCTAAAGATTTTGACATTTTTTGTCCATTTATTTTTATGAGCCCATTATGTATCCAATATTTTGCAAATCTCTTCCCAGTTAATGCCTCTGTCTGTGCTATCTCATTTTCGTGATGTGGAAAAATTAAATCTCTCCCACCACCATGGATATCTATCTCATCTCCAAACGCTTCTCTATTCATTGCAGAACACTCAATATGCCACCCTGGTCTTCCTTTCCCCCATGGAGAATCCCATGAAACTTCTCCTTCCTTTTCTGCCTTCCATAAAGCAAAATCAAGATGGTTCTTTTTGTTAACATCATTTTCTTTACGCACTCCATCTATCTCGTCTTCAATATTTCTATGTGATAACTTCCCGTACTCTGGATAACTTAAAACATCAAAATATACATCCCCGTTTTCTGTCCTATATGCATGTCCTTTATTTATAAGCTCTGATATAAAAGCAATGATATTGCCAATGCTTGTAGTTGCTCTTAGCCAAATTGTTGGCTCGTCAACTTTAAACTGTTTCATTACTTGATCTATTCTACCTATCGTTTTCTTTGCAAAGTCTATAGGATCTTCTTTCAGTTCTTTTGCCTTAGCAATGATCTTGTCATCTATATCTGTATAGTTCCTTGCATACTGAACTTCATATCCTTTCATTTCAAGATATTTTCTGATAATGTCATAAATTAAAGCTTGATATGCATGACCTATGTGTGCATCCCCAGAGACAGTAATACCACATGCATACATTTTTACATTGTTCCCGTTTAAAGGTATGAGTTCTTCCTTTTTGCCAGTAAGCGTATTATATATTTTCATTATTTTTTTCACTCTTATTATCTGTTAAAAATGCATCTGTCTTATGCTCTATGTTTAGTTTGCTTTCTATTTGTGCCAATCTCTTTTCAATCCTCTCAAAGCATTCTACAACAGGATCCGGAACAAATTGATCCATCTCAATAATTTTCTTCCCATCCTGTCTTACCAATCGTCCGGGAACTCCAACTACTGTTGAATTTTTGGGAACATCTTTTAAAACTACACTACCTGCACCTATCTTGCTATTCGCTCCTATTCTTACTGGTCCAAGTATTTTAGCTCCAGAAGATACCATAACTCCATCTTCAAGTATTGGGTGTCTCTGTCCTGTTTCCTTCCCTGTTCCCCCAAGTGTTACTCCTTGGTATAAAACACAATTGTCTCCAACTATAGCCGTTTCTCCTATAACAAGTCCTGTTGCGTGATCTATAAAAATTCTATTCCCTATTTTTGCTGCAGGATGTATTTCTGCTCCCGTTCTTCTTTTTGCTTTTGCTGAAATTAAAAATGCAAGTGTCTTGTGTCCTTTTAAATAAAGCTCATGTGCTCTTCTATATGCACACAAAGCCTTATATCCGGAATATGTTCTTTTTACAAGATATCTTGTTGTCGCCGCAGGATCCTTTTCCATTATCGTGTCAAGATCCAACTTCATCTTCTGATGGATGTTCATTTTTGTACAGCCTCTTCTGGTCTCTTCCCAAACTCATCTATTAATTGATCTATTTCATCTGAATATATTGTCTCTCTTTCATACAATATATCAACCATCTTTTCTATGACTACTTTATTATCCTTGATTGTCTTCAATGCAACTGCATACTGGGCATCTATTATCTTCTTTATCTCTCCATCAATTTCCGTTGCCATTGCTTCTGAATACTCTGTCTTTGTCTGATAATCTCTCCCAAGAAATACTTCTTCACTGCTCCCCAAGAAAATTGTGCCTAGCTTAGATGACATACCCCATTCTGTTATCATTTTTCGTGCAATCTTAGATGCTCTCTGAATGTCATTTGATGCACCGGTTGATATGTCATGTATAAAGACCTCTTCCGCTGCTCTTCCTGCAAGCAACGTAGTTATCTTATTCATAAGTTGCGTCTTTGAAACATGATTGTCATCATTGTTTGGTGTAACTATTGTATAACCTGCAGCCATGCCTCTTGGGATTATACTTACTTCTTGTATATTTGCGGTCTTATCTAAAATCTTTCCAACAACAGCATGTCCACTTTCATGATATGCCGTTATTTTTTTATCGTTTTCAGTCACAAGTCTGCTCTTCTTGGCAGGACCTGATGTAACTTTATTGATAGCTTCTGCAATATCATTTTCTGTTATAAGTCTTCTATTTGCTCTAGCAACCAATATTGCTGCTTCATTCAACATATTCTCAATATCTGCTCCTGAAAATCCTGCTGTAAGTCTTGCCAACTTCCTAAAGTCTACTTTTCCATCTATTGCCTTGTTCCTTGCATGTAGCCTAATTATTGCTTCTCTTCCTTTAACATCTGGCAAACTTATATATACTTGTCTATCGAAACGACCTGGTCTCAACAATGCTGGGTCAAGAACATCTGCTCTGTTGGTTGCTGCTATTACTATGATGTTTGTATTTGAGTCAAATCCATCCATATTTACGAGCAACTGATTTAATGTCTGTTCTCTTTCGTCGTTGCCGCCACCAAGTCCTGTTCCACGTTGCCTGCCAACAGCATCTATTTCATCTATGAAAATTATACATGGCATGTTTTTCTTTGCCTGATCAAATAGGTCTCGAACTCTTGATGCTCCTACTCCAACAAATACTTCTACAAAGTCCGAACCTGACATTGAAAAAAATGGAACATTTGCTTCTCCAGCAACTGCTCTTGCCAACAATGTTTTACCTGTTCCAGGAGGTCCTACCAGCAATACCCCCTTAGGAATTCTTGCCCCAATTTCCGTAAATTTCTTAGGGTTTTTAAGAAATTCTACTATCTCTGCAACTTCTTCTTTTTCTTCATCTGCTCCTGCAACATCACTGAATCTTGTCTTAACATCTTTAACTACATTAGTTTTTGTTTTTCCGAAGCCCATGGCCTTGCTTCCCATTGCTCCAGATTTTTTCATAAAAATAAGATAAAGAATTATAAGCAATGCAAATGTTATCAATGGCGAAATTAATGCTGTAAGTGCTGCTCCCCTTGATGGATTGCTATATTCAACTGCTTTAATATTTCCGTTCGTTTGTGCTCCTGGATTAACTTCCTTTGCCCATTTGTTTATATCCTCAGTTAAAGATGTTCTATGTGGAACAACTGTATAATATGTATATGTTCTTCCTCCAGATCCTACTAATCTTATTTTTAGCTTGTATCCTTCAATTAAAATATTTTCTATCTTCTCTTTATTTTCAGTATTTGCTGCCGTATTTTTTACCAACTGTTCAAATGACTTGTCACTTCCTGCATAATTAATTTTTTTTGGTCCTAACAAATTCATCGCTAGTAATATTCCAATAATCACAGCTATCGCTATTATGATTGTCGGAATAAATATTTTTCGCTTTTTTTCTTCCATACTTCTCCTTTAAGTTTTAAACCCTCACTCATTTCATTAACCTCTTTGTCGCTATCTTGTTCAACAAACAGTCTATAACTCTTTCTTTCATGTATAGTGTTAGAGTAAGTAAATAATATAATTATATATAAGTGCCTTATTTGTCAATTTAACCGCCCTTGCCTATGCCTTCTTAAAATATCTCCTTCTTTCAAGTTTATGTCTGTTTTTAAAAGATATTTTGCTTGAACAAGTTTTGCATCTTGCACTCTTTCTCCATCAGTATTCCATATTTCATAAATATTAGTTTTTTTATAACAGTATTCATTTGGAGACAAAACACTTACTTCATCATTTTCAGCAAATCTATTTCTCATCTCTACTAATGTCATTCCCTTTTCTTCGCCAAGAACCTTTGCAATAAAAATTTCGCTTTCCTCTATCTGTCCCTTTTGCGGATATATCGTGTCTTTATTTTCTCCTAAAACATACGCTGTTGTGTAATCTCTGTGTGCTATCGTTCCAAGTTCTTTTTTATATGCTTCTAGTCTTTCAATCTTTCCATACTTCAACAAATCATCTATTGCCTTTCTATATGCAATTGCTACTGTTGCCACATAAAATTCACTTTTCATTCTGCCTTCAACTTTGAATGAATAAACTCCAGCATCAACCATTTCTCTAAGATGGTCGATTAATTGTAAATCTTTACTATTAAAAAAATAAGTACCTCTTTCGTCTTCTTCAATAAAGACCCCTTCGTCCTTCTCTGCTCTTTGCAGTTTATATTCCCATCTACACGGCTGCGAACATGCTCCTGCATTTGCATTTCGTTTTGTAAAATATTCTGACAATAAACAACGTCCACTCATCCCAACGCACATTGCTCCATGTACAAACGCTTCAAGCTCAATATCACACTTGTTATGAATTTCTTTTATCTCTTTTAATGACAATTCTCTCGCCAAAACAACTCTACTTGCTCCCAATTCTTTGTACATGTTTACCGCTTCATAATTTGTTGTGTTTGCTTGTGTAGATATATGAACTGCAAGGTTTGGTGCTATTTTTTTTGTTAGAGACAAAACTCCCATATCTGATACAAGAACTGCATCAACTTTTAATTTTTCAAGAAACTTTAATTCTTCTTTTATAGCTTCAATGTCTTTATTATGTGCATATATATTGAGCGTCGCATATATTTTTTTCCCTTTTGAATGAACGAAATTTGTTCCAATTCTCAGCTCTTCTTCATTAAAATTCCCAGCTCCTGCTCTCAATGAAAAATTCTTTCCGCCCACATAAACAGCATCCGCACCAAAATAAATAGCGGTTTTTAATTTTTCCAAATTTCCTGCCGGAAGAAGTAACTCTATCTTATTAGTTTTTTCTCTCATGGCTGTAATTATAACATAGAAAACATTCTTTTTACTTTTACTGTTTTTTTATTTTAAAATTTTTAGAGGTTATTCTAATCCGTTAATTTGTTTTTAAGCTGCCGTTTTTCTTTACCATTTTTCATATCAGTAGTATCATTAAATTGTATTTGTGAGGTAACTATGGAAATTATAGTAGCTAAAAATTTAGAAAATTTTAATACTTTAGCTTCAGATATAATAATTGATTTGGTAAAAAAGAAACCAAATGCAACATTAGGTTTAGCGACGGGTTCCACACCTCTTGGTGTTTACGAGGCCATGATTATGGACCATGTTTTAAACGGAACATCGTATAAAAACATCAAAACATTCAATCTTGATGAATATGTCGGTTTAGATAAAACAAATGAACAAAGTTATTACTATTTCATGCAGCATAATCTTTTCAGTTCATTAGATATTGATCCAGCAAATATCAATATACCAAATGGAATGGCTCCAGATTTATATGCAGAATGTAGTAGATACTCAAATTTGTTAAACAATACGACTATAGATCTTCAAGTTCTTGGAATCGGCACCAATGGGCACATTGCTTTTAATGAACCTGGCACCTTCTTTGACTCAGAAACACATGTTGTCACATTGACTCCTGAAACAATAGAAGCAAATTCAAGATTTTTTAAGAACATAAAGGATGTACCTATTCAAGCTTTGACAGTGGGTCTTGGCGAAATAATGAAAGCTAAGAGAATTCTATTGTTAGCAACCGGCAAATCAAAAGTTAATGCTATACGAAATTTAATGAATGGCGTTGTTTCAATAGAACAGCCTGCTTCTGTTTTGAAAAGACACCCAAATGTTACTGTCATAGTTGATAAAGAGGCTGCCGGACAGTAATGAGCCGCTGTCTCATTGTTTTTAATTCATATTGCGGTCGTTTTGAATCGATTGACCAAGATGCATTGGTTGCAAGATTTAAAAAAGATTATGATGTTGTTGATACCTTCATTATCAATAATACTAGTGGCGACTGGTCTGCTGCAGGATATAACTGCATTGTTGTTTGCGGCGGTGATGGTTCTTTTAATAACGCTCTTAATCACACCTTTGATAAAAATACTAAATTAATATATTTTTCTTTTGGAACATATAATGAAAGTGCAAAGACGAGATTGAAAAAAAACAAACACCTGGAGTTTATTCCTATTTTGGAATATGCAAAAGCTAATAATCAATATTTTTCATATGTTTTTGCTGCAGGATCCTTCACTCCACTTGGTTATATTGTCCCCCCAGAAAAAAAGAAAAAACTTGGCATACTCGCTTATTTGTTTAGAGTCGTTTCTCAATATAAAGTGTATGATATCAAAACTCAAATAACTGCTGACGATGTAAATTATGACGGAAACTATACTTTGATAATGTTTATTGATTCCATGCGTTGCTTTGGATTCAATTTTAATAAATTATATTCTCCTTCAGATGGGGCAACACATATGCTTTTAATTAAAAGCCCTGGCAAAAACTCTTTAAGAAATAAAATAAAAATTTTCTGGCCTCTTTTTAAAGCATTTTTTATCGGATTTAAAAAAGAAGTTTCTAATAATAAAATGGTTTTTAAAAAAGTAATCAATGCGAGTTTAAAATTTGAAAATTCTATTCCTTTTAACCTTGATGGGGAAAAATATGACTTTATCGGAGATGTAACTGTTTCAGTACATAAACCTGATGTTGATGTTTTTGTAGGAAAGTCTAAAGACTACACAAAGAAAAAAAGATAATGGAAACAGTTCTTGTTGTTGGTGGCAGCCGTGGAATAGGCAAAGCTGCCGTAGAAAGTTTAACAAACAAATATAATGTCGCTTTTACATACTGCAAATCCGAAAGCGAAGCTCAAAGAATAGAAAACACTACTCCTGGTTCGGTTGCCTTTTTTTGTGATGTTGAAAACATGAACTCTGTAGAGATTCTTAAAAACAACTGTTATACACGTTTTGGCAAAATTGACCACATTATCTATTGTGCCGGCATCGCTGAAAGCCGTCTTTTTATTGACTTAACCGAAAAAGATTGGTTAAAAATGCAAAATATTAATGTTAATGGTCTTTTTAGAGTCCTATCTGTATTTTTAAAAGATATGACAAAAAGAAAATTCGGTAGCGTTATTTCAATCTCTTCAATTTGGGGCGTTGTTGGTGCCTCTATGGAATCACACTATTCCGCCTCAAAAGCTTCTATTATAGGACTTACAAAATCACTTGCTAAAGAATATTCTCTCAGTAATATACGATTTAATTGTATCTCCCCGGGGGCTATAAAAACTGATATGCTCTCTCTTTTTTCAGAACATGAGCTTGCTGATATATCTAACGATATCCCCTTAGGTCGTATTGGAGATGTTTCAGATGTGGTTTCTGGTATTCTATTCCTATTAAATAGTACTTATGTTACTGGGCAGAATCTTATAATAGATGGTGGCTGGACTCTTTAGCCGCTCAACTCATATTAATCGTTATGCTGCTACTTTTCATTTTATTCACATTTTTTTATTTTTTTCTCTTTAATATTAATCTTTTTTATATATAATTAATTATATAAGATTCTAGGGAGAAGTGGTGCCTGCAAAAACAATTGTTGATATTGTGTTTTTCTTGATAATTTTAGCATTCATGATTTTTGGATCATTGCGTGGTTTTTCAAGATCTTTAAAATGGGGAGTTTTTCTACCGATTATTTTATTGTCCGTTCTATTATCATCTTGGCTACTCCCTACAATGAAAACATCTTATATGGGCTTCTCTATTCGAAACTCAATTGAAAAAAATATATCAAAAAAAAACAAACCGATAATGAATGTTGAGATGTTTAAAGAAAAAGATTCAGGTAGAGTTATGCTTAATTTGCCAGATTCGCTCAAACATGGAAAAACAAATCCTGTCGCTTTAGACTCGTATGATGACCCTAAAATTAAAGCTGGTATTGATAAGTTTATGCCTGTTGCAAATAGACACTTAACTCAACAACCTATTACAATAAAACGCATATTTGCTACAGAAATAATGTTGCATATTTTGAATGTAATTCTACATCTCTTCTTTTTAATTGTTTTGACACTTGTATTTGTCGGCATAAGACTTGGAACAAAAAATTGGCATAATTCAGATATTGTTGCTGAAGCAGTTCTTGATAGGGTTCTAGGATTAATAATGTCTGCCGTTTTAATATTTATTTTTATGCTGTTTGTTCTTTCGATGATCCGACTGTTCGCAGATAAAAGCGACTTTGCTTTTGTAAATGCTGTCAAAGAATCTGCGGTTGTTGGCAAATTATACATATCAAATCCTGTTGGAAAAGTTTTTGATAAACCTTCATTTGGTATTTTGAGTTTATTAAGAAAGCTGCTAGAACAAGCACCTGCTTCTTCTCGCATCTTGTTCCTATTGTAAAGGAGAATTATGAGAGCAAAAAATAGTTTAATGTTTATCAGTGGATTTTTAACATCCATCCTTTGTGTCATTCTGATTTTAGGAATCTCTATTGGTGTCCTTGGTACGACAAAAAGAGTAAGTGACATAACCAAATTAAACCCGCAAGTGGGAAATGTAATTGATCCAAACTCTGAGCTCGGCAAAAAAACACTACTTCAAGCCTATCAAATGATCAAAAAAGATTTAAGCAAATTTGATGACATGACTCTTGGTGAAATAAAAAAGAAATATGGTTTTAATATTCCTGATGCTCTGCCTGGGCAATTGAACTTCATAAAATTGTCTGCCTTGTTTAATACCAAACTAAAAGATTTAACTCGCACTTTCGCAGACACCATCCTTGACTCCTTTACAGTTGAGGAAGCTCTAAAAAGCCTACAGTTACATGAAACTGTTAAAACAAGTGCCCCTTTTAATGTTTTGCATGGTTCGGATGGACTACTTTCAAAATCTCCATTTAAATTAAAAGAGCAATTCGCAAAAGAGCCTCTTTTAGATTATTTGCAGACCCGTATTACTTTCGGCGAGCTTTCAAAACAGTTAGGGGTAAACCTCGAAGAAGATGACAAATTTAAAAATATAGATGCTTTTAAAAATATTAATTCAAAAAATTTAAAAGATGCTATTGCGTTTTTTAAAACCATTGATACAAAACTTAAAATAAGAGATGTTTTAAATTTTGCAAATATTGATAAAAACAAGTTTTCTCTTCTCGAAGAAAAAGGCGTTTTGGATTTAACTTTTAAAGAATTTTCAGACAAAAAGGATGAGCTTTTAAAGTCAATAATCTTAACTGATGTTGTTGATGTTAATCTTTCTCCATATTATCAAGACGATAATGGCGAATATGTTTTTGTCTCAGAACCTAAAAAAATTCTTTGCGACCCTATCGTGTTCAACCAGCTCAATGGAAAGAGATTCAAAAAAATAATTAAACTTGTTGATGGTAAAACTGAAACCTCTTTTGAAGAAGATCCTTCCGGCACTTATCTTGAATATAATTATGGGTACTTCACTTTATATAACCCAAATAACGAAAAACATTCCTCGCTGAAAAAATATCGTCTTGCAGATTCCTCGGACTATTCAATTGTCGATCCAAGGAAAATCAACGCCGACACCGCTCTTTTTACCTTTAATAAAGATACAAATTCTTTTGTGCCATATGTTTCTGGCAAATATGATTTATTGTATGTAAAGAACACTCCTTCCACAAAAATTTTACAGCGATTCGCAACTTTGCAATTTAAAAATCCAGACAATCTCTTAAAGCATGTGGTGCTCTCAGATATTATTGATATTAAAGCAGATAACTATACATTTGTAGAAACAATATCTTCTTCTACTATTTTAGATTCATCTGCTAAATATGCCGTTTTTGAAAATGATCGTTTCCTAGTTGTTAATCACCTTCTGCCAAACTTCAAGTCCGCTTATGAGGGACAAAAATTATATAAGCTAGTTTCTAGTGGCTCATCTGAAAAACTATTAAAATTATTTACTTATGTTAGTTTTGATGGTGGTGCCACACAGATAAACAATTTGTTTAAAAGCTTTACCCTTAATGAGCTCATAGATATTGAATCTGACAAGTTTGAACCAACAGCCGATGGCGATTATGTTTTCATCAATGATGACAAAGCTGGATACTTTACCCTATACAATGCCGCAATTCATAGCTCAACTGAAATAAGATATTCGAAGATTTTTACTTCTTCAACAAATAATGTCTTAAAAAGAATTTCACACACCAAAATCAATAATATTAAATCGGCTTTCAGTTCTTTAGTTCTAGGAGAGTTGATAGACATAAATAATGACTCCTTTCTTTCTGCAAATGACTTCATCAAAAGATTCAACTACTCTTCAACGCCTGACGGAAGTTCTCCTATTAATGTCGCAAACCCTTTAACACCTTGCTTTAGATACAACTCTGACACTGGAATGTACGAATCCTGTGAAAACCCTCTAATTGGTTTAAAATACTATAAATATAATAGTGGGGCATATGCTTTATTAAATTCTTTTGAGCCAGACTGCTTTATTAAAACAAAAATTGGAACATCTCATGCTGTGTTAAAAAAATTAGCCTTTACGAAGTTTGATGACTTAAATACCAACGCAGAAAATCTATTAAAATCTATGTTCTTTGATGAGCTATTCAATGTAGATAATTATGATATCGTCCGTGCTCCAGCAACTTCGGGAAGCCCTTCTTATTTTTCAAATGTTTATGCAAATGAAAAAGATGAAGCATTTACATTCATAGAAGATGCAAAAGGACAATACAAGGTTGCCTCCAGACTTTATAACCAAGCAAATGAAAAACAACTTGCAGATAAATTTGAAGTTGGCAGCACAAATGCTGTTAAGTTTAAATGGGTCAACCTAAAAGATAAAATTGAATATCTTGTTACACATGCTGGAAAGACCCCGATGGAAGCTTTAAACAATTTAATTATGGATGAATATTTGTTTGTGTCTCACGGTGGAAAATATTTTTTCAACACTCCTTGGGCATTAACAAGAATCAATAAACTGAAAGCTGAGCTTTTAAAACCTCATTTTGGCAACTTTGCCAGTGCCAATGTTTTTATTCGAGAAGAACAAACAAGTCCTGTTCTTGGCATCAATGGAGAGTTTTTACCTTATAAAAACAAACACCTGAATATTTATGACCCATTACATGAAAAATATGTTCCTTATACAAACGACTCATCTATTCCTGGATGCAATCAAAAGGCTTACCTTTCGCTTGGCGACTCGCCAACTCACTTATATTATGTGTTAAAAGATGGTTATTATCCTGCAGATGAATATACTCCATCAGAAGAATTGTTTGAAGAAAATACTGCACTAAACACTGATGGCTCGTTCGTAGATGATTCTTATATTAGAAGCACTGCTCCTTTTGATTTCACGAACAAACAATATTATCGCTTATTAAAATATACGGACAATGCTGGTATTCTTCATACACTTACAAAATACTTTGCCCCTGAAAATGATACTGCCAATAGCTTTATTGATCCAGCATCTTCAACTTACTCTAAAGTGCTCTGTAATACCACTCTGTTTGAAAATGACCTTGGAAATTATAAGTTGTTTGATGGGAACATCGTAAAGATTTCAAAAGATGAAAATTATACTGGTAAAAGGTATTTTAACTATGTTGGTCACGTCGCTAATAGCGGATCAATTTCAGAATTAAGTCGCCCTGTAGATTTGCTTACAACAAAAAGCAGTAAAATCCTTAGAGCTTTATCAAAAAAACAAGCTAAACTTGATAACATAAATACTGTTATGAAAACTTTACAAATTCAAGACTTGATATCTGCTCCTAAGCGTTCTATTTTCCAACATCCTACTTTATCTCATTCGACTTTAGAAAATATTTCTGAAAATTTTAACACTCTAATGAAGACCTTAACTTTCGGAGATTTGTGCAATTATGGTGAGTATATTATTGATACAAAAGCTTTGGAATATTTAAAAAATATTAATCTTGAAAAATTTATTTTATCAATAAAATTTACTGATGCCGGTCTAGCTATAGACCACGATGTCTTATTCTCCTAACATTAGAATAGAAGAGATTAAATAGTCTCTTCTATTCTTTGCAAGGCTCTATTTTATTACTCGGATTTTTTCTATTCCAAGCGATCCCGAAATCTTTTCTTTTTATTTTGCACTTTGCTTCTCCATCTTTCCAGAAAACAATTCCTTCTATACTATTATCCTCAAGGTATTTTTTAATTCCATCAAAACTCCGCTCGACTTGAATTTCTCTTATTCCATGTCTTTCTAACTTGTCTTCTGTCATGCCATATGGATTGCTTTGAAAGTGTAAGCCAATGGCTTCATATGTGCCATCTTCTAATTTTTCTGGATTTGAATTTTTATATGCAGCATATAACCATTGATCCGCTTTGTTTTCTGGGTTCACTTTTATCCAATGTGGCCAATGTCCAGTGTTTTTATCTGGATCTCCACATGGTATTGCCCCTTCTGGAGGTCTTTTCCCATGTTTCGCATCATACCTCTTATAAAAAATTCCATCTATAATTGCAGTACAACTTCCATCTATTTTAACCGTTGCGATTCCCTCACCTTGCAAAACCCACTCCAATCCTGACTTAACCTCTCTTGTTAAAACAAATTGATGATTATCTATGAAGTTTCTTACAAATAATGTTGGTATTTTCTTCAAGACTACCGCCTCCTTTTTTTATTCATTAAAACATGACAAACATTCTGTTTCTTTTTATTGCAGACTTATCCCTTATAATAGGCTTTTTAATACTTAAAGGAAATACATCTATCAAAAATATTCTTTTCTTTTAATTTATTGCTATGGATTTGTTTTTTTGGAATGGCGCCTGTTGTAGGACTCGAACCTACGACACTGCGGTTAACAGCCGCATGCTCTACCGACTGAGCTAAACAGGCAAATGACTTTCTTAATGTTACTTTTTTTTGTTATTTGTTGTCAAGAAAAACCAGCTGCGTCGTGCTTGTTTTGCAGCTACTTATATCATTTATTGAAATAGAGACATATTATTGCTACACTGGACTTGCGCAATGCGCTATTGAGGTTCTTGTGCTTAAACACAAAAACAGTAGTTTATTTGGTTTAAAATTTATAGACTTATTTGCTGGTCTTGGTGGATTTCGCATTGCTTTAGAGTCTTGTGGTGCAAGCTGTGTCTATTCAAGTGAGTGCGATAAGTCTGCAAAAGAAATTTATAAAATAAACTTTGCAGAAATTCCTGATGACGATATTACACTTGTAAATGAAAACACAATTCCAGACCATGATATCTTATGTGCAGGATTCCCTTGCCAAGCATTCTCTATAAGCGGAAAACAAAAAGGCTTTAAAGATAGCCGTGGATCCCTTTTTTTGATGTAGCAAGAATCGCTAAAGCAAAAAAACCAAAAGTACTCTTTTTAGAAAATGTTAAAAACTTCGCCACTCATGATAACGGCAATACTTTAAAAGTTGTAAAAGAAACACTCTCGGATATTGGTTACAATTTCTTTTCTGATGTGCTTAATTCTCAAGATTTTGGTATACCACAAAATAGAGAACGAATTTATATTGTTTGTTTTAGAAAGGATTTAGGTATTAATAAATTTATCTTCCCCAAGGCTTTTAAACTTTCTGTTTGTCTTGAAAATTTACTGTTATCTGACGATGAAGTTTCCAACCTTGTTATTAATCGTTCTGATTTGATTTTAAAAAAAATCACATTAACGATGACATAACAAAACCAATTCGTATTGGAACTGTTGGAAAGGGTAGACAGGGTGAGCGGATATATAGTCCAAAGGGTATTGCCATTACTCTTTCTTCCAATGGTGGCGGAGCATTTGCAAAAACCGGAGGATACCTTATTAATGGAAAAACAAGGAGGCTACATCCCAGAGAATGTGCTAGGCTTATGGGATTCCCCGATTCATATTTAATTCATCCTTCTTCAAACCAAGCTTACAAACAATTTGGTAATTCTGTTGTAATTGATGTTCTTCAATACATCGCAATAAATATCGGTACAACCCTGAATGAACACTCCTCAATTTAAAATATGGTTAATTAAAAATGGTGCCTCTTCCAAAGTTGCATCTGACATTGTGTCTAGATTAAAAAGATTGGATTTTGCATTAATATCATCTCATCTAAAGTCTTCTGTTGATTTCGAGTTTAATAATGATTGCTGCGAACAGCTCCTAAAAGCTTTTTCAAAAAACGGTAAAAACGAAATTATGAAAAAATATCAACTAACTTCGCTTCCCATTGGTTTTGGTACAATTCATACATATAAATTATCTTTAACTAAATATTTGCTTTTTAAAAATTTTTTTCCTAACGGCTAATATCCTTTTCAAAATTCAAAATATCGTTTTTCTGTTCTTCAGCATTATATTTTTTGAGCTTAATTGAAAATATCACACTTGCATTTTTCGTATTTGATAGTATTCTTGCAACATATCCTGTTTTACTCTTTTTTATCAAATATACATATTTTAGACCTTTAATCTTTTTACTATCTAAGTCCTCATTGGAAACAATATTATGTCCAACAAAAGTGAAGGCTATTCCTGCTGCCCTCATCGCAAATTCAAAATCTGTTCTACTTGAATTTAAAGCTCTAGATCCGCTTTTCTTTTGTTTATATCTTGCTGTAATATCAAAATACTTATTAATTTTATCAATACTAAAAATTAAAAAATTTTCTTGTTTTGTTATGATATATTTAACATTTTTATTTTTATAATAATTTACTATCCACTTATAAAATATGTCTTTATTTAATAAAATTTCTATACCTGCTGTTCCACAATTCAGGAACTTATCTACATTTAAATTTATAAATTTTATTATTTCATCTAAAAATTCATTTTGCTGTGTTTTGTTTTTATTTGAGTACGTGAGTTTTTTATTTTCAACACTTGGCAACAAAACAAATTGTCCGCATTGTGCCGTTGGCATCTTAGCTTCAATATAAAAACTATTCCCTTCACCATTAAAATAAATATCACTAACTGTAGAGTTTGATTCCCCTTGCAATTTAAAATAATTACCGTACTTACCATTTAAATATTTTAGACATTCTTCTTCAAAAATTTTCCACTGCATATATACCTCTCTTTATTTTTCAATCCACCTCTACTAAAATATGTATCCCATTGAAAATTACACCCTCTTGTGTTTATTTTTATAAAGTTTGTGAACAATTGTAATGAATACACTTTTTTTCTATGCCTGTTTAAAAATACACTCTGGGCTATTGCTTGTTTTTTCTCGCTGTGGGATACTTCTTATGTGACTAATTGTACCGTAGAAAGCATAAGATCTACTATTGATAATTTTTTTAAAGCAAATGCTGTTGCTTCCAAAATACCGTTTATAAAAAATATTTCCAAAAGCGATTTGCATATAGCCGGCGTTACCGTTCCTCTTATGAGAAAATTAAGCAAGACTCTTTCCTTGTTCCCTTTTGAGTTTGTTCTTAAAACTCTAAATTTAAGTAGCCTCGACGAACAAATGCTTTTTTCTTTTTGTTGCTCAAATTATTCTAAAACTCTTGGAAGTTCTTTCCCTTTTGAAAAATATATTTGTGACCTCTTGTCTTCTGTCGATTCATGGATAGTTACAGACAGTATTGCTTGCCCCTTATTTTACACTGATAAAAATTCTTGTCTGTCTTTTTGTCAAAAGCTTTTGTCTTCTAAGTTGTTGTTTTATAGAAGAACTGCTTTTATTTTAGCAATGAAATATTTATTAAGCGATGAGTATACACCTTTCTTAAAAACTTCTATTCTTTCCTTTGGGAAGACTTCTGAATACTATCTACAAATGGCAATCGCCTGGTTACTGCAAAGTCTTTATATTGAATTTAAACAATTGCTCCTTGATTTACTCGCTGAGCAAACCATCTGTTTGGACATCAAACTTAAGGCTATTTCAAAAATTATAGATAGCAGAAAAACCTCACTGACTGACAAATTGCTATTTAAACAGCTTCGTGCAAATTTAAAAACTGTTTCTTAACTATTTGATCGAGTTTTAATCCAACATCCATTCTTCCCTTTCCCCATATATATAAACTCTTTCATTTTCTTTATATATCTTGTAACTGTCTTTTCGCTAATTCCACATTCTTCTGCAATTTCATTTCTTGTTATTAAATTGTTCTTTTATCATTTGCCTAATTTTATCTTCTATTTTCTCAATTTGTCTTTGTGACTTTATTGAGGGACTTTCGAGAGACTTTTTGCCAAACTTCTGTTTGCCCTCCTGCTTTTGCTGTCGCTATTTTTTTAAGCGGAACAATTGTTCTAAAAACATCTCCTTCTTCAAATTTTGGCTCTTCTTCTGAGTAGATATGTGTATATTTATACAAATTTCGAATTCCTGAACATAAAGAATCGGCGAATCCAATTTCCTTAAATACTGCCGCATTTGATGGATTTTTTGCGTATGGCTTAAAATCCTCCATCTTAATCATCGATTATGTAAATAATTGTGTGTAAAAGTAAAAATGGATAAATAAAAAAAAGAGCCAAAAGCTCAAGACCTAATATATAATTTAGTTTGCGAAAAAATTAATAGGAGGTTTGAGTATGGCTCAAGAAAAAAATAGCATTTTCGGAGAAACAAGTAAAAAGAAAAATAATGATGGGATAATAAATATCTCTGTGGACATTGAAAAAATAAGGGATGATATTAAAAATTCCAGTGTTTCATCAATTTTTGCCTCATCAGAGTTATATCAGAAAATATTGAATGAGGTGATGAAATATGAGATGGAGACATTTCTAGATGCAAAAAAATCAGAAAGGACTGAGAAGCGTAAAGGATATAGAAATGGTTCATATATTCGTTCACTTGCAACAAGTATTGGTAAGTTAAATTTGCAACTTCCAAGAGATAGAAATGGGGAATTTCAAACAACTGTTTTTGAGAGATTTAATAGGGTTGAAAAAGCATTTTGTGCGACATTAATTGAAATAGTTTTAGATGGGGTTTCAACACGCAAAATAAAGGACATAACAGAAATACTTTGTGGCACAAGTTTTTCTCATTCAACAGTATCTAAGATTGTTAAAACTATTCAGCCAGATGTTGATGAATTTCAGACAAGACCAATCGTTGGGATACATAAATATGTACATGTAGATGCCATGTATATTGATGTGCGTGAAGGCAATAAGGTAGTTAAAAAGAGTGTGTATATAGCCCTTGGATATAATAATGATGGTAGAAAGACCATTTTAGGCTATGAAATAGCTAATTCTGAAAATAAATATGAATATATTAATTTTTTAACTTGCCTAAAAGAAAAAGGTCTAATAAACCCTAAACTCTTCATAACAGATAATAATGAAAGCTTAAAAACAGCAATCAAAGAGGTGTTTCCTAATGCTGGTTGGCAATACTGTGCAGCACATTTATTTCGAAATACTCTCAATAATGTAGCTAATAAATATAAAAAACAAACAGGCATAATGTTGCAAGAACTTAAGAAAATTAATGACTATAAAGTTGTTAATAAATGTACTAATGTATTAATGGATTTTCTAGTTTCAAATAAACAATATAAGGCAATGAAATCCCTTGATGATTGGTATCAATACTCTTTTAAATATTTGGAATTTAATCCAGAAATTCATAGATGTATATTCACCAATAATGCTCTTGAAAGAGTTAATTGCTCAATTAGAAAACGAGAAAAGATAATCAAAATATTCCCAAATGTTGAATCAGCAAATCGCCTCATCGGACAATATTAATGCAAATTGATGAAGACTTTAACTGGAAATCAAAACTTGGCAATGGTTGCCGACTTGGCACAGATATAATTTTAATAAATTTATTCAACTGGTTTTAGGAAGCAACCCCAAATTTGGGGTTGCTTCCTAACTCCCAAAATCAGCTACTTTTCGAAAATTCAACGATTATCATTTGACCAATACAGCAGATTAAACATAGACTGATATCAACAGATTATATATTTGCTTTTTTTACTTCTAAAAAAACTATTTACACAAGATTCCTTACATAACAAATCATCCCCTTTCCTCGTGCAATATTAGCATTTTCAACAAATATTCGCTCTTTTTATATAACAAGCTTTGCTACATATCCGCTAGAATAATCTCTATGTAATAATGTGTTAACAATTATTTCTCGCAACATATTGTTTTTGCTTCCGTTTCAGTCATTTTATTTCTCCTCTTTGCAATTCTGTAGGATTAGACTGTCTTAAAAACAACTTTGTAGTCTTGTGGGGAAACGACAATATCTTCAAATAAGCATTCTTTTTCTGTAGGATTAATGATTATCATGAGCTCTTCGTCTGTGGTGTTTCTCTTGTATATGAGTAATGTTTCATGTTTTATAAATGTTGTCTCTCCTTTTAAAACATTTTGATATTTCTGTCTTAATTCGCCCATTCTTTTATATCTTCTAAATATAACTCCATCTAAGTTATCCCAAATTATTGGTAGTCTATTTAGAGGATCCTCGTAACCTTCCATCCCTCTTTCGTCCCCATAATATACCATTGGAATTCCTGGCAATGTATATTGTAGTAATATTGCAAGTTTTAATCTTTCTCTTGCTTGAATATATTCTGAGGGGTTAAGTCGATCTACTCTTCTTGCCGATTTGCTTTCCGGAGGAATTCTATTTGACAGTTCAGTCAAAACTCTTGTTGTGTCGTGAGAACCAAGTAAGTTCAACATTGCATCTAGCGATTCTTTTGGATAATGTTCAAGAATTGTTGTCACTTTTTCTATAAATATCTCTTTATTTCTTGTTTTACAAAATTCTATAATTGCTTCTTTGAAAGGATAATTCATTACACTATCCAACTGATCTCCCATAAAATATGGTCTCCATTGGTCATAGCTTACTTTAGTGGTGGCGTCTTCCCACACCTCTCCAATAATTAATTTATCTTTCCCACAACTATGTATTTTTTTACACAATTCTGTTGTAAATGAAATCGGGAGCTCATCAACTACATCCAGTCGCCAGGCATCTATTCCTTTTGATGTCCACTTTTCTATTACTCCATTTTTACCAAGTATAAGATCTTTATATCCTCTTGCTTCTTTGTTAACTGTCGGGACAACTGTACATCCCCACCATGAATGATATTCGTCAGGATATTTATAAAAATAATACCAATCATAATATTTTGACTCTTTTGACTGATATGCTCCTTTATCTGGATATCTATTATTTTTATTAAAATATATACTATCAGAACCCGTATGATTAAACACCCCATCTAACATTATTTTAATATTTTTCTTGTGTGCTTCTTCTATAAGTTCCTGAAGTTGTTCTTCTGTTCCAAAGAGACTATCTATTTTCAAATAATCGGCTGTATCATACCTGTGATTTGAGTGTGCTTCAAATATCGGCGTTAAATATATACAAGAAACATTTAATTCTTTTAAATAATCAATCTTGTCAATTATTCCTTTTATGTTGCCACCGTAGTAGTCATTCGCTTTGTAATCCTTTCCTTCTTCGGCTATCTCTATTTGCTCATCTAATTTCTTATGAAGCGTTCCTTGCTTGTTAAATTTGCGTTCTTCTCCTTTGTTAAATCTATCGGCAAATATTTGATAACATACTCCTATTTTTGCCCACTCTGGTGTCTTGTATGCTTTTTCACATACTGTAAGTTGCCATTCTGGCATCCAATCTCTCCGAACAGCTCTCCCGTCATAGTCTCTTCCATAATATGCTGTTCCGCCAGTTAAAAGCTCACCCTCAAATCGATAATGCCATATTCCACTTTCTTGAACCTTAAATTTTATACTATAGATGGCTTCTCCATCTCTAACTTCTTTAAACTTTAAAAGCTTTCTTTCTTCTCTTTCATCTTTTCTTAATACTAAATAAATATTCTTAACAATATCTTTTATATCTAACGGGAATTCTAAATATACATCCTTTCCCTTTACGCAAGCCCCATACGGTTTCTTGTCTCTTAGCGGATCGTACATTTTTTATCTCTTCAAACCCCATATTCTTTCAGCATACTCTTGAACGGCTCTATCTGCTGCAAAGAAACCTGCTTTTGAAATATTCATCAAAGACATTCTATTCCATCTATGTTTATCCTTATATGTGTCGTTTACTCTTTCTTGGGCTTTAGCGTATGACTCAAAATCGGCTAGCACCATATATCCATCCGGCGTAGACCCTCTTCCAAATGTTAAGCTGTCTGCAATATCAGGAAAGCTATTGCCTCCTATCCCATTTCTTAAAGTATCTATTAATCTTCTTATTCTCTCGTTTCCGTTGTAGTATTGTGTTGGGTTGTATCCGTTACGCCACAGCTCTTCAACTTCATTCGCCAACAATCCAAACATAAACATGTTTCCTTCTCCAACAGCCTCATGTATTTCTACATTCGCTCCATCCATTGTTCCTAATGTCAATGCACCGTTGATCATAAATTTCATGTTTGATGTTCCGCTTGCCTCTTTGCCTGCCAAGGATATTTGTTCACTAACCTCTGCTGCAGGAATAATAATCTCTGCAAGTGAAACTCTATAGTTCTCCAAAAATACAACTTTTAACTTATCCTTAATGTCTTTATCATTGTTTATTACATCACCCAGTGTACATATAAATCGTATTATCTCTTTCGCCATATAATATGCACTTGCCGCTTTTGCTGCAAATATAAATGTTCTTGGCTTAATATCTAAATCTGGATTTTCTTTAAGTCTAAAATATAAATCCAAAATATGTAAGGCATTTAAAAGTTGACGTTTATATTCATGCAACCTTTTTACCTGTACATCAAAAATAGAATCTGTATCTAAAATGACATTGTTGTGTTCCTTTACATATGCTGCAAGACGTTTTTTATTTTCTTTTTTAATCTGAATCATTTTTGTGTGTATGTTTTTGTCTCCAAGGTGTTCTACAAGTTTTTCCAGATGTGTTGGATTTTTCAACCATTCGTCACCAATTAATTCTGTTATCAAAGATGCCAATCCTGGATTTGCCTGCTCTGTCCATCTTCTATGAGTAATCCCGTTTGTTACATTGGTAAATTTCTCAGGATGCATTGCATAATAATCTTTAAAAACATCTCTTTTTAGTATGTCGGAGTGCAAAGAGGATACCCCATTAATTGTATGACTTGATGTAAGACAAAGATTAGCCATTTTTACCTGACCATCTGCCAATACCGCATTTTTATTAACAACACTCCAATCGTTAGGATAGAACTCCCACAATTCATTGCAATATCTCTGATTTATCTCTTGAATAATCTGATATATTCTTGGTAATAAATCTTGAAAAAGGTTTTGTGGCCATTTTTCTAATGCCTCTGCCATGACCGTATGATTCGTATATGATGTGACTTCTTGAACTATTTTCCATGCGTCTTCCCAAGTATATCCATATTCATCTAGGAGCAATCTCATCAACTCCGGAATACATAATGTTGGATGTGTATCATTAATATGTATCGCAACATATTCTCCCAAGTTATTCAAATTTTTATGATGCATCAAATGTCTTTTCAAAATACTTTGTATTGATGCTGAGACAAAAAAATACTGCTGTTTAAGTCTTAATGATTTACCTTCTATGTGATCATCTGCTGGATAGAGAATTTTTGAAATTGATTCTGCCATTGCTTTTGCAGCCATTGCCTTTACATATTCTCCCTTTGCAAACATTCCCATATCAAATTCTTGTGGTGCTCTAGATGCCCATAATCTAAGTCTATTTACAGCATCTTTATGGTATCCGGATATATTCATATCATAAGGAACAGCAAGTACTGTTGTTTGATCTTTATATGAAACTTTTAATTTCCCATCTTCCCAAGTCTCTTCAACTCTTCCTCCAAAGTTTACTTGATATGTTTCTTCATTCTTTGCTGTTGCCCACACGCAACCATCTTTCAGCCAATTATCCGGTTTCTCAAGCTGCCAACCATCGACTATTACTTGCTTAAAAATTCCACAGTCATACATGATAGAAAAGCCTGTAGCTAAATATCCTTGCGATGTTAAAGCATCCATATAGGCTGCCGCCAATCTTCCAAGCCCCCCATTTCCTAAACCTGCATCCGGTTCAACTTCATAAATATTGTTCAAATCAAACCCAAGATTTTTAACTGCCTTTTCTGCAACCTTTTCAAGACCCATATTGTACAAATGGTTCTTTAAAGATCTTCCCAACAAAAACTCCATAGACATGTAATACACTTGTTTCATTTTCTTTTGATGAACTTTCTTTTTAAAAAGCAATCTTTGTGCGGTTAGTTTTTCCCTTACACAAATTGCAAGTGTCTTATACATTTGCGAAGGAGTCGCAAAGGACGGTTCAATTCCCAAGAATCTAAGCATTGTTTCTTCTAATTGTTTAGTAAATTCTTTTTCTGTAATATTTTCTTTCGCCATTATCTCTCCGACCCTTATTTCCCCTTAAGAGTTCTATTTTTATTTTTTCCTCATTCCCTAAATTATTTTTTGTAAATATCTAAATATTTTTTAGCACTTATTCCCCAACCGAAATCACTTTTCATGTCATTCTTAATTATCTGTGCCCAGTTACTTTGACCTTCCTCTATAAAGAATCCATATGCTCTCCATATTGCATCAAGCATATCAAATGCATTATATGTTTTAAAAGTAAATCCTTTGCCTTTTTTTGTTTGTGGATTATATGCCTCAACAGTATCCTTTAGCCCACCCGTCTCGCGTACTATTGGAACCGACCCATATCTCATCGCTATCATTTGCGATAATCCACATGGTTCAAACTTTGATGGCATCAAAAACATATCAGATGCCGCATATATCTTTGAAGCAAGATCACTTGAAAATGCAAGAATTGCTCTAAATTTTTCTGGATATCTACTTTCAATATGTTTTATTAAATTTTCATATTTCCAGTCCCCTGTTCCAATAACTACAACTTGTAAATCCGCCTTCATCAGTTCATCTGCAATATATCCTACGAGATCCATACCTTTCTGTTCTGTAAGTCTTGTTACCATTGCTATCATTGGACGCTTTTCAGAATATGGCAATGCAACCATGTTACATAATCCTTTCTTGTTTTCTCTTTTATTGCTTATAGTTTCATGTGAATAATTTTTAAATAATGCCTTGTCTGTTTCAGGGTTATACAACTTCATGTCTATTCCGTTTGTAACCCCGTAAATTTTATACTGTCTTTCCCTTAAAATTCCTTCCAGTCCAAAGGCGAAGAATGGATCCAATATCTCGTTTGCATATGTTTCACTTACCGTTGTAACCAATGATGCCGCTTCAATTCCACCTTTCATATAATTAACATCTTCATTATTGACAACTATTGATCTTGCCCACTCAGGTAATCCTAAAATATCAGTTATAAGTCTTGAATCGTATTTACCTTGGAACTCAATATTGTGAATTGTGAGAACTGTTTTAATATTTTTATATGCATCAGCATATCGAAAGAATACATCAAGAAACACTGGCACTAATGATGTTTGCCAATCATTACAATGTAAGATATCTGGATAAAAATCTATAATAGGTAGTATCTCTAAAATTGCTTTTGAAAAATATGCAAATCTTTCACCATCGTCAAAATGACCATACGGTCCTCTTCTTTTAAAATAATATTCATTATCTATAAAATAATATTTAACTCCATCTTGCTGTGTTTCGTATACTCCTGCGTACTGTCTTCTCCAACTCAAATCCACAAATGTTGCTCCAACATACTTAAATGTACTTTGGAACTCATCTCTTATTTCTTCCTTATAAAATGGAATAATTACTCTTACATCATTTTTTTGTTGTGCTAAAGCTTTTGGTAAAGCCCCTGCAACATCTCCCAAACCTCCTGATCTGACAAACGGTGCGGCTTCGGATGCTACATATAATATCTTCATATGCTACCTCCTATATTCTTTTGCTTTTTGCTATCACTATCGGATATGTTGCATATCCACTAAGCTGTCTTCCTTTTTCTATTATTACATTTTTGTCTGTTATTGTGTAATTAAGTTTGGCGTCGTCCATTATAATTGATTTTTCCATTATGATCGAATTTTTAATAACCGCACCTTTGCCTACCTTTACACTTCTAAATAAAATTGAGTTCTCTACAGTCCCATCTATTTCACAACCATCTGCTATGATAGAATTTTTAACATTTGCCCCCGCTTTATATCGAGTTGGAACACTGTCCTTTACTTTTGTATAGATTGTAGAGTTCTTGTAGAATAAACTCTCTCTTGTATCTAAATCAAGTAGATCCATACTGTGTTTAAAATATGATTCCACACTGTCTATAACTGCTACGTAATCCTTTACTTCATAGCTCATGACATACAATTCTTCAAGATTTTTATGAATTACATCTTTCTCAAAATTATATTCTCCATATGCATATGCTTTATCTATCATTGAAAGTAGTAGCGACTTTTTAACAAAATATATGTTTAAATTACAAAGTTGCTTTGATGTATCTGTAGATACCGGCAATCTCATATCAATTATTCTTTTGTTTTTATCTTCTTTTAAAATGATTTTTTTTGATGTGAATTCGTCCGTTTTGTATGTAAGCATCGTAATATCCGCTCCTTTAGAAAGGTGAAACTTTTCAACATCATCAAAATCAATATTTATTGCAATATCTGTATCTGATATCAGAACATACTCCTCTTCGCTTTTGGATATAAAGCCTTTTAATGTATATAAAGCCTCTACTTTCCCTTTATACACATCATGCGAAGTATTAAACACGAATGGAGGATATATTGATAACCCACTATTCTTTCTGTTTAAATCCCAATCTCTACCCATTCTTATGTGATCCATGAGTGAGTTATAGTTGTTACGTGTTAATATCCCTATCTTCGTTACATTTGCATTCGCAAAATTTGATAACGCAAAGTCAATAAGACGATATCTTCCACCAAATGGCACTGACGCACTCGTTCGATTTAGTGTCAGCTCTTTCAAATGGCTGTCGTCATTATCTGCAAATAAAATTCCCATTGTTCGTTTCATACTTCACCTACCCGATCATTTCATTAGCCGCCACTACTGAGTCGGCTTTAAGCTTGTATTCAGGAGCTATAACACTAATCTTCCATTCTCCCGGTTTGCATCCCGAGAGGGTTTCTCCTATGACGCAGTTTTCCCCTACCTCTGCATCCCATCCAATTATTGAATATCTTATATCTGCCCCTTCATGAATAACCACTCCTGGCATTAGAATTGATCCTTCAATGTACACATTTTTTTCTATTTTACACGAATGCGAAATTATACTGTCCTTTACATGCCCAGCAATTATCGTTCCCTCAGAAACAAGACAGTTTTGAACTTTCCCATCTGGGGTCACAAAATGTGGTGGCTCCGCTGCGTTTCTCGCATATATTTTCCATGTTGAATCACTCAGTTTTAACGATTCATCTTGAGTCCCGTTCAATATATCCATATTAGCTTCCCATAATGACGAGATTGTCCCAACATCCTTCCAATATCCTTTAAACTGATATGCAAACATTTTACACTTATCATTTAGCATTTTTGGGATTATATTTTTACCAAAATCATTATCTGATGTTGAATCGTTTTCATCTTCTATCAAATATTTCTTTAGCTTATCCCATGTAAAAATATATATTCCCATTGATGCTTTTGTGCTCTTCGGTTTTTTTGGTTTTTCTTCAAATTCATATATTTTATTTCCATCCTTCAAATTCATTATTCCAAAACGACAAGCCTCTTCTTTTGCGACATCAAGAACTGCTATTGTACAGTCTGCCTTATTTGCTTTGTGCTCCTTCAGCATTTCGTGATAATCCATTTTGTATATATGATCACCGCTGAGAATAAGGACATATTCAGGATTATAATTATCTATAAAATCGATGTTTTGAAATATTGCATTCGCTGTACCTTTATACCACTCTCCAGATTTTGCTGTCATAAATGGTGGGAGTACAAATATACCTCCATCCAATCTATCCAAATCCCATGGTTGCCCATTCCCGATATATTGATGTAATTTAAACGGTCTATACTGTGTTAACACCCCAACAGTATCTATCCCACTATTAATACAGTTTGATAATGGAAAATCAATAATTCTATATTTTGCTCCAAACGGTACTGCTGGCTTTGCTAAATTATTTGTTAGTACCCCTAACCTTGTCCCTTGTCCGCCTGCTAGCAACATCGCTACACATTCTTTTCTTCTTTCTTTTGCCATATCACTTTTCCCCTTTAGTTTTTTCTATTTTTAAAAACATACATGAGTTTTTCTGTATATCCACTTTTATTGAGTATGGATACCCATGGCTTGTTTTTTTTGTCGCTTTATATGTCGCTCTTCTATCTGTATTTCCACCATATTTGTTTAAAGATGAAATCAGCTCCGTTTTGTATGTCCCATATTCTGGAACACCCATAACATATTTTTCTCTTGTGACCGGAGAAAAATTAATTATACATATTATCTTCTCGTCATTTGCCGCACTTCTTATAAATGAAATTATATTTTGTGTGTTGTCATCCACGACAATCCATTTAAATCCTTCATAAGAACAATCCATTTCCCACATTGCTTTGTTCTCAAGATAAAATTGATTCAAATCTTTTACGAACTTCTGCAATTGTCTATGTTTGTCATATTCAATTAAAAACCAATCTAATTCTTGTTTATAATTCCACTCTATAAACTGCCCAAACTCCGCTCCCATAAATGTCAATTTTTTCCCTGGGTGTGCCATATGATATCCAAAAAATGCTTTCAACCCTTCAAACTTTTCATCATAATCACCTGGCACTTTAGAAAGCATGGATGCTTTCCCATGAACTACTTCATCATGAGACAATGGCAATATATAGTTTTCTGAATACGCATATGTAATTGCGAATGTTAAATCTTTATGATTGTCCTTTCTAAAGAATGGGTCAAGAGATAAGTAATGAAGTGAATCGTTCATCCATCCCATATTCCATTTAAAATTAAACCCTAATCCACCATCATACGCCGGCTTCGTCACCATTGGATATGCTGTTGATTCTTCCGCAATTGTTATAACGCCGTGATTCTTCGTTAATAATGCTGTATTCATCTGTTTAAGAAAATCCCTTGCTTCTAGGTTATAATTACCGCCGTCTTTGTTTGCTATCCATTCTCCTGCTCTGCGTCCATAATCCAAGTAAAGCATGCTTGCAACAGCATCACATCTTATTCCATCTATGTGATATTCTTCAAACCAAAACATCGCTGAAGAAATTAAAAAACTTTTTACTTCATTCTTACCAAAATCATAGACTTTAGTTCCCCACTCTTTATGTTCTCCTTTCCGTGGGTCTTCATACTCATACATTGTTGTCCCATCGAATGTTGCTAAGCCATGTTCATCTCGTGGGAAATGTGCTAATACCCAATCAAGAATGACTCCTATTCCAGCTCTATGACATCTGTCTATGAGCTCCATTAAATCTGCCGGTGTTCCATACCTAGATGTTGGAGCAAACATTCCTGTGACCTGATACCCCCATGACCCTTCAAACGGATACTCAGTGACAGGCATGAGCTCTACATGAGTGTACCCCATTTTCTTTACATACTTTATTAATTCATCTGCAATATCTTTATACCCATATACATCCCCATTTGGCTGAAGCTTCCAGCTCCCGAGATGTAATTCATATATATTCATCGGAGAAGCGTAAGGGTTATAATGTTCCCTATCTGTCATCCATTTATTATCTTTCCATCTATACTCTTCAATATTGTATATTTTTGATGCTGTTGCTGGTGGCGTTTCAAAATGAAATGCATATGGATCTATCTTGTTTACTATTTTTCCATCACATTGTTCTACGGAAAATTTATAAGCATCGTATTGTTTTATTGCGGGGATAAACTTAACCCAGATTTCATCATCGACTTTTTTCATCGGGTCTCTTGTTCTATCCCAATTGTTAAAATCTCCAACTACAGAAACACTGCGAGCATTTGGTGCCCATAATGTAAACTGATACCCCTGCACGCCATCTACTTCGTCTTTTTTCGGCGAAAATAATTTGTATGTATGGTAGTTTGTACCTTCGTGAAAAAGATATTTGGCATATGAATCTACTGCTTCTTTCATGTAACCTCAATTCATTATAAGTTATTTGATTTTTTGTTACAAGATTAGTTTTTTTGTTATCTTATGCACTTTATAAATGAATTGTTGTTTTCTTTAAAAACCTCAAAAATTGTGCCTTTAAATTGTTTGTCATATTCTGTAGAAGTAACGAATGTTTGCTGTCCATATATTGCTTTTATAAGCTCTTCTTGTCTATATCTATCTAGTTCTCCCAAAACATCATCCAATAATAATATTGCCGACTCCCCTCTATATTGGCTATATAGCTCAAGTTCTGATAATTTTAATGCAAGTGCAACTGTTCTCTGCTGCCCTTGTGATGCAAATTTACGAGCATCAACACCATCTAAACTAAATATAATATCGTCCCTATGTGGACCTTTTCTTGCACATCCATATTCTATATCTTTTTCTCTTTCTTTTTTAATTTCTTCAAAAATTTCTGCACTTGTTGCATGTTTTTGTATTGTTGATTCATAAAATATGTTTAATTCTTCTTTATTGTTTGAAATCCTTCTATATTTTTCTTTTGCTATTTCACTAAGTTTTGTAATATATGTCTCTCTTTGTTTGATAATCCAAAATATACTTTTTGATAATAAATCATCCCAAGCATCGAGTTCTTTTAGGGTTTCCTGTGTAATGGTTGGTTTTTTCAATAAACACACCTTCTGCTGTAAAAGTTTTTTATAATTGTTATATTCTTCATAAAAAACAGAGCTCACAATACTCATCCCTATATTTAAAAATGTTCTTCTCGCAATCGCAGAACCCTGCACTACCGTCATATCTTCAGGACAAAAAAACACCACTCCTAATTTATCTATAATGTCACTTATCTTTCTAATTGGGTTATCATCTATTAATATTTTTTTTTCACCCTGTCTGTTTAAATATATCTTAATCTCATTTGTTATATGTTTTCTTGCTATCTCCATTTTTATTACTGCAAATTCTTCCCCAAAGCGAATTATTTCTTTGTCTTGATTTGTTTTTGGCGATCTTAACAAAGCTGCATAATATATACTTTCAAGAATATTTGTTTTCCCAGTTGCATTTGCCCCAAGAAAAAAATTTAACTCCTTTTCTGGAATCAATTGAAGATGCTTATAACTTCTAAAATTTTTAATTTCTAGTTTTTTGATATACATTTTTATATCGTTTAACCTGTTTTTAATAATATTTTTTATTATATCATCTATATTTTTTTCTTACTTATTTTGTATTCTCTTAATATGCATTTTTGATGTTTTATTTCTTTTTATGTTATTATTTTTCTTATGAATGAATTAATTATTTTATGGGAAAAGGTGCTGAATTATTTCAAAAAAAATGACAAGGATGTTAATTCTCTTGCATGTGACATTTGGTATCCAAATTTAAAACCTATAAAAATTAAAAACGGTACTTTTATTCTGTCTACCAAATTAAAAATGGTAAAACAGGCATTGAATGAAAATTATGAAAATAAAATTCTAAATACTGTAAGACTCTTCAATGATGAAGTAGAAAATATTTTAATCGTTCTAGATAGAAATGATAATTCTCTTAAAAATATTGACACAAATGAAAAGATAGAAGAAGAAACAATCACTGAAAGTAAAAAAAATCCGTTCCTTGATAAATTTACTTTTGATTCTTTCATAAGTGGAGATTCAAACTCTTTCGCTCTAAATGCTGCTAAAGCAGTTGCTACTGACCCTGGAAAAAAATATAATCCTCTGTTTATATATAGTGGAGTTGGACTCGGGAAAACGCACCTTCTTCATGCTATTGGAAACTATATTTTTAAACATAATAAAAAAATTAAAATCACTTATGCTACTACAGAAGAACTAGTTAATGATTTTTTAAATTCAATTAACAATGATAAAAAAAACAGTAAATCTTTATTTGAAGAAAAATATAAACACTGTGATGTTCTTATGATTGATGATATTCAATTTTTAGCAAATAAAACAGCTACTCAAGAAGCATTTTTTAATTTATTTAATAAATTATATAATTCCCAAAAACAAATTATTATCACTTCTGACAAAGCTCCTAAGGACCTTTCTAATTTAGAAGAAAGATTAACTTCAAGATTTGGCTGTGGTCTAATTGTTGATATTCAAACTCCTAAAATTGAAACAAGAGTCTCAATATTAAAATATAAAGCAATGAGAGAAAATTTTAATCTTACAAATGAAGTTGCATTTTATATTGCTGAAATTTCAAAAACAATGAGTATTAGAGAAATGGAAGGTTATTTAACAAAAATCATCTTTTCATCTTCTTTATTAATGAAAAATATAGAAACAAAAGAAATGGCTTCTGAAGTGCTTTCTGAAATTATAAATGAAAAAAATTCAGGTAAAAGTATTAATAAGGATGCAATACTTGAAACAGTTTCTTCTTATTTTAATATTTCTATTAAAGATATTTTCTCATCTTCAAGAAAACAAGAAATTGTTTCTGCAAGACAAATTGCAATTTATCTTATTTCTCAAAACCTCTCTATTCCACTTAGTGCAATTGGAAACTTCTTTAATAGAGATCATACAACAATAATGCATGCTAAAAATAAAATAGAAAATGATTTAAAAATTAATAAAAAATTAAAACTACAAATTTCAGATATTAATAATCAATTATCTAAAATATAAAAATATTATTTTTTCATAATTGGAACAATAATATAATTCCAAGTATTTTCTTTATTTCTAATTAACACTGGTTTTGTACTCGTTGCAATACCAATTATTAATTCTTCTTCTTTTATAACTTTTAAACAATCTATTATAAACCTAATACTTAAATTTACTTTTTGATCTATCCCAGTTACAGAAACTGGTAATTTTTCATTTATAGTTCCATAAAGACTTTGAGCACTTATACCAAGATGCTGTTCTTTTACTGTTAAACAAACATCATTATTTCTAACATCCCTATTAATTACTTCAACTCTTTGTATTGTATTTTCAAATTCTTTTTTTTGAATTATTATTTCTGTTGCCTTTGCTTCTGGTATTACATTTTTATAATTTATAAATTCTTCTCTCATTAATTGAGAAACTATTTTTGTATGTAATAGATCAATACAAATCTTATCATTTGAAATTATAAATGTAATTTCTTCATTATTATTATCTAAAATCTTTTTTATTTCTCTTAATTGTCTACCATGAATTAATATTTTTTTATTTATTTCTTTATTTTTAATTTCACATTCTGCTATTGCTATTCTATATCCATCAAGTGCAACTGCTTTTATTTTTCCACTTTCAATTTCAAATAAGCACCCATTTAAAACAGGTCTATTACTCTCTGTAGATAAACTAAAATCTACTTTTTCTATTAATTCTTTTAAATCATTCATTTTAATATCAAATTTTTCATTACTTGATATTTCTATTAATTTTGGAAACTCATTTACATCTGCAGATGGAAGAATTGTTTCAGAATCAACATATTTTATTTTTAAACTGCCTGGTTCTTCTTGAATTATTTCAACTTCATCACAAGTTAATTTTGATACAAATTCACAAAACTTTTTACCTACAACAAGTCCTTCACCATCTTTTTTTATTTTTGCATTTATTATTTTTTCTATTTGTATTTCTGTATCTGTTGCTATTAATTTAACTGCTTTATCATTAGTTATTATTTTTATGTGATCTAAAACAGATTGAGTTTTATCTAAAGAAACAACACCTACCAATTTATTTAATGCATTTTTTAATTCTTTTACTTCGCAGAAAAAATTCATATCGTCTCCCTTATATTTATATTAATAATATTAATTATATTAACATATATAAGGCATGTTTACAAGTGGATAACTTTTACAAACCACAATATAAAGTATTTAAAATATAATAAAACCACAATATATACTATTTTGGCTGTGGATAACTTATATAATGTTATACACAAATTATTAACATTTTAATGGAGTTATACACAATTTAAATATTTTCAATTTTTCGTTTATATAAATCTAATAAATTTGCAATTCTTGTAAGATCATCTGTACTGTAGTAGTCGATATAAATACGACCTTTATGTTCATTACCAATTATTTTTACACTTGTTGCTAAAACATATTTTAAATCATTTATAAAATTTTTCATTTCTAATGTTTGTTTTTGTTGAGGTTTTTTAGATTGTTTTAAAATAGGTTTTGATTTAATTTCAAAAAGTTTAACTTCATTTTCAACATCTCTTACATTATAATTTTTTTCAACTATTTTTTTTGCAATTCTAATTAATTCATCTTTATTTTGAATAGACAGAAGAGCTCTTGCATGACCGGCGGTTATCTTATTTTCTATTAACATTTGTCGTACTTCTTCAGGAAGAGATAAAAGTCTTATCATATTTGCTATGTAAGCTCTTGATTTACCAATTTTAATAGATAGTTCTTCTTGAGTTAAATCATAAAACTCTAATAAATCTTTCATACTTTTAGCAATTTCAATAGGGTTTAAATCTCTTCTATGTAAATTTTCTATTAATGCAATTTCTTGAATTTCAACTGTTTCAAGTGATTCAACAATACATGGTATTTCTGTTAAATTTGCTCTTAAAGAAGCTCTAAAGCGTCTTTCCCCAGCAATTATCATGTATTTATCACCTTTTTTTGTGACGACAATTGGTTGAATAATACCATGTTCTTTTATAGAATTTGTTAATTCTTCGAGACCTTCTTCAGTGAATGTTTTTCTTGGTTGATTATTATTTCTTTCAATTAAATCAATAGAAATATATTTAATTTCTTTTCTTTGCATTTAAACCTCATATAAAGGATATTTTTTTATTAAAGAAAAATTTCTTGGATATATTTTATCTGTTTTGTTTAATTTTTCAAAAATCAAAAGACACCTATTATCACCATTTGGTAGATTAAATTTATCAACACGTAGGAGTTTACAATTTAAAATATTTAATTCTTTTTGTAAAAATTCTAACTCGCTTTCATTTGTTTTGTAGGCAATAAATTTTCCACCAATTTTTAAAAAAGGAATTGTTAATTCAAGAAGTAATCCTAAATGACCAACAGCACGAGCTGTTATATAATCAAAAGATTCTTTTAAACAATTCAGATCTTCAATTCTTGCATTAATAAATTTTGTATTATTCAAATTAAGATGTTTTGATGCATCTTGCAAAAAATTAATTTTTTTTCCAATACTCTCAACTCCCGTAAAGAAACAGGAAGATTTTATACAAGCTAAAGGAATAAGAGGGAACCCTCCACCAACACCTAAATCAAGAACTGTACTGTTATCAGATATATATTTTAACGCTGTTAAACTATCTACAAGATGTTTTTGAATAAAGTCATCTTGAGAAGTAATAGATGTGAGATTAACAGTTTTGTTTTTTTCTAAAACAAGATCCATAAAAGATAAAAGGAGAGATATTTGTTCTTCTTTTAACGGTATAGACATACTATTTAAATAATTTTTTAACAAAACAACTTCTTGCACCATCTTTATAATAATAGATAAAATAAAAATATAAATAAAGGGAATATTGTAAATAGAAGTTTTGCTTTGTTAAGATAAATAAAGAGAGGAAAATATGAGAATAGGAATAATAACAGCAATGTATGAGGAAATGCTTCCAATATATAAAGAATACGGTAAAAAGATGAAAATGGAAGAATGTAAAATTTCTAATGTAAAAATAATTAAAATAGAAGATATTAATAACACAATATATTTAGTGAAATCAGGAATAGGAGAAATAAGGGCAGCAATAGCGACGCAAGTACTTATTTCTCATTTTGATGTTGAAATAGTATTAAATTTTGGATTTGTAGGAGCAATAAGCAATAAAGTGGGATTAAATGATTTGGTTATTGTAGAAAAAGTAGCACATTATCAATTTGATCTTTCGGCAATAAATAATATTCCAAAAGGACAATATAATAATAGGAACGGTATATATTTCAATTTAGATAATGATCTGATTGGAAAAATATATGAAAAGACACTGGGGTCTTTTAAATTAGTTACTTTAGCTTCTGGTGATGAATTTATAGCAAACAAAAAAAGAAAGGAAGATTTAAATAAAACATTTTACGCAGATATTTGTGATATGGAATTAGCAGGTATAGCAATGGCATGTGAGATGAACAATATTCCACTAGCATCATTAAAAATAGTTTCAGATAATGCAGATCAAGCAGCAGACCAGACATTTGAAGAAACCGTACAAAAAGGAATGACGAAATATGAAAAGTACATCTCAAAAATTATAGAAGCAACCGAGGAATTTTTTAAACATCTTGCACCAAAAGTTAAAAACTAAAAGAAATAAAAAATCGTTACAAATAGCAAATCAATCAAGGGAATAATGAAAATTAGTCTAAAAACAACGACATTTTAAAACAAAAAACTAAAAAACGGGCTTTTTACAGATAGAATTCTAATTTTTAAAACAAAACGAAAAAGCACCAAAAAAATAGAAAAACACACTGAAAGAGTGTTTGTGGAGTACAAAGGTAAGGTATTTTAAAACAGAAACAGACTGCAAAAGAAAGGGTTGGTTAAGTTGAATAAAAAGAACTAACAATAAAAGATTTAGTTATAGTTGAAACAAAAACAAATAAAAAATAAAGAACAAATGAATTAAAAAGCTTGAGGATGAAAAGGCGGAATAAAAATGCAAGAATAGATTACATAAAAAAAAAGAGCCAAAACTCAAAAGCATAAAACTGCTAAAATATAGGATAGGGGGTTTAAGTAATGGCTTAAAAACAACGCTTCTAGCAAAACAATCAAAAAAGAATAATGACGCCGGGTGCAAGGATCAAGGATTAAATTTACCCAAACAACAAGAAGCAGAAAAAAATATACAAAATGGAAGGCAAAAGAGGCTTCCAAAACTTATGAAATGCACCAAAAATAAATATTAAATAAAGCAAAAACATCAGAAATCGCAAAAATTAAAACAAGTAGTTTAAATAATAGGGTTAGACGTAATAAAAATACAAAATTAACAAAAAAAAGCATAAAACCCCAGGGCGTGTAGTGCACCAAAAAAGAAGCCGCAGCAAGAATTGGTAAAAATAGGAAAACCTTGAAGAATTAAGATGATACTTAAGGAGATTGTCGATATATAGACATTTACAAACCATATTTGGCGGTTTTTGAATGTGTATCTGTGTGAATTTTGGCATATCAATCCAAAAAAGAACTATTGAAATGTTTTTGTTGACCTCCAGCAGTGAGTTGTTGGGTGAGATACAAAATGAATCATTATAGAAACCACCAACAAGACGCCACAAACAAATAGAAAAGGCGGCAGTTAAAAAAAACAAATGCACCAAAAAAACAAACAAGAAAAAACCATAACACAACAAAATGGTATAAAAACAAAAAATAATTACAAAATACTGAGTTAGATATAATAAAAAACATAAAAATAAATGAGAAACAAGAAGACGAGAAACAAATAAAGCACCGAAAAGCGAACAATGCAAAAAGTTTAAGAAGAAATTCGTATTTAAAAATTGAAGAATACAAAGTGATTACTTAATCAATTTCTTATACTTTTCACTATAAAAACACCTCAAAGAATATATATTTCGGCAGTAACAGTGGTAATGAGTCGGCGAAATTCTAGTTTAGAATTAGTTATAAGTAAAAAAACAAGATTATCAAATATTTTGATAAGAATAGATAATTATAGGAAAGCAAGGAGTTCAAATAATACAGGGTGGATCTTTTGCAAAATGCCAAAACATATAGAACAGCTTGGAGAAGAACTAGGACTAATATTGTAAGACAAAGGGAAGGACACTTTTTAATAGATGGAAAGATCACAACAATGGTCTAAGACAAAAAATAAAAGCAAAGATTAGCAAAAAGTCTAAAAGTAAGGCTTTTTAAAGCAAAAAACGGGCACAATATCAACAAAGCAATAAAAAAAATCTGCATTCCAACAAATTAGAGTTACAATAAAAGTAGGGGATAAAGTAGGGGATAAAGTAGGGGATAAAAGTATGAATAATAATATTGAACTCATAAAAAATTTGATCAACCATAAAACAGAGGAAGAATGGTTTGAATTTAAGGAAAACTGGTGTGAAGCACATGAGATAGGCGAATACATATCAGCATTGTCAAATGCAGCTGCAATTTGTAGACAGGAATATGCATACCTTGTTTGGGGAATAAAAGATAAGACGCATGAAGTTTTGGGGACAAACTTTGATTACAGGACAGATTTTAAAGGAGAACCTTTAGAACACTATCTTGCAAGGCAGTTAACGCCAGATATTGCTTTCTCTTTTTGTGAAGTAAAATTTGACAATAAGAATCTTGTTATATTAAAAATTCCGATGGCTAAAAAGGTCCCAACCGCATTTAATGGGATAAGATATATTAGAATAGGATCAAGCAAAGTTAATATTGCGAAGTATCACGATAGAGAAGCAAACCTTTTTGAAATATTAAGAAACAAAGAAGAAACAATAGAAACAATGGAGTCAGAATATCAAGATTTAACATTTGAGAGACTCTTCACTTATTATGCAGGCAGAGGGATTTCTTTAAAAAACGAAACATTTAAGAAAAATCTTGGGCTGCAGACAAACAACGGCAAATATAATCTAATGGCTCAACTGTTGTCAGATGATAGTCATATGCCAGTAAGGGTTTCTATATTTAGTGGGGAAACAAAAGCAAGCCCTCTTTACTCTGTGAAGGAATTTGGAAACACATGCATTCTGTTGAGTTTAGATAAAGTATTAGAGTATGCAGATGTAATAAATATAATACAAGCAGACGAAAGAAGAAGACTTACAACGAGAAAGGATATTGCCTTATTTGATGCGAGTGCATTTAGAGAAGCGGTTATAAATGCCTTTGTTCATAACAAATGGGTGGATGAGAATGCTCCGATGATTACAGTATATAGCAATCGAATAGAAATTTTTTCAAGAGGTACTCTTGACCCAAGGCAAACAAAGGAAGGGTTTTTTAGAGGCGAGTCGGTTCCCATAAACAAAAAGTTATCAGACATATTTTTGCAGTTGCACATTAGTGAACAATCAGGAAGAGGTGTGCCTAAAATTATAGACATTTATGGAAGAGAAGCATTTGATTTTAGAAAAAATTCGATAGCTGTCAATATTCCGTTTAATAAAATAAAAAAAAATAAAATATAGCGACGAAAGTCATAAGTTTTTAAGCCCAAGACGAAGACAAATTTTAGAAGAAATAAGAAGTAATCCAAATGTGACTCAAGTGCAACTATCTGTAATAGTAGGAATGGGGTTAACAGCGGTTGAAAAGAATATTAGGTTCCTAAAAGAAAATGGATATATAGAGCGAATAGGGGCTAATAAAACAGGATACTGGAAAGTAAAGGCTGACAAATGAGACGGTAAAAACGAAAAAGAATTTAACAGTGGACAAGATATAAAACGAGAAGAATGAAGTTAGACAATAAAATTGCACCAAAAATGAGAATTAAAATACTGCCAAAAGAAAAAACGAGCCGAATAGAATACCTAGATAAACTAAAAGAGATAGAAAATAAAAATAAAAACAGCACCGGAAATGTTTCATGTGAAACAAAAACGACATGCAAAATGCCATTTTAACAAGCAAAAAGCACACAAACGATAAATATATCAAGAAACATAAAAAAATTGCGTAGAAGCCAAGCAAACACAAAATAAGCGGGGTTTGAACAGTGCATTTTAGATTGGACATCAATCAATTTACATATTTATATTAAATTGTTATTATTATATTTATTATTATATATAAATAGAGGGAGGCATAAATGGCTGAAAAAAGAGAATATGGAGCACAAGATATTCAGATATTAGAGGGACTTGATCCAGTTAGAAAAAGACCAGGAATGTATATTGGATCGACAGATGCAAGAGGGTTAAATCATCTTGTTACCGAAGTTGTTGACAATGCGATAGACGAAGCGTTGGCGGGATACTGTGACACGATAAGGGTTGAAATAACAAAAGATGGGGCAGTGCGAGTTGAAGATAATGGAAGAGGAATCCCAACGGGAATAATAGATAAAGTGGGGAAATCAGCTGTTGAAGTTGTTTTGACAAAGTTACATGCAGGAGGAAAATTCTCAAATGAAGATGGTGCATATAAAATATCTGGCGGATTACACGGTGTTGGTGTTTCTTGTGTTAATGCATTGTCAGAATGGCTTGTAGCAGAAGTAAAACAAAACGGGAAATTGCATAGAATAAGATTTAATAGAGGTGTTCCAGAAAGAGCGTTGTCTGTAGTAGGAGATGCTGAAGATACTGGAACAACAATAACTTTTTATCCAGATGAAGAAATTTTTGAAACGCTTGATTTTGATTATGCCCAAATAAGAAAGAGATTAAGAGAACTTTCATATCTTAACAAAGGAATAACAATACTTGTATCAGACAAAAGAGAGGGAAGAGAAAAGGAAGACAAGTTTTGTTATGACGGGGGAATAGTTTCTTTCGTTGAAAACCTTACAAAAAACAAACAGCCAGTGTTCCCTGAAGTTGTATACATCAATAAAGTATATTTAAATGGTGAAATTGAAATTGCGATGCAATACGATGAATCATATAGCGAAACAGTATTAACATTTGCAAACAACATAAACACAGAAGAGGGAGGAACACATCTTGAGGGATTCAAGAGTGGTCTTACAAAAGTAATTATGGACGCCGGAAGACGCATAGGATTAATTAAGGATTCAGACAAACTCACAGGAGAAGATGCGAGAGAGGGGATAACAGCTGTAGTATCTATCAAGTTGAAAGAACCACAATTTGAGGGACAGACCAAAACAAAGCTTGGAAATAGTGAGGTTAGGGGGATTACTTCTCAAGCGGTAATAGATGGATTTGGAACATATTTGGAAGAACATCCGCAGCAAGCAAAAGATTTGGTGTACAAAACGATGGCTGCAAAAAAAGCAAGAGAGGCAGCGAGACTCGCAAGAGAGACGGCAAGAAGGAAGAATGCATTGGAGTCCACATCATTACCAGGGAAGCTTAATGACTGCACAGAAAAAGACCCAAAACTTTGTGAAATATATCTTGTTGAGGGAGATTCAGCAGGCGGGAGTGCAAAGAAGGGTAGAGATAGAAGATTTCAGGCAATTTTGCCATTAAGAGGAAAAATCATAAATGTTGAGAAGGCAACAATACAAAGAATACTTGAGAACCAAGAAATCAGAGCAATGATAACAGCATTTGGGTGTGGAATTAATCAGGAGTTCGATGAAAGCAAACTCAGATATGACAGGATTATATGTATGACAGATGCAGATGTCGATGGAAGCCATATAAGAATACTGCTCCTTACATTTTTCTTTAGATACATGAAACAGCTTATAGCAAATGGGCACGTATATATTGCACAGCCACCACTTTATAAACTTCAAAAAGGGAAACAAGAATTATATTTTTATGATGACGAAGCGTTAAGCAAATATTATGAAGAAAATGAGGGTAAAAAGGTTGGGGACTTGCAAAGGTATAAGGGGCTTGGAGAAATGAACGCCGATCAGTTATGGGAAACAACGATGGATCCAGAAAAAAGAACATTGATAAAAGTAACTATGGAAGATGCAGTTGCGGCAGACGAACTCTTCACAATCCTTATGGGGGAAGTTCCAGAAGCAAGAAGAGAATTCATAGAAGCAAACGCAACGCTTGTTGCAGATCTTGACGTATAGGAGGAAGAGAGAAAGTATGGCAAACGAAAAAGGAATGGATTTTATTGAGCATTTAGAGAAATCAAAGATAGTAAATCAAGATATAGAAAATCAGTTGAAAAGATCTTTCATATCATATGCTATGGCGGTTAACATTTCTAGAGCAATACCAGATGTAAGAGATGGATTAAAACCGGTGCATAGAAGAATTTTATATTCAATGTATGAAAGTGGATTAACCCCAGATAAGCCGTATAGGAAATGTGCCACGACAGTAGGGGATGTTCTTGGGAAGTATCATCCTCATGGAGACGCAGCCGTTTATGATGCTATGGTGCGACTGGTTCAAGACTTTTCAATAAATGATCCGCTTATTGACGGGCACGGAAATTTTGGATCTATTGATGGAGATCCTGCAGCGGCAAATAGATATACAGAAGCAAGGTTGAGCAAAATATCTCTTGAAATGTTAAGAGACATAGATAAGAAGACAGTAGATTTTTATCCAAATTTTGATGAAACAAGAGAACAGCCGGTAGTTTTACCATCCAAGTTTCCAAACATCCTCGTAAATGGAGCTGACGGTATTGCTGTTGGTATGGCAACATCTATTCCACCTCATAATTTAGTAGAAGCAATAGATGCAACAATAGCACTTTTAAATAATGCGGATTTAAGTATTGAAGAGTTAATGCAATATATAAAAGCTCCGGACTTCCCAACAGGAGGGCTCGTATTTGGAGGGAATGGGCTCAGAGAAGCATATAGGACAGGAAAGGGAAAAGTGATTTTAAGAGCAAAATGTGAGATTGAGGAGAAGGAAGGTGAAAGAGCGAAAATCATAATAACAGAGCTGCCATATCAGATAAATAAAGAAAAATTAGTGGTTGCAATTTCAGATCTTCATAAAGAGAAAAAAATAGAGGGGATTGCAGACTTGCTTGATGAGTCAGATAGAAGAGGATTAAGAATAACAGTAACTGCGAAGAGAGATTGTTCACCACAAGTTTTATTAAATCAATTATTTAAAAAGACAAATCTTCAAATAACATATTCGACAATCTTCCTAGCATTAGTTGATGGAGTTCCTAAAATTTTAAATCTAAAAGAAATTTTGACAAACTACATATCACACCAAATGGAAGTAATTGTTAGAAGAACAAAATTTGATTTAGAAAGAGCAGAAGAAAGATTACATATTCTAGAGGGGTTATCCATTGCACTGGCAAATATAGATGAAGTTGTTGAAGTGTTGAAAAAATCAAAAGATAGACAAGATGCAATGGCAAATTTGATGGAGAGATTTATCCTTTCTGAAAGACAGGCAACAGCAATTCTGGATATGAGACTTCAAAGGTTGACGGGACTTGAGGTTGAGAAGATAGAAAACGAAAAGCATGAAAAGGAAGAAGAAATAAAAGAATACAAAAGAATTCTTTCTTCAGATGAAAACATAAAAGAGATAGTACGTAATGAGCTTACAGAAATTAAAGAAAAATATGGAGTGCCAAGAAAAACGCAGCTTGCATATGGCGAGTTTGATTTAGATCAAGCAGACTTGATCCCAGAAGAAGATATTGTAATTTCTATGTCACATGAGGGATATATTAAGAGAATGGCTGTTTCAGAATATAGGACCCAAAAAAGAGGTGGAATAGGAGTTGCGGCTCACAAAACAAAAGAAGAGGATTTCATAGAATATATTTTTATAGGGAATTCACATCAAAGATATATGATATTTACAAGCACAGGAAAGGCATTCGCAAAACAAGGATATGAGATTCCAGAAGCAAGTAGAACTGCAAGAGGAAGAGCTATAATAAATCTACTTGAAATCGGACAGGAAGAAAAAATTAAAGCGATCTTACCAATTCCAGAAGATACGGCAGGCAAATATCTTGTACTTGCAACGAAGCAGGGATTGATAAAGAAAACACCATTGGAAGAGTTTGACCAAATTAATAGAACAGGAAAAATTGCGATCAAATTTAATGAAGATGATGAGTTAATATCTGCAGTTTTAACCAACGGAGAAGATGAATTGATAATTGCAGCAAACAATGGGAATGTTATTAGATGTAGTGAAAAGGATGTACGACCAATGGGAAGAGCAGCTAGAGGAGTTAAGGCGATGGATCTTGATGATGGAGAAACATTGGTAGATGTAGCAGTAATTAAAGATCCAGAGCAAGAAGTTATAACAGTAACGACAAATGGATATGGCAAGAGAAGCTCATTGGATGACTATAGATTGCAGAGAAGAGCAGGAAAAGGAATAAAAGCGGGAACATTTAATGAGAAGACTGGAGATTTGGCAAGTTTAAAAATACTTGAAAAAGGGAATGACCTCATGCTTATAACAGATAGTGGAATAGTGATAAAAGTATCCACAGACGATATCAGCAGATTTGGAAGAACTTCACAAGGTGTTCGAATAATGAAAATGAAGGATGAAGAAGCAAAAATAGCATCTATTGCAATTGCTCCGAATGAGGATGAGTTAGAGAAAGAAGTTTCTGAATCAGTAGCAAATGAGACAGGGGAAGAACAGAACAAAGAAGAAAAGCTTGAGAATAACGAAAATTAAATGCGAAAGCTTAAGTCGTGGTAAATGAACAAATGGGGGGGAAAAAGAATATGCGTGATGAATTAATGAAAGCGATGCTATCAAGAAAGTCAGTAAGACAATATACAGATGAGAGTCTCACAAGAGAAGAGATTGAAAAAATTCAGAAGCATATAGCAAATAAAGAAAATTTAAAAGGGCCATTCAATTCATCTATTAGAATAGAGTTGGTTGAAGACTTAAAAACAATGCCGGTGAAAAAAGCACCATTGTTTGCAGTACTTATAACTCCAATAGATAACAATGGGTTAATAGATGCAGGTTTTGTTTTTGAAAAATTTATTCTTTTTATAGAAATGTTAGGATTGAACACATGTCAGATAGGAATGTTTAATAGGGATACAGTTAAATTGGCAGAACCTATTAATGACTCACAAAAAATATTGCTTTGCACTCCAATAGGGCGTGGTAAAGAGAAATCATCTTTATTTGAGAGAACAATTAAAGCACTTATCGGATCAAAAAAAAGAAAAGAACTAGACGAGATGTTTTTCAGTAATAGCTCTAAAGAGAGTATAACAGATGGAAAGATCAGAGAAAAGTTAGAATATCTTAGATGGGCACCAAGTGCTCTTAACGCACAGCCATGGAGAATTATAATTGAAGATGAGAATGCACATTTCTATATAGCGGAAAAGGAACATTCAAGGATACATGGAGGACTAAACATACATACGCTTGATATTGGTATAATTTTAGCTCATTACATGATAGCGTTTAATAAAACGAAGGTTACGATCTGCAAGACGGCACCAACATGTCAGGGTATGGATTATCTCTTTACAGTTGAGGAAGAAAACAACAAACAAGAGAGTTTAAAATAGTTATAATTGTATTAGGGTGCGAGTGAGTTGGGGAGTATTGCTTGGATTGATGTAAAGAAACATAACAATAAAAATGTCGCATCATATAAGGGATGGTGAGCATCAATATAAAAGGAGGGGAAAATGCAAAGTTGGGCAAAAGAAATGGTTGTATATCAAATATGGCCTAGAAGTTTTAAGGATTCAAACGGCGATGGTATTGGCGATATAAACGGAGTAATTTCAAAACTGGATTATTTGCAAGATCTTGGAATTAACTGTATTTGGTTTTCTCCTTTATACAAGTCTCCACAAAAAGATTACGGTTATGATATTTCCGACTATTATTCAATCGCTCCTGAATATGGGACAATGGATGATTTTAAAAAATTGATTGCTGAATGTAAGAAAAGAAATATCAGAATAATAATGGATTTGGTTATTAATCATACATCTGATCAGCATGAGTGGTTTTTAAAAGGTCTAGAGGGAGATAAAAAATATCATGAATATTATTTTTGGAGAAAAGGCAAAGGGAAAAGACCACCAAACAATTGGATGTCATCATTTCCTGGAGACGCGTGGAAATATAGAGAAGAAACCGGAGAATATTATTTGCATCTTTTTGCAGTTGAGCAACCAGATCTGAATCACGACAATCCGGAAGTAAGGGAAGAAGTAAAGAAGATAATGAATTTCTACCTTGATTTAGGGGTTGATGGGTTTAGAGAAGATGTAATCGTATACATTAGTAAAAAAGAGGGGTTGCCAAATGGGTGTCCAATTCCGGTAATGAGAGGGTTTGAACATTATACGGAAGGTCCAAATTTACACAAATATTTAGCTGAATATAGACAAGAAATAAAAAAGAGAGATGCCATACAAATTGGTGAGGCACCAATGATGACACCCAAGAAGGCGATGAAGTATATTGCCGGAGACGATAGAGTTCTTGATATGGTTTTTGGTTTTGAACATGTACAAGCAGACTGTATAGGAGCAGCCGTAGTGAAGACGGGATTTAAATTAAAAAAACTTAAAAAAGCATACAATAGATGGCAAAAGGGGTTATACGGCAGAGCATGGAACACAAACTTTTTAGAGAACCATGATATTCCAAGAATTGTCAGCAGGTATGGGAGTGAGGATTATAGAACAGATAGTGCGAAGGCACTTGCAATAATGTATGCCTTCCTCACGGGAACTATGTTTATATATCAAGGGCAGGAAATAGGAATGACAAATGTGCCGTTTAAAACATGGGATGACTTCAAGGATGTTGCAACATTTAACATTAAAGCACTTATGGAAAAAACCCATTTATTTAGCAAGAAGAAAATATTTGAAAACATTAAATATGGAGCAAGGGATAACGCAAGAACGCCAGTACAATGGAGTGGAGAAAAACACGCCGGATTCAGCAGTGTAGACCCATGGTATTTGATAAACGAAAATTATAAAGAAATAAATGTTGAGTTGGAAGAGAAAGATCCAAATAGTGTTTTAAACTTTTATAAAAAGGTTATTAAAGTAAGAAGCGAAAATAAAGAAGCGGCGATATATGGGGAGTTTAAAATGATGTATAATAACGACAAACATATTTTGGCTTACAAGAAGATTGCGGGAAAAGAAGAGTTGTTTGTTATTGTTAATTTAAGCAAAAAAACATTATCGGATAGAAAATTGGACAAAGAAATACAAAAAGAGAAATACGAAATAATATTGAAAAATATGGAGTTAGCACAAGGATCTATAAAACCATATGAGGCAAGAGTATATAGGAAGAGGGCTTAATGAAACTAGGAGTTGTAGGATTACCGAATGTAGGTAAAAGCACATTGTTCAATGCAATTACAAAGGCAGGAGCAGCGGTTGCAAATTATCCGTTTTGCACAATAGAACCAAATGTTGGTGTAGTTGCAGTACCAGATGAAAGATTATACAAGTTGGCTGCACTATATAACAGCAAAAAGATAACGCCTACAACATTGGAATTTGTTGATATTGCAGGACTGGTTCGTGGAGCAAGCAAGGGAGAAGGACTTGGAAATAAATTTCTATCACACATACGTGAAGTAGATGCAATAGTTCATGTTGTGAGATGTTTTAAAGATGACAATATTGTGCATGTTGACGGTACAGTGGACCCGACAAGAGATATCGAAACAATTAATTATGAGCTGATTTTTGCGGATATGGAAACGGTTGAAAAAAGATTAGCAAAAACAGAAACACTTATAAAAGCAGATAAAAAGTACCTTTATGAGAAAGAGCTTCTTCAAAAATTTAAAAAGCATTTAGAAGAAGGGAAACTCTTAAACAGTTTAGCTTTGAATGAAGAAGACAGAGAATATCTTTTAAAGTCACAACTTTTAACATCAAAACCATGCATTTATGTTGGCAATGTTGGCGAAGACGAGACTAGCGGTAATGAATACTCTAGAAAGCTTGAAGAGTTCGCTAAAAAAGAAAATGCGAAGTGTATTATTCTTTCTGCAAAACTTGAAGAGGAACTTGCAACAATGACAGACGAAGAAAAGCAGATGTTTATGTCAGAATATGGATTAAATGAAAGCGGACTTGAAGTGCTCGTAAAGGTATCATATGACTTGCTTGGATTGATAAGCTATCTTACAGCAGGTGAAAAAGAAGTTAGAGCTTGGACAATAAAAAGAGGAACAAAAGCACCTCAGGCAGCGGGGCAAATACATACTGATTTTGAAAAAGGATTTATTCGGGCAGAGATAGTGGATTATCAAACATTAATAAGTGAAGGCTCAATGACAAATGTGAAAGAAAAAGGGAAGCTTCGAAGTGAAGGAAAGGATTATGTAATGAAAGACAACGATGTTGTGCTATTCAGGTTTAATGTATGATTAAAATAGCAGAAGAAGTAATTAAGAATATTAAAATAGAGGGGCTTTCACAGCAGGATATTTTTAGTGTGGTTGAAAAACCGAAACTTAATGGAATGGGAGATCTAAGCATTGCCTGTTTTAAACTCAGTGCGATTTTGAAAAAAAACCCACAAGAAATAGCTACCGAAATTTGTAAGCAAATACAAAAAAATCAGCATATTGAAAAATGCGAACAAGTTGGTGCATATGTGAACATGTTCTTTTCAAGAAGGGAGATGATAGAGGAAGCTCTTAGTTCTGAAGGAACAAAAATAGAGTGTGACATTGGGAGAAACAGGACAATATGTTTGGATTATAGTTCTGTTAATATAGCAAAACCATTTCATATAGGGCATCTTTCATCTACGGTAATTGGAGCGGCATTATATAGACTTTGTAAAAGAATAGGATTCAACGCCATAGGAATAAATCATCTTGGTGATTGGGGAACGCAATTTGGCAAACTAATAGTTGCAGTAAAAAGGTGGTCAAGTTTAGAAGAAATAAAAAGCAAAGATGAAGTTTTTGTCAATGACCTTTATGTAAAATTTCATCAAGAAGCAAAGAAAAATTCTGAATTAGAAAAAGAAGCAAGGACTGAATTTAAAAACATAGAAGATGGGGAAGCATTAGCGAATGAGTATTATAGAGTATTCAAAGAGATAACAATGAAAGCTGTCAGCAAAATATATGACAGGCTGAACATAAGGTTTGACAGTTATAATGGAGAGGCTTTTTATAACGATAAAATGGATATGGTTATAAAAGAGCTTGAAGAAAAGCATCTTCTGAAAGATTCGGAGGGTGCAAAGATTGTAGATCTTGAAAAATATGGAATGTCACCATGCTTAATACAAAAGGCAGACGGGGCAACACTGTATGCTACAAGGGATTTGGCAACAGCAATATATAGAGCGAAAGAGTACGATTTTTATAAATCATTCTATGTGGTAGCATACCAACAAAACTTGCATTTTAAGCAAGTCTTTAAAGTGCTAGAACTTATGGGGTTTGAAAAGGCAAATGATTTGGAACACATTGCATTCGGGATGGTCTCACTTGTAGATGGAGCAATGTCGACAAGAGAAGGGAAAGCAATATGGCTTTTGGAGGTTTTGGATAGAGCTGTTGAGAAGGCAAAAGAAATTATAGGAAATAAAGAGAATACAAAAAATAAAGATGAAATTGCAGAGAAAGTTGGAGTAGGGGCGGTAGTATTTTCTGCATTGTGGAATGGGAGAATTAAAGATATAACATTCTCTTTTGATAAAATCCTCAACTTTGATGGAGAGACGGCACCATACCTTCAGTATACATATGCACGATGTGCAAGTATAAAGAGAAAGATAAAATATGAAAAAGTACAACATATAGCAGAGATTATAATAGATGAAAGCACGGGAGACCTTGCGAAACAGATAATAGGGTACAAAGATATCTTGTTAAGTGCGTTTGAAAAAAGAGAAGCATCAGAAATAAGTAGGTATCTTATGGAATTAGCTAGCAAGTTTTCACGATTTTATAATGAAAATAAAATAATATGCGAAGAAAAAGAAACACAAAAAATACGAGTAGGACTTGTACATGCAACTGCGAACATCTTAAAAGAAGGTTTAGAGATTCTTGGGATACCAGTCCTTGATGAGATGTAGGTCATCATTTTTTGGAATTTATGTTTAGTTGACTTTGAGAGCATAGATTTATTAAACTTTATAGGCGTATATTAATAGTAAATTAGCGGAGGCAACAATGAAGAGAACATTTCAACCGAAAAAAAGAAAAAGAAGCAAGGTGCACGGTTTTAGAGAAAGAATGAAAACAACAGGTGGAAGAAGGGTTATAAAGAGACGTCGTCAAAGAGGAAGAGCTAAATTATCAGCATAAGATGAGAAGAGAAAATCGCTTAAAAAAGCGAGGTTCGTTTACTTATGTATATAAGAAAGGAACAAAAACAGGATCGGAATATATAAGACTGCATAGAGCACCATCAAAAGAAGGGCTAAAAATAGGGATATCAATATCAAAAAAAATCGGGAATGCAGTCCATAGAAACAAACTTAAAAGAAGGATTCGGGAAATTCTGGCAAAGAGAATAGAGAGGATAGATAAAAATTATTTATATGTGCTCGTGCCAAACGAGAAAATAGCAGATAAAAATTACTCGGAAATTAGTGAAATTGTTGATAACATTTTTTTGAAAGCTGGAGCATATAAATGAAAAGAGTAGCGTTTTGGATTTTAAAATTATATAAGCACACATTATCCAAAGCGATAGGAAGGAAATGTAAATATAGACCTACATGTTCAATGTATATGTATGATGCGATAGATAAATGGGGCTTGATTGCGGGAACACTAATGGGAATAGCAAGAGTTATAAGATGTAATCCGTTTTCAAAAGGAGGATTTGATCCCGTGCCAGAAAACTTTAGAGGGAAGGCCAAATGGCTAATTTAAGAAAAAAATCAACAAAAGTACTTTTGTTACTTGTGATGTTGTCATTAACAATTCTATTGTTATCTGCTTGCGGAGCAAAAGATAATATTCAAAATGTAGCAGGGGAAATACCACAACCGCAACATTTTATGGCAAAGTTTATGATGGCAATTAACAAGAGTGTTCCAAACTTTTCATTGACTATTATTATATTTACAATTTCGCTAAGATTAATACTTCTTCCTTTTGATGTGTGGCAACAAATTATAATGGTTAAGAACAACAAGAAGATGAAAAAAATGAAGCCTGAACTTGAAGCCTTACAAAAAAAGCTTGCCGATGATAAACAAAGATATCAACAAGAACAAATGGCCTTATATAAACGAGAGAAATATTCAATGTTGGGGTCATGTTTGCCTACAATTATTACAATGGTCATATTCTTTGTTGTTTTTGGAGGATTCAGACAGACAGTTTCATATCAGTTTGCAAAAACATATCAAGGAGCTGATAGAACATATGAGCAGGTAATGCAAAAAAAATTGGGAAACAACTACAAAGAGGAGCTTGAAAAGACCCCTGAAAAATTCAAAGAATATCAGGAAGCAAAAAAAGAAGCTCAAAAAGCAGTTTTAAAATATTATGGCTATGATAATAAAAAGAAATTTGTGTGGCCTCATAAAGAAAATAAAAAAGATTCAAAAAACAAAACTGGATTTTTATGGATACAAAACATTTTTGTCTCAGACACATGGAAAACACCAGTACCAACATATGAAGAAATAACAGGACAATCTGGTTTTGATTCTGCAAAGCTTACAGGGCTTACAAAAGATAGATATAACGATGTTATGGGAGAAGTGCAGGGCAAAGGAGGATATGGGAGAGGGAAATATAAAGGCAAATGGAATGGGCTTTTAATTTTGCCATTACTTACAATAGCTTTAAGCTTTTTGACATCTATTCTTTTTGCTCAAAAGGAACCACCTACGTTAAAGCCTGAAAAAGATTCAAAAGAAAAGAAAGATCAAAAGTCGACAGGACAAGGTCTTGGTTCTGGGGCGAGCATGAAGATGATGAAATACATGATGCCGGTGATAATGGGAATTTTTGCAATTATGTATTCTGGGGCATTTGCATTATACATGCTTGCAAGCTCACTATTTTCTACAATATTTGTTCAAGGACCGTTTAAGATAGTGTCAGCGATACAAGACAAAAAAGAAGAGAAAAAATAAAATAGAGGAAAATATGGAAAATAAAACAATAGAAATGACAGGTGTTTCAGTTGAAGTTGCGATTGAAAAAGGACTTGAAGAACTGAAGTGTAGAAAAGAAGATGTAGAGATAGAAGTTTTATCCAAGGGAAGTGCTTTTGCAACAGCATCCGTGCGTCTTACAAAAAAACCATGCGAGACGGAAGATATTAAAAGATTTGCAAAAGTACTTATAGATATGCTCGGATATGATGTTTTTATTGAGTTAATAGAAAACGACCATGAGATAGAAATTAAGTTTAGTGGGAATGATATATCTAGAGTTATAGGACAGAAAGGAGAGATGTTGAACGCAATACAATCTTTACTTTCCGCAAAATATACAAAAGCTTTTGGCAAGAGCATTAGTGTCGAGGCAGATACATATAAAGAAAAAAGAATACAAAACTTAATTACATTAGCGAATAAAATGGCATCAAAAGCCAAGGCAACAAAGAGAGCTGTTGTATTGGAGCCAATGCATTCTTGGGAAAGAAAAGTCATACATACAGCACTATCATCTGTTGAAGGTATAGACACACAGAGCAGAGGACAAGAGGGAAGAAGACAAGTTGTTATAATCCCTCAGGGTGCAGACATATATGATAGACACGGCGAAGTGGCAGACGGAGATGTATATGCAGGAATGTATACAGGTGGAGTTACAAAGCTTAATACAAGAACAATAAGAAGCAAGAGTTTCGGCAAAAAATAAATGGGAAGCAGTACGATAGTCGCAATAGCTACACCTAGCGGTTCTGGCGGCATTGGTATATTAAGACTTTCTGGAGAAAAATCAAAAAAAATAGCAGAACAAGTTTTTATAAGTAAGGATAAAGAATGGACTCCTTTGCTTATGAAATTCGGAACATTTGTCGGCAATGGATTTAATGACATTGGTTATGCGGTTTATATGCCACCAGAGAAGGCATATACCGGAGAAGAGACGATCGAGTTTTATTTGCATGGAGGAAGTAGGATAATGCAAGGAGCTCTTGAGACAATTCTAAAGCAGGGGGCTAAACTTGCAGGAAGAGGCGAATTTACACGAAGATCTTTTTTGAATGGGAAAATGAGATTATCTGACTGCGAAGGCGTCATAGATATGATTAATGCAGAAAGTCTTGCAGCTGTTAAATCTGCATATAGATTAATGAAGGGAGAGTTTGCAAAAAAAGTTCAAAAAATAGCAGAGAATCTTTCATCTCTTATTGTTGAAATGAGTGCATCACTTGATTATCCAGAAGAAATGGAAGATGAAGTTTTGACAGAATACAAAACAGTAGTCCCGGAAATTAAAAAACAGCTGGAAGAATTAAAGGATACATATAAGACAGGCAGAGTGATAAAAAATGGAATTAACTGTGTTTTGACGGGAGATGTCAATGTGGGCAAATCATCCATATTAAATGCTATTCTTGATGATGAAAGAGCAATAGTTACAGATATACCGGGAACAACCAGAGATATAATAAAAGAAAGTATAGAATATAAAGGAGTAAAGCTTACTTTCATAGATACAGCAGGGATAAGAGAAAGTTCAAATATAGTTGAACGCAAAGGAATAGAAAAAGGACTTTCAGAAAAAGAAAATGCAGACATTATCCTTGAGGTGTTGGATGCAACAGGAAATTTAAAAATAGATGTAGAAAAAAAGAACACACTGTATGTAATTAATAAAATTGATAAGATTAATAGGCATATTGAAAAAAAACGAAAAGATGTTGTGTATATAAGTGCAAAAAACAAAGAGGGAATTATTGAATTGCTCGACGCAATACTTTTTCGGCTAGAGATAAACAATATAGAGAATTATGATTTGGTAACAACAGAGAGACATTACGAAGCTATAAAAGATTCAATAGCAGAACTCAATGAAATAGATAGCAACATGTATATAGATATGGTTTTAGTTTGTTTGATTGCAGCAAAAAGGCACCTAGATGAAATAACAGGAGAGAGTGTTACTGAGGACATAATAAACAAAATTTTTGAAAGATTTTGTGTAGGCAAATGATGGAAAAATATCAAATAATAGTAGTTGGAGCAGGACATGCGGGAATAGAGGCAGCACTGGCATCATCTAGGATGGGTAAGCAGACATTATTGTTATGTATAGATGTTGCAAATGTTGGATATATGGCGTGCAACCCATCAATTGGGGGGACAAGTAAAGGACACCTTGTGCGGGAAATTGATGCACTTGGTGGAGAAATGGGGATAAACGCAGATAAAGCAGCAATACAAAAGAAAATGCTTAATCTTGCAAAAGGTCCGGCAGTATTTTCTTTAAGAGCACAGGAAGATAAATTTTTATATCACCAGAAGATGGTAGAGACAATTTCTAATCAGGAAAATCTTACAGTAAGATATGAAGAATGCAAAGGCATAACAGTTAAGGATGGGAAAATACAGAGTGTAATAACTGATAAAAACAAATATAGTGCAATTTCAGTTGTACTAGCTACCGGAGTTTATCTTGATGGCGAAATAATAATAGGTCCGTATGCGAAAAAGAGTGGTCCAAGTGGATACAAAAGATCGGAAGGACTTGCAAAAAGTTTAAAAAAGAACGGAATAGACATACGGAGATTTAAAACTGGAACCCCTGCAAGAATATATAGAGATAGTATAGATTTTACAAAATTGGAAGAAGAAATAGTTGAAGAAACGGAACATTTCTCATTTATGACAGATAAAGATCTTGAGATTTTTGAACCATGTTATTTAACATACACAACGCCTATAACACATGAAATAATTAAAAACAATATTAATGATAGTCCATTATATAATGGACATATAACGGGCATAGGACCTAGATACTGCCCATCAATAGAAACAAAGATAATGAGGTTTTCAAACAAAGAGAGACATCAAATCTTTGTTGAACCTGAAGGATTGAATTCTGATGAAATGTATGTGCAGGGGATGTCAACATCAATGCCACCGAAAGTACAAGAGCAAATGTATCATTCTTTGCCAGGGTTTGAGAAATGCAGATTTGCAAAATACGGGTATGCAATAGAATATGTAGCGGTAAACCCACTGGAATTAAAGAAAACGCTGGAGCATAAAAAAATAGAAAATCTTTTTTTTGCAGGGCAGATAAATGGTAGTAGTGGATATGAAGAAGCTGCGGGGCAAGGTATAGTTGCTGGCATTAATGCAGCTCATAAGATTGATAATAAACCACCATTTATACTAAATAGGGATGAAGCATATATAGGAGTTCTTATAGACGATCTTGTAACAAAAGGAACAGAGGAGCCATATCGAATGATGACCGCAAGAGCAGAACATAGGTTGTATTTGAGACAAGATAATGCAGATAAAAGACTTACGCAAAGGGGATATGAAGTAGGACTTGTAACAGAAGAGAGATATAAAAAGTATCTTGTAAAACAAAAAGAAATCGAGGCTTGCATTGAAGACCTTAATCGAAAATTAACAAAGAATGAAAAAAAAGAAATTCAAGACAAATATAATATACGATTGATTCATGGGACAGTTGCAGAACTAGCAAAAAGACCGGAACTTAAAATAATTGATGTAATAAAATATTTGCAAGGAGATCAAACTTCTGAAGCGAAGAAGGCTGCTGTTATAGAAATTAAGTATGAGGGATATTTAAAAAAGCAACAGGCAGCAATAGATGCCCAGAAAAAAATCGAGAGCAAGCTAATTCCAGAAGATATTGATTATAGTGCACTTAAAGGATTAAGAGTAGAAGCAAGAGAGAAGCTTGAGAATATAAGACCTATATCCATAGGACAAGCTTCTAGAATTTCTGGGGTGTCTCCTGCAGATGTATCAATACTTATTGTTTATTTGCAAAAATATAGAAGTGATCGACGAGAAGATAAAAAAGAGTAGAAGTAAAAAACGAAAGCCCTTGTAGCAACATAGTGGTCGCTGAAACAAGAACCCCATGACTTTAGTCGTGTGGAGTATCGATGTGACATGAAAAAAGTGAGACTAAATAATATATTGAGTGGTGGCAAAAATAGCGGATAAAGTGATGAAAACCAATATTGTCACAATAGAGAAATACCAAAAGAAAAATAAATAAAAAACAGTTGCACAGAAATGTTAGATATGTTATTTTTTAAACAAGAACGGAGCGTTCCGAAAAGGTGCCAAAATGAGAACATATAATGAAGGATTGTTAATACAGTTAAGTGACTATATTTATGAGGAACAGAAAAAATATGCGAAGTCACCAGGGTATAGAAAAATAATGAGAAGATTCCCAAGGCAGTTTTCATCATTGTCTAAAGTAAAGAGATATGTAGATATATTGGAAGCACAAGGAATTATTCAAAGAGAACAGGATGGGAAGATATCTGTTGATGATCGATTCACAGCAAATGCTGTAAATGTACCATTGGTAGGAGCTGCAGCATGTGGGCAACCAATACTCGCAATACAAGACATTGAAGATACATATGCTCTGCCTGCAAATTTGTTTGGGACTGGAGAGTTAGTAATGGTTCGAGTAAAAGGCACGAGCATGATAGATATAGGGATTAGTGATGGAGATCTTGTCGTTGTGAGAAAACAGAGAACAGCGGAGTATGGACAGATCATCCTAGCAATGATCGATGGAGAGGCAACTATAAAGGAATATAGACCAGAAAAAGAACAAGTTGTCTTACATCCAAGAAATAAAAACATGAAAGATATAGTTGTAAAAGAGTGTGAAGTATTTGGAGTAGTAGTAGGGAATATTAAGAAATTTTAGGAGAGAACAATGTCGAAGAGAAAAGAAATTAGATGTCCAATATGTAACCAGTTATTGTTTGAAGCAAAGGAATGTCAGGATGTGTTGTTTCTATGCCCCGAATGTTTACAGTCAATACGAATAAGTTTGGATGATAATGGACAGATGTCAATAAACACAAGAAACATCTCTGAGAAAGTACTTAAATATTCCGAACTTGAAAGGAGGATTAAGTCGTAAAACAACGTAGTGCATACCCCTTTGTCAGAAAACTAATATAAAACTTGTTTCGGCATCCTGAATGTGGCACAAAATAAGACCAACATAGGAAAGGAACAAAAGTTGTAGAAAACAGAAACTATCGCTAGAAGTTATCAAAGTCCTACAAAAAACACAAGAGTGTTTTGTAGGATTTTTTATTTTAGGAGGAATAAGAATATGAAAAAAATAATTTATGAATTTGTAGACGGAAGTAAAAGTGAAGTATGGGTAGATGATAAATATCTAAAGATTCATGAAGCTTTGGAAAAACAAGAAAAACGAATATTTCAAAAAGAGTTAAAACAAAAATGGCGGGGTGGATATATTGCAACAGAAACATTCTCTCTAGATAGATATATGGATGAAAAAGGCGATGTTGCGGGGAACACAACATCACCATTAGATATTTTGATTGGAGAAGAGGAGTCGAAAGATTTTTTTGATAGACAAAGATTTAAAGTGACAGAAAAAAGTAATGAAGCATATGAATTAAAAAAAAAGGTTTTAAAAATACAGAAATAGCAAAAGAATTAGGGATATCTGAATCTGCAGTTAGGAAGCGGTTAAATAGGGTTAAAGAATATGTCACAGAACTTTTTTTATGAAAGGGTGCGAGATTTAAAAGAAATTGTCCACATATAAGTGTAGAGAAAAAATGGAGGTAGAGAATGTACATAATAGTAGATAAAGTTTTGAAATTTATGAAAGAAAACAACATGACTGAAAAACAGTTTGCAGAGGAATTAGGTATAAGTGTTGGAGAGCTTCGAAGAATGCTTGCCGGAGAAAAAACAAGCTACGATGTCGCATCTAAATTTATTTATTATTTCACGGCAGACATTGTACAAGATCTAATAGATTGGGAGAGATTGGGAATAGCAAATCCATTGAAAAAATGAAGAAACATATTATTGCGGTTGCTTCAGTTATTGTTGGAGCCTTTACAATATCGTGCGGGGTTGTAGCAGTGCTAAACAAGATAGCGGAGAGAAATGTGAGTCTATTAAAACAGAAGGAAGTATATATACTCTTTGTCGTCCTAGCTGTTCTCTTCGGGATTGCGATGTTGATCAAATATAAAAAGGGATACAGTAAGCGTATGGCAAAGTTGTTGCTTAAAGGTAAAAAAGAAGATGATGAAATTAGTGGCAACCTTGAAAGTGTTCATTTTCAGACGAATGATGAAATTGAACAAAATTTTACAACAGCAATTTTTGGCAATGTTATTCATGAAGGTGGAGTTGTCATAAAGGCAGAAGAAAGGGATGGTGAGTATGTTATCAATATGGCGGAGAACTCACATGTTCTAGTAATTGGGAGCACCGGGAGCGGAAAGACAACAAATTATATAGATCCTAACATACAGATAATAAGTGAGTATAAAGAACAACCATCGATGCTTATTACAGATCCAAAAGGTGAGCTTTATCAGAAGCATAAAGATAGTCTTGAAAAGAAAGGATATAAGGTTGAAGTAATTGATTTGCGAAACCCATATGCGTCAACAAAATGGAATCCGCTCGAAGAAATTTATGTGGATTATGATATTGCATCTAACATATATAAGTATGTGGAAAAGAAAGGAGAGAAATATTTTCTCTTTGGGAAAGAATATTCAGAAGCTGAACTACAAAATGCAATGAGGATAGAACAGCAAAAAAGATATGATGATGTATATGAAAAATTGAATGATGTGGCTGCAAGTTTGTGCCCCATAACAAGCAAGAGTGAACCCCTTTGGGAATCGGGGGCTAAAAATCTGATACTTGCAACGCTTTTGGCAATGTTGGAAGATTCACAAGATGAGGATAGAAAACTAAAAAAAGAGCAATATAATTTTTATAATTTGTTTAAAATCCTTTCTAGTACAGACAACAATTGTAGATCTTTGGTCGAATATTTTAGTAATAGAAATATATTGTCAAAAGCACGAGCACTATCAAAGCAGACATTAGAGTCGCACGAGAGAACAAGAGGAAGTTATCTGTCTACGCTGTTTGATAAGATCAACATATTTACAGATCTTTCTATTTGTCATTTAACATCTGAAAGTGAAATTGATTTTGCAGAAATGGATGAAAAACCTTGTGCCGTGTTTGTTCAGATTCCAGATGAGAAAGATACACGACACAAGATAGCATCAATGGTTATTTTAAGTGCTTATAAACAATTAATATCTAAAGCCAGTGCAAATGTATCTTTGAAATTAAAAAGAAATGTATATTTCATTTTGGATGAATTTGGGAACCTTCCGAAGATTGAAAAGATTGAGCAGATGGCAACCGTGTCTAGAAGTAGAGGAATATTTATTACATTTGTTGTTCAGTCCTATTCACAGCTTACAAAGGTTTATGACAAAAACATAGCAGACATAGTGAAGGCAAATTGCAATGTACATGTATTTATTGGCACAAGTGATTTGGCGACCACAGAAGAGTTTTCAAAGCGGTGTGGCAACTACTCAACATTATCAAGGAGCATATCCGAGAGCATTAGTGGTGGTAAAGACTCAACTAATAATATCTCAGTGAAAGAACGACCGCTAATTTATCCGAGTGAACTGAGAACACTGAATTCTGGAGATAATGTAGGGAATGCAATAGTGACAATATTTGGATACAACCCAATAAAATCAAAATTTACACCGTCGTATAAGTGTACAAAATTCATTTTAAAGAGTGGAGAAGAAACAAAGACTTTTAAGAAGTTATTTGATGAAGAAAAAATAATATATGACATAACAACACTTGTAAAGAATAGAGAGAAGGTTGTAAGGAAGGAAAATAGAATTGTTGAAGAAATAGAGGAAGAAACAATGACTGTAGAAGAAATTAAAAACAAGATACATGAAATTATAAGCGTGGAGCTTTTGGCACCAGAAGATATGAAGTTGCTTGCAACGCTGATTGAAACAAAAAATAGAGAGAAAATAATAATGTGTTTAAAAGATTTTATCGAATTTGCAAAGAGAATAGATAAAGAATATTTAGCAACAGCGATTATAGAGCTGATAGAAGAAATAGAAGAAAAAGAAATAGAGTAAAAAACAGAGGAGGAATATGAAAAGGAAAATTGTCATAATAGTTATGGCAATATGCATTTTATTTGGAACAATGATTTTTTCAGCATGCAATATACACAAAAAGGATGTACATGCAGAAGAAATGGAAGATGTTATAGTTCGACATAAAACATATGAAAAAAATCCAAAAACACAGAAGTATGAAAAAGTAAAAAACGAGGTGCTTGAAAATTTCAAATTGTATGCAAATGTTACAATGAATCAACATCCAACGCCAGAGAGGATGGTTTATGGAGCTGGAGTATTCACTTTTTACAAAAATAGAGGATTCTTAAAGTCAACTCAATTTACAAATTCATATGTTGTCGGTGAGATTTCATTTGTGAAGCTATATCATTATGGAACCTTAGTCCATAATTTTGAGGAAACGACTTATGGAGAGATTTTATTTAAAAATGAAATAAAAAATTCTGGAAGATATACATTGCAAATAGGGATCAGATTTATCGATAGGCATAATTGGGAAATAAGAGATTATATGGTGACGCACCAGTTCGCCATTGATAACACGCCCCCTACATTAAAAATCTCAACCATAAAAGGAGATAAAGTAACAAACGGTTCATACGTAAGTGAGTTGGTAAAGTTTTGGGTTGAAGATACATATTTGAAAGAAATTGTAGTTTCAAGAAACGGAAAGGTTATTAAGCGTGGGATGATAGGATCCTTTGAATGTAGGGAAGAAGGCGTCTATGAAGTTTATGCGATAGATTTATTAAAAAACAAAACAGAGATAACAAGATTTAGATGTGACAATACTAAACCTAAAGTAAAGATAAAGGTAAACGGAGTAGAGACAAATAAACAGTATGCAAATGGGGCTTTATCGCTTGATGCGGAGGATAATATCGGAATAGACAGCATATTATATTGGACAGTCGAAAATGATCTTAAGAAGAAATATGAAAAAGGAATAATTGAAACACCGACGAAATCCACAAAAATATGTGTACAGGCTATAGATAAGGCGGGAAACAAATCTGAGATAAAAGAGATCACGATTGATAAAACAATTCCACAAATTAGAACATATGCAGATGGCAGAGAGTTTAATGGAGAATATACAAAAGCATCGAACATAACATTTGAAATAATTGAAGATGTTGGCATTTTAGAGATTGTAACAAAAAGAAATGGAGACAAGTTTAGCGGTTCAATTAGAAATATTGAAGAAAATGGCAAATATGAAATTTATGTCATTGATCTTGCCGGGAATAAAAGTGAAACAAGAACGATTACCATAGACAATGAAAAACCGCCAATAGGCATTATTGGTGAAAGACAGCCTAAAAATGGAGTACTAAAAACAAATGCAGATGTAATTTTTGATTTAAACGATAATTTGGACGAATTACCTAACGTGTTTATAAGAAAAGATTATGGTACATTCACACAAATAACACAAAGAGCTGTGATTGAGGACGGAGAATATGAGTTGTATGCAGAAGACAAATGTGGTAACAAAAGCGATATTTTAAAAATTAATAGAATCACAAAGAAGCCGATTGTAGATTTGTTGGTTGATGGAAATTCATTCAAAGGAGAATATTCAAACTCCACGGACATAAGGTTTGTTGCAAACATTTCGACACAAAAATATATAAGTGCGAATGATCATTCATGGACTCATTATTCGGATGGTATGTTTCTTGCAGAAGGGAAATACAGATTTAAGGCAGTAGATGATGTTGGGAATGAGTCACTTGAAAAAGTGATATGCGTGGACCGACATGGGATTGAAATAGTAACTGAGGAAATTGTATCAGCACCATTTAGGGTTGAAATGGAGAACGCAAAAGGATCGCCACTAGCGAAGATAACTGTTAATGGAAGTGAATATAATGGCGAAATTATTAACCCAATATATGAAGGTACCTATAAGGTTAAGACTTTTGACAAAGCGGGAAATATTTGCACCAAAACCATAAAAAGCATATATGAAAATTATGTTGAGTTTAGCCCTATTGATCAAACATTTGATACCCCAAATGAGAATGATCAAAAGATATCATTTAGCACCTACAAAAAGGCAAAAGAATATGCATCGAAAAGAGAGTGGGCTGATGTCGAACAAGTGAGATATTCACCCAAGTATTTAGAGCTATATAAGGTCGCAGAGGGTGACACCTCAGCATTAAATGGCGATTTTATATATGTTTATAAAAGTGCCAAAAATAGAAGAGAAAAGGTAATTTACTTCTCAAAAACACTGCTTTCCGAAGTACTTTTGCAAAATGTGGAAAAATCAATACAAAAAGTTATGTATTTTGATAAAAAAAGCTATTTGCTGGGCGATGGAAATGTGCACCAAAAAGAGAAGATATATATTAAAAATGGATTACAAACAGATAGTCGTTATAGGTATTTTTTGAATGATAAAGAGATTGTAAGAATAGAAGACGAAGGTGAACAAGTTGTCGACATTGTAGATTCTTTTGGACAAAAAAAATCATACACATTTGTTGTTTTAAAAAGACCGCCAATTGTTGCGGTGAAGGCGGGAACGTCAATTGTTAGTGTTGATACAAAAAAAGTATTTCAATAGCGATGTTGATTTTATGATGGAGCCAAATTCGCATCTTAACATTTATGATGCTGAATTTAATTTGCTTAAGACATTTTCAAGTCTTGAAAGTGCAAAATTGGCAAATAATGGAAAACACTATGTTGAGGCAGTAAATAGATATGGAAGAAGCAAAAAGTTTGAAATAGTCATATCGAGACAGGAACCAAGAGTAGAATTTTTTGAAAATGAAATAACACAGAGGCTTGAAATGACAATAGTTGAACAATCAGGAGTTCCGATATTAAACATGGCGATATATAGAGTGTTTGATGGTGTAAAAGAAAGAATGTGGCAAGATTCAGACGCTAGAGATGTAAAAATTGATTTGTTACGATACACATTTAGCCGCTCAGGAGAGTACATTGTTGAAATTTCAGATAGGGCACATTTGCTATCTAGGGAACATAAATATAAATATACAAAACCGGAACCAAGATATACAGCGAACATAGAGAAAAGTAAGTTTGCAGGGATGTTTGTTCTGAATTATCAAGGGGATGCAAAGGCAACAATAACAAAGGGAATAATTACAGCAGAGTATTTAAGTGGGACAAAAATAGATAAGGATGGAAGCTATTTGGTAAAACTATACAATTCGGATGGCTTTCTGAGAGAGTTTAAATTTGAGATTGATAATACGCCTCCAGAAATAACGGGGAATTATAAAAAAATAGGAAATCAAGATGTGACAATCAAAATAAAAAACGCAGATGTCATTAGTGTTAACAATGAAAGGGTTAGACACACCGAAACTACATTTAACAAAACTGGCAAATATATAGTTAAAGCAACAGATGAGGTCGGCAACAGTTCAGAAATATCATTCGAAATAGATAAAGATGTAGACATATCAGGAGTTGAAAATGGAGGCATATACAATTCAGTTGAGATTACCTCTAAAGAAAAATTATCAATAAAATTAATGCTTGAAGATAAAACAGTTCCAAGCGAAGGCAAGTTGGTCCGTCCTGGAAAGTATAAGATTATTGCGAAGGATCAATATGGGAATATTAAGACGGTGAGATTTCAAATTGTTCCTAGCGTATCTCGAGAAATAACACATGATTTTGAAGATATTCAGGCGACAGTTAATGGTGACAAAATAATAGGTAAAGCAGTTTTTGGCAAGTCGGGGAAATATCGAATAATTTTCAACAACAGCAAATGCGAGTTTGAAATTATAAATCAGAAACCAAATATAAAGATAGTTGGGATACAAAATGGGAAAGGATATAAAGCGGTTATTGACACTGATAAAACGATAAAAACAGTTTTGAAATATAACGGTAAAGAGATCAAATATTTTAGCGGTGTTATTTGTGACAAAGTTGGTAAGTATGAAGTTACGGCTATCGACAATCTTGGAAATATCAATACAGTGACATTTGAAATTATAAAAAAGAAATCTAAGGCAGGAATAGTAATTCCTATTGTTGTGGCAATAGTTGTTGCTGTCGGAGTAGGTATATTTTTTGTTGTTAAAAAGAAAAACAAAAACAAAAAGGAGAAGAAGAAATGAATGTAGATTTTAATCCGGTGATAGTTCCTGTCCTGGAAGTTGTGAATGCAATTTTATGGCCCTTAATAGCAGTGATAGGGGCAATAGGAACGATATATTGTATTTTTCTTGGAATAAAGGTAGCTAAGGCAGACGAGCAGAATTCGAGAGAGAAAGCAAAGAAAGATTTGGTTGGAGCAATAATAGGGTTTTTGCTGATTTTTGTTCTTATAGTTTCTTTAAAGATAGCGATGCCAATATTGCAGGAGTGGGTTACAAATAAGGTAGGATAATATGCTGACGGACAATGCGACACTCCTTAAAGTGTTTATAGCAAAAATACTTTTAAGAATTCAGATTTGGATATTAAAAATATTAGATTTTATAACATCTACATTTAGGGTATTGGCTGGACTCGAGCCAGTATCTGGAGATAAGCAACCACAAGATTTGATTAAACATTTCATATTTGATCGAAATGTAAGCAAGGTGTTTTGGGGAATAGTACTAATGGCAACGACATTGCTGTTTTTATTTCTGATAATAAGGATTATTAAAGACACTGTAAAAGATGATTTGAGTCGGCAAAGTCGGGGTGAATTGGTAAAGCATGCATTAATGTCATTTATATTATTTCTTTTAATACCTTTTATGCTCATGGCTTTTGTAATTCTTTCCAACACAATCGTTGGGGCGATATATAAGCTTATGCTCAATACGGAGACTGTCGGAGAAATTAGGTTTGGAGGCGAATTGTTTTTGGTAAGTTCCGAAGGAGCTTATATAGGAGATCCTGCTTCCAGAGAAGAAATAGAAAAAATGTTTTTAAGAGGGAAACTATCATATACAGACATTGCAGACATATATGCATATTACAGCCCGCTGCAAATGAATTATTTTGCATCAATACTTGGTGGAGGGATAATTCTTATCACCTTAACTATAGGATCAATATTATTTGTCCGTAGAATTTTCGATGTCATCTTGCTGTATATGATGTCACCATTTGCTGTTGCGACAAGAGTTATTGATGACGGATCAAGAATGAATGCATTAAAAGAAATAATGATCTCAAAGGTTATATCGGCTCATGCGATAGTAATATCACTGAATGTTTTCTTTATGCTCATGAATGAGATTATAAAGATGGACTTTTATTCAGCAACAGTCAAAAACGGATTTATAAAAATGTTGTTTTTAATTGGAGGAGCAGTCGCTGCGGTCCATGCACATTATATGATTTCCGGGATTATAACGCAGGGGCAGAGCAATTTAGGAATGAACGAAATAATTCATTCGATAAGAGCGACAACAGCAGGAACGGTTGGCGTTATATCCCATACGGTTGGTGCAGTAAAGGTTGTTAAGAAAGTAACAGATAAGGTTGTAGAAAAGATACCGACAATAAAAGAAAAGGCGAGGAAAATAAAAAATGAGATACATACCATATACGACAAAGGTAAGACATAAATTTTACAAAGGACTAGGTTATTTGGAAATGTTTGTGCTTATAGCAATGCTAATGTTGATTGCTGGTATTTTAACAAAATATACAAAGCAAAGATTAGTAATAAGTATATTGATTTTTTTGGCGGTGTGTATCTCATTAGTACGCATAGATGATAGAGGCTTATATCTATATGCGGTTGACATAATGAGATTTGTCGTGTCAAAGAAAAAGGTAAAAGAAGCAATTAGTGAAAGCACACGCAAATATATTGAACTTAGTGGATTAAATTTTATTAGTTGTACAGAAGAAAGAAGACAAGAACTTACAGAAATCTTTAAGAGGGGTATAGCCATAATCAAGAACTGCCGTATTTCTAAGATTTTAGATATAAAGAAGTATACGAAGCAAATAGAAGCATATAACAGCAATATAGAAAAATTAAAAGAAAATTCTCAAAAAGGACTTTTGAATCAAGAGGAATGCGAAGTAAGAACTGCAATTGCCGAAGGGGTTATTCAAAAATTGCAGAGTAGGGAATTGGAAGAATATTTATATTATCGTTATTTTATTTCATTTGAAGGTAGCTCGGTAGAAACGATAGAAATGTTCGAGAGTATGGGGATGGAATGTAGAGAAATATCAGAAGAGGAATATTTAAAGATTGCATTTCCGCAGAATAATGAAGATGTGAAGTATAAGGTAAACAATTATGAATTTTGTGGATGTGATGGTAGTTGGCAAACAATATCGAGATTCCCCAAACTCGTAAACATGGGATATGGAATTGATTTGTTTAATACGCAGGCAAATGTGTATGTGGATATAAAAGAGGCAGATAGAGGTGTGAGCATACGCAAATTGGATAAAGCTATATTTGAAATGCAGAGCAGAAGGAGAAGGAAGAAGAGTGATGATATAGATGCAGAAGACCTTCAAAGTGCCTTGGAAGAAACCCTAATAAGTATTAAAAACAACGATAAAATATATGAAGTGGTAGTAGCTTTTCAGTGTTTTGATAAAAAAGGTGAAAAAAGAAACAAGAAAACGAACATTAAGGAGCTGGGTGCAAAGGGATTTAAAGTAAAAGATGAAATCTTTCTTCAAAAACAAATTTTTGATTTTGTATCAAGAAATAAGTTTATGCAAAAGAAATCAACAACAATGGATGCAACAACATTATCGTATATGTTTCCATTTCAGAAATATGAAGTGACTGATGAGGATGGAATATACCTAAATTCAGAGGAGGCAAACTTTGTTAATTTTTTTAAAAGAGACTCGAGGCATTTGAATTCAAATTTGGTGATACTGGGAACCCCGGGAAGTGGGAAATCATACTGTGCAAAAGATTTATTAATGAACTTGTCGGTAAAGGATAGCAAAATAATGATACTAGACATAGAAGGGGAATATAAAAAACTTTGCGAACACCTTCATGGTGAGGTGAGAACAATAAGACATACAATTCCTTTTGATCCATTTGAGATAAGCAATTCTGATGTTTGTGAATTTAAGTTTCTAATGCACATGGAATTTTTAAAAGCACTGTACCAACAGCTGTTTCAGGATTTGAATTTGGAAGAAATAGAAGAGCTGACCAATGCAACAAGGAGAGCATATGAAGAGGTAGATAAAGTGTCTTTTTTGAAAGTTCTTAAAAGGATAGAAGCAAAAGGGGTATACAACAAAGTTGAGCCAATCATTAGAAGAATAAGTAATGAGGACAGAGTGGAGTCTAATGAAAATCGAAGGTGTGTATGTTTTGATTTTGCAAGAGTCTTTGAAGAAAAGGACAGCGGATTATTTAATGTTTATCTCATGTTGACAATTAAAGAAATAGAAAAAACAATTTTTGAAAATGTTGAGTATAACAAGATTCATAAATCAAACAGAAAGGTAATTGTGCTAATTGATGAAAGTCATATTTTACTTGATGAAAGTAGGAAGACGGCTTTGGAATTTATATATCTTTTATCTAAAAGAATTAGGAAATACGATGGCATGATGATTTTAGTAACACAATCACTTAGAGATTTTCAATCAGAGGGGAAGTATGAAAAAAAGACGATGTCTCCATTAAGTGCTGCACAATATGCAATGATTTTTAAAATCCCGCAAGGAGAATGGAAAGATGTTGAAAACACCTTTATAACAGTAAAGGGGGAAGGGCTGTGCGATATTTCAACACTAAAAAGAGGTGAAATGATATTTATTGAAGATAGAAATGAGTTTTCATTAATACAGCTTGAGAAGAGTGATAAGGAGGAAATATTTAAAATATGAACGTTAGGGAAACGAGTGCAGATGAACTTTTTGCAGAAGCAAATAGAGAGTTGATACGAATTATTAAAGGTGGAAAATATTCGAATATGCTGAAAAGAATGCCGCCCGTAAAAGAGTACAGCATAGAGAATCAAATACTTATAAACTTACAAAAGCAGAATGTTGGTAGAGTGAGATGTTTAGAAGAGTGGAATAATTTGGATCGAAGGGTAAACAAGGGTGAGAAGGGAATAAAAATAATTCTTAAACAAAGAGGGCCTGATGGGAAACCTAGATATAGAACAGGTTATGTCTTTGATATCTCGCAGACATCGGGGTTAAACAAAGAAATATTTACAGCACAGGATGCATATATACATGCACTTGATGAACTTACGGATGCGGTGAAAGCACAGTCGACAAAATATAAGATAGCAAAGATGGAACCATCGGCGGTTTATGATGCAGTTATTGACATTGAGAAGAAAGAAATAAAAATAAATGAAACATTGCCAAAAAAGAAATATATGGAAGTTCTTGTTACGCAGATAACAATAGCTAATTCATTAGAAATATGTGAAGACCAGGGAATCGACCATGTGTCGATTACTAATATAAAAAAATTAGAGATAGATTCTGCTGTAGAAATGATACTTAGCTATATGGGAATTGATTATGAAATGAATCAAAAATTAATGAGACAGTTCGTGGAACTTTCAGATAGTGAAATTATGAAATTTAAAACAAACATTAATAATGCCATGAGGCTGGCAAACACTATGATTTACGGCATTGATAGATACATATTAAAGAATGATATGAAAAATATAAAAGAAAAAGTGGACGTGGAGATGAAAGAACAAATTGAAAAGGAGAGCATGAAATGAAGAGGAAAGAAGATGAAAAAGAAAGAGAATTAATGAAGAAGAAAATTGAGGAATATATTAGGAAACTACTTGTAGAAGAACTTTTAAAAATGGAGGAAGAAAAAACAAAGGATGAGATTTCTTTGGAGTAAAGTGAAGAAAGATCCAATAACAGTGGTAATAAAAAACCCATTGGAACAAATGGAAATAGAAGTGGTAGTTCCCGACCTCTTCTTAATGCAGTCGTTGGTAGATGGATATATCAAGTTGTTTGAAATACCAACAATAAAAGGGGTATATGGATATGAAAATAAAAGAGCAAAAATAAGAGGGAAAGATCCAAATTTTTATATTCCAGAAAAAGGAAACAGTGTTTTTGGGACAGCAATATTTTTTACTTTAGACGATAGAAATAATCCGGCAAGTTTGAGAAGAGATCAAATAGAAAAACTAGGGGATTATTTAACAATGAATACTTGTAATAGTCGAGAACAATACAGTGAATGGATAAGAGAATAATAAAAGAATTGAGAGGATAATAATGAGCACAAGAAGTTATATATGTAAAAAAACGGAAGATGGAAATATTTTAGGAATTTATTGTCATCATGATGGCTATATTAGTAACAATGGGCGAATACTGTTTGAATGTTATAATTCACCAAGCAAGGTCGATGAATTAATTTCTTTGGGAGATTTGTCATGTCTGGGAGAAAAGATAAATCCTAAAGGGGAAGAACATAGTATACACAATCAGGAACCAGGAGTTTGTGTTGCTTATGGTCGTGATGCTGATTGTGAAGACACAAAGGCAAAGTTAATAGAATTAGATAATAAACGATTATATCCATGGATAGAATATATTTATCTATACGAAAATAGAAATTGGAAGGTTGCCAAAATTAAATTAGATAAAGCAATCAGATTTAGAGATGTCAAGGGAGCTCTTAGTAAAATGCATTTAACGGTTGAATCAATGTCAAATAGTGAAAATGTAGATGTTAGCCCTATGCTTGAACTTTAAATAACGAAACAGCTGTCTCGAACCAGCAAGAATACTAGATTTGACATAGAAAAACTTCATGGAAGAGATTTGAATAATGACAACGACTAAAAGCAGAACACCGAGCCCCTAAAAAGAGGGAAAATGAAATCATTACAAAGCGTATATTATTCTGAGAATGAAGTTAATATATGGAAAATATTTTTAATTAATGCAGTAGACTTGAATGAAATATTCTGCACGATCCAGCCATAGTACTCGGGATCAAAATTTTTGAATAAAAAAATAGCGTAGTAAGAAATGTAAATAAAACAAACAAATGAACTCTAGTAAATAAAAACAGATTATGACGAATAATTGCCGATATTAGGGCAGTCTAATCCAACAAATTAATTTTTTAAGTTATATATAAAAATTCTCATGCTTGTTAGTTGTCTGAAGTAAAAAATAAAAACAGGCGACAGAAATGCCAAAATAATGGTAATATAAAGCAACTAACAAAATTTGGAGAAATATAAATGAATAATATTTTAAAGAGTGCGATATTTTTAACATTAATTTTGATATTGGCGATGAGTTTATTTGGGTGTGGGAATAGGAGTTCCGAAAAATCAAAACAAAATGGAAAAGGAAAAGAAACTGAGCAGAAAAAGCCTGAACAGCAGAAACCAACATTAGATAAAGAAATAGAAAAACTATTTGATATGGAAAAAATAGATGGAGGATATGCAGTTAAAAAATATAAAGGAGTAGCACAGCAACCAGAGTTTCCAAATCCAGAAGATGAATTCCCAGGAGGGGAGTTACCAGATGGATTCAGCAGTGGTTTTTTTAATGATGTAAAAATACCGAAAACATATAAAGGCGAGAAGGTAATTAAGGTTTCAAACAATGCCTTTGAAGCCAACGCTTCAGTTGGAAGCGTTGAAATGCCAGAGACAATCCAAGAAATAGGAGATGATGCATTCGCTGAATGTTCAAACTTACAATCTATAACACTAAATGCAGGGTTGAAAAAAATAGGGGAGCATGCTTTTTATCGCACCTCGATCACAAGTTTAAATATGCCGAAAAGTGTTGAAGAAATTGGGCTTGGAATGTGTGATAGTTGTAAAAAACTTAAAACAGTTACATTAAATGAGGGATTAAAAAATATTAGTGGACAAGCATTTAGGGAAACGGCAATTGAATCAATGAATATTCCTAACAGTATTAAAGAGATAGGGTATGAGGCGTTTGCAGACTGTGAAAAATTACAAGAAGTGACTCTAAACGAAGGTTTAGCAAAAATAGACGATTATGCATTTTATGGTAGCAAAATAGAAACATTAACAATTCCAAAAACTGTAGAAGAAGTTGGAGCATCCGCATTTGAAAGTTGTGGGAAATTGAAAACCTTAACTTTAAATGAAGGACTAAAGAAAATAGGTGAGCAAGCATTTAGAAAATTATCTATAGAGTCATTAACAATTCCATCCACAGTAACAGAAATAGGAGAAAGGGCATTTGCACATTGTGATAAGTTGACGAAGATAAAAAGCGAAGTAAGTACAAAACCTGCGGGATGGCACGAGATGTGGAATTTGAAAGATAAAAAAGGGAATGTCCTATATGATGTAGAGTGGAAGGTATAAATCATATAAAGTGAAAAAAAAGAATGCACTAGTTAGTATAGAGAATAGATGGATATTAAAATGATTTTAGTTAATTAATAAAGTTAATTAAAAGCAAAGGAGACAAATTGAAAGGCAACGAAATACTAAAGGCAGAAAACATTACAAAAGAGTACGAAAAAGGGAATGTGATATTAGAGAATATAAACATCACTTTGCATACTGGTGAATTCATATCTGTTGTTGGCGAGAGCGGTTGTGGTAAGAGCACATTGTTGCACATTCTATCTGGAATAGAGCAGCCAACCAAAGGGGTAGTTACGATCAACGGTGAAGACATAAATATGATGAGTGATAAAAAACTATCACAAATGAGAAGAGAGTATTTTTCGTTTGTTTATCAAAAAGATAATTTAATAGATACTATGACTGTGATTGAGAATATTGAATTGCCATTAGTATTGTCAAAAAGAATTCAGGGATCTAAAGATAGAATAAATGAATTGATGAAGTTTTTTGAAATAGAAGAAAAAGCCAACAAGCATCCAAATGAATTAAGTGGAGGGGAACAGCAGAGAGTTGCAATAGTGAGGGCAATGGCTATCAATCCACAAATAATATTTTTGGATGAACCGACGGCAAGCTTAGATAAAAAGAGGGGTGATGCTGTTATGAGATTGTTGAAAGAAATGAATGTTAAATATGGAGTTGCAGTAGTAATGGTTACCCACTCTGAAGAACAAGCAAAGTATGCTGAAAGGATAATTAAAGTGGAGAATGGGAAAATAACGGATGTTGCTTAAACTAGCTGTAAAAAATTTAAAATCAAAGATTTCAAATACAGTACTAGTAATATTTTCGATTAGTATTATTGTTGCGATGGTATTTGCCATGGCATCATTCAGACCAATTATCAATGACTATATAAATGAATATGAAGTTTCTACTGCAAATGGTAGTGATATAACAATCTTACCCAACAGTGGTTCATCAAGAATAACAGAGTATGAGCAAAGTTCATCAAAGTATAAATTCATACCAACATTATCCTTATATCCACAATACAGAGAAAAATATATAAACGCCAGAGGGATGAAACGGGAAGATATAAGGAACAATAAAACAATAGAAATGTACAAAGGAACAAAAGATATTAAAAATCCTAATGAAGTTATTATTTCACAAAGGACAGCACAAATTTTTAAACTTAAAATAGGTGACACAATTACATTAAAGTTAGGTTCAATAACAAGAGACTACTATATTATTGGAATAGCAAAAAATAAAGGATATTTTATCAAAGATAATCCGAATGTTGTTCTTGGGGTTATAGAAGATGGAATTGCACATTTAATTGGTGAAACGGGACTGATTTATAATGAATTATATGCAAAATTGGCGAAAGGGGTATCCCCCGACAGTGCTTTAGGTGAATTAAAAGAAAAATATAAAGATTTTCAAGTAAAAAAAACAGGAGACAATCAATACATAAAAGAGCAGGCAGATACCATAGTAGCTCCAATGGTAGTGGCTGGACCTATTGTAATAGGACTGGCAATAATAAGCTATTTTTTGTTATTTATTTTGCTGAACAGAGGAAGAAAAATATATAACAAAAAACTTCGACAGATAGGAGCAACGAAGAAAGAAACTACAATAATATTCTTTTATGAATCTTTCATAATGTCATTGATTGCATCGTTAGTTGGAATAGTTTTAGGAATAGCAATAACTGCAATAACAGCGTTTGGAACATTGAAAAGTATTTCGACATTTAAAGTTAAACCACTTCAAGCGATACTCATTCCAATTGCAGGAGTATTTTTAAGTATTGCTTTGAGTTTTTTGTTTGGGATACAAAAGAAAAAAAATGGTGAGCGAAAACAAGTTAATAAATATAGGGACGATTATAAATTAATATTGATTTTTGCGATTATTTCTATTGTGGTTTGGCTTGTTTTTGTGTCAGTGGAAATCGCAATTCCTGCATTGAGGAAGGCGATGGCTATTCCAAGCATGCTGCTAATGTTTATAACCTTGTCATTATTGACAGCATTATTTATAGGACTGTTGAGAAAAAACAAATATGTTAGTAATCCAATTGTGAAATTAGCAACAGGCTCTGTTGGGATTCAGAAACGACACGCATCGCTTTCTGTTGGTTTGTTTGTCGCTATTTTAATAACAACATTACTCTTCAGTGGGTTTGGGGTTAGTAAAAAAATATTTAGCTCATATTTGAATGATTTTAAAGATTTTGCTTTTGTTACAAACATTAGAGAAAGCACGAGTCTTGAAGATTTTAAAAACAAAAATATTGATTATGAACAGGGGACTAAAGCGTACTGGGGTAAAGGAGAAATAAAGAGTGGAAGATTGAAATTTTCATCAATGATTCTCGGCAGTGCTGATATTTTAGATTTTGTTGATTTTAAATATATAGACAAAAATAGAGAAGAAATATTGGAAAAGCTGAATAAAAAAAATGCGGTTGTTATGGATAGTTCAAAAAAAGAACTTTATGGATTGAAAGTTGGTGATAAGGTTACTCTAAATATAAACGGGAAAGATAGAAAGTGTGAAATTGTGGGATTTGTTTCGCATACATTGTTTGCTGGTAACTATACAATAATGAAACATGAAAACATTAAGGAACTATTCAATGAAAGAGCCAATACAGTTATTTTAAAAAAATCAAATAAAAAGAAGATGAATGAGTTTGTAAGCAATATTCGTAGTTCTATGTCTGAAAAGAATTATTATGCTGTTTCAGCACTTGAGGCATTTAAGTGGGAAACGAGCTCTACAAATTCTATTTTAAATTTTATGGGTGTTGTTGCTGGAGCTGTGTTGGTGTTTAGTTTGTTTTTAACAATTGGAATGTCATATATGGAACGACAAAAGTTTAAAAAAGAACGAAAAGTGTTTATACAGCTTGGTGGATATTCAAAAGATCTTTTTAAAATAGAAATTCTAGAGAACGGAATTGTTGCAGCGATATCATCCATTATGGCTATAGTGGGGAGTGTTTTTGGAATGATGTTTTTGATTGATTCTTTGAGGATTTTAGGTATGTTATTTTCATATACATTTATATGGTGGATACCCTTTTTAATATCAAGCACATTCTTTGTATGTTATACAATTGCTCCTATTGTACTGAAATATGGGTCAAGTTATAATATAAGGGAATGAAAAGGGTGCGGAATAGAACTATATTAACAGTTCCTACAATTATTTTATTACTTCTTTCTTTAGTAATTTCAGTATCCTGTACAAAGAAAATAACGCCAAGAGAAAAAGCGTTAAATGCATTTCAAGAGAGTGTATTAAAGTTCTACGATAAAAGTTTCACAAATAACAAAAAAGATAATGAAATTAGAAAAATGAGTGACCCAGGTAAATATATCGTTGCAAAAGCATGGGCTGATTTTTATGGCAATGTCATAAGAAAAAGTGATTTAAAGGAAGGTCAAATAAAAAAAATCGCAGAAGTATTTTCCAAAGAAGATACCAATAACGCAATCACGGACTTAAACTTTATAAATAAATCAATCTTTGATGCATTGAAAGGTATACAATTGAACTCTGTAAATATAAAGAGTCTGTTTGTAAGTATGTTAGATGAACTGCTAAACAATAACTTTGTGGAGAAGCATTTAGAAAGAGGAAATAAACTGCTGGCGAAGACAACGAATAAAAGCTCCATGGGAGAAGCTATAAGCATACTGGAAGAATTAAAGAATTCTTTGAATATTTTAAACAAAGATAAGGCTGTTGTTGAAATGTTTAAGAGAGAAAAGGATACAATCGGTGATTTTGTGGAAACAATATCAAAAATAGCAGACGAACCAATTTCAAATAGATTTTTAAGTTTTTTTCTTGAATCAAAAGGAAATATTAAAAAAATTGAAAGTTTAGCAAGTGGGATATTAGAAGATGCAACGGTAGATGAAATAAATAAATATTTAAAAGTAGTTATAAACAATATGATAGAGCTTCATGCAAGGGTTGAGTCAGCACGAGGACGAAATATGACAAAGACACTCATGCAGATTACCGAATCATTTAATAGGGCAATGATACCCTCTGGAATTATAAATAGTGCAATTGATTATTTGGATATTTTCAATTATGTGATGCAGTATTCAAAATTAATTGTTGATGGAATGGAGAAGGGAAAAGGAATTCTTGATGATGCAACAGCAGATCTTGCTGGTGATATATACAAGATTCTTCAGCTTATAAAGAATAATAAAGATCATGATGACATATCAACATTATTTGCGATTCCATTATCGAAATTTATATTAAAAATGCATAGTGAGAAGGAATCAAAAGAAAAAATAATTAATAGAATACAAAGCGATATAAACACAGGGGATATGCCAGAATCGTATGCTTATGCAGCAATGATCATGAATGCAGTTATTTCTGACGAGATAGACAATGATATAAATATAATGCTCTCAAATAGAATACAAGAAAAAATGTTGAGAAAAGCTTATGTAAGGATGATAAACAAAAGAAGCATTGCATTACTATATAATGATGAAATAAAAAAGAAAATTTTAAAACAGGACATGTACTCAGGCTGGAAGCTTGATAATATAGTTAATATGTATAACGTATGTGCGGATATCAATGGCACTGAACATATCCATCATGAAAGAGATGTTAATGCGGAAAATGTGCGAGCCCTAACAAAAAGTGTTAGAGAAAAGATAAATGAAAACGCTGACAGATATAGAATTAAAGTTGCATCACTAAGTACAAAAGTTGTTGAATATTACTTTAGCGATGTAGAAAAAGTAATAAGAGCAATTGCAGACATAAAAGTTCCGAACGAATATTTAAAAACAAATATAGATAGAGTATATAGCGAATTAAAAAAGATTAAGTTTTTAGATTTTAAATAAATCATATTGGGGAGATATTATGGGCGGAAATGACAAGAAGTTGAAACTCAACTATCCACAAACAATAAAAGTAGGAATTGCATTTGCAATAATAATGGTATTCTGGACAGCATACGATTTTGTAATGCCATTACTTCTTGAGCACGCATATGGATTGGATAATAAAATGAGAGGATTAATAATGGGTTTAGACAACCTGTTATCCTTGTTTTTGCTCCCAATTTTTGGGAAGTTATCAGACAAATCAGAAGGAAAGTTTGCTAAGCGATATGGGAAGAGGACACCTTTTATATTTATTGGAACTATTGTATCCGCAGTATTAATGATATTTGTTCCACTTTCATCACACTCATCATTGGCTAAGGGCATGCAAATAAGAAAAGACATTGTTAAAGAGCTTAATGATGAAACAAAAATGAATGAGTTGCTTAACAGATTTTATGGTGACAAAAAATATAGTGACACAACATATTTGAAAATTAATAAAGTAGAAAAAGATGATTATTTAAAAATCAGATACGATGCGAATTTAGTAAACGAAAAATTAAAGGGTGTAGAAAAGAAACAATTTGGTAAAAAAGCATATAAATATAAAAACCCTGAGAATTCTGACATACGATACAAAGATCCAAAAGGGAAAGAAACAAAGGTTACTAAAAAAGGAATAGTCGTTGATATAAAAGGATCAATAGTTACAGAACATGGTGAAAAAAAGATAACGGATATTATTAAGGGAAATGAAGATTATAAGAAATATGTTGAATCAGGGATGAATGTATATATATCGGAACAAATATGGAAAGGAGTGCAACAAGATAAAAACAGCAAGATAATGCTTAGTGCGTATATGATAATACTTTTAATTGTGCTTATAGCCATGGCGTCATTTAGATCACCGGCGGTGGCATTAATGCCAGATGTCACACCAAAACCATTAAGATCACAAGCAAACGCAATGATTAATCTCATGGGAGGTGTAGGAGGAGCGATTGCATTTCTTATATATACCATTGCACTAATTAAGCCAGCACAATATTTTACATATACCATTATTTTTTCAGCTGTAGCAATAGCCATGTTGGCATTACTATGTTTCTTTATAGGATTTGTAAGAGAACCAAAATTAAAAGAATCATATCTTAAAACTTGTGAAGAATTTGGGATAACAGATGAAGATATTGAAAAGGAAGAATTGGAAAAAATTAAAGACGAACCTGGTGATGACAGAACAGTGTCATTAACAAAAAAATTAGAAGAAAAGTTCTACAGTAAAATGAAAGGACTTTCGGAAGAAGAGAAAAAGAAAAAACTTGAAAAAGCAAAGTTATTAAGTTTTATATTAATTCTTGGCTCTATATTTATGTGGTTTATGGGATTTAATGCGGTGTCATCAAACATATCTATATACTGCGTAAAGGAGCTAAATTTAAAACCAGTAATTGCCGCTGTAATAGTAGGAGTAAGTATGGGCATAAGTGCCATTGCGTTTATTCCTGTGGGAATTATGGCGACAAAAATAGGAAGACGGAAATCAATTATAGTAGGGTTTATATGTGCCACTATTGCCTTCTTACTTATATTTATACCGATAATTAAAAAAGCATCTGAAAAGGGTGGGATTAGTGGAGATGCAATAAAAGCGACATTGTTTGCATTATTTTATCTAGTTGCAAGCTTTGGGCTTATAATTGCAAATGTAAACACATTTCCGATGGTTGTTGAGTTATCTAGCGAAGGAAGTATAGGCAAGTATACAGGTTATTATTATGCTGCCACAATGTCAGCTCAGGCGATAACGCCGTTCATAGCAGGAGCGGTTATGGATAAGCTAGGTTCTAAGTTTTTATTTCTATATTCTGCCATATGTGTGTTCATTGCAATTATCATAATGTTGTTTGTTAGATATGGAGATGGTGTTGTTTTAAAAAAGGGAAAGAAGCTTACAAAAGAAGAAAAAAAGGAAGTATTACTCGAAAGTATGGGGGATGCTGATTGATAAATTTAGGAGGATGGTCAGCATTTTTTAATGAATTTAATCTTATAAATAAGATAGAACAAATATTGGATAAGCTTGAGAAAGAAGAATATTATCCAAGTAAAGAAAATATATTTAGAGCCATTCAGGCAGTTCCGCCAGAGAAAGTTAAAATTGTTATTATTGGACAAGATCCATATCATGAAGAAGGTCAGGCTAATGGATTTGCATTTGCAGTTAATAAAGGGGTACGGACACCTCCTTCATTAATTAATATTTTTAAAGAAATAAAGCATGAATATGGGCAAATGCCAACTGATACAACTTTGATTGATTGGGCAAATCAAGGAGTGCTTTTATTAAATACGACCCTTACTGTATCAAAAGGTAATGCAAATTCACATGCAAAAATTGGTTGGAAGGATATAACAAACGGAATAATTAAAATATTAAACAGCATGCCACAGCACATTGTATATCTTTTGTGGGGGAATTCGGCAATACAATTTAAACAGGTTTTGAATAATCCAAAACAAATTGTTTTAACAACTTCTCATCCATCACCTCTATCAGTTCATAGAGGATTCTTAGGATGCGATCACTTTAAGAAAGCAAACGAATATTTAAAAAAACATGGATTAAAAGAAATTACTTGGGTAAGATTCTAAAAGAAGTCAGATTAGGTGTTTAAAAGAAAAGATATGAAACTTAAAAACATCAAGTAATATTAAAACAAATATAAATGTGTTGACTACGACTTCTAATATAGTAAGTTTGTGATATAAACAGAGAAGTAAAAATACATTAGAGATACGCCATAGATCATGGGTGTCAGTTTAGTTTTATAATTCCTAATGGCATCAACAAAAGTAGAAATAAGTTTAAAATTTGATATACAAATAATAAAGATGTCAGAAACAGTAGTTTTAATAGATCGTCAGTGGTAACAATCGATATTAAATATGAATGAAGAGTAGTAATGAGTTTGATACATATAAAATTAATTTTTACAGCAATAGATGAGTTTTAATGGAATCTCAGATGATATCGCTTCAAACAAAATTTTAATTGACAAAGAAAAAGAGGGGTGTTAATATTTCTAATATTCTTTGGGGGTATAGCTCAGTTGGTAGAGCACCTGATTTGCATTCAGGGGGTCTTCGGTTCGAGTCCGTATATCTCCACCAATAATAATGGATTGTAGCTCAGTCGGTTAGAGCACCACTCTGATAAGGTGGGGGTCGGTGGTTCGAGTCCACTCAATCCAACCAAGAAAAAGGGACGACTTAAGGTCGTCTTTTATTTATTCTAAGATAAATAAATTTGTTGATTTTTTAGTTGACAAGTAGTGCTTTATTTATTAGTTATATAGCATAAAAAAAAGAAGTATTTTGGAGATATGCATGGGAGCAAAAGTAATATGTCCTAGATGTGAAATTAACTGGATGGATAACGGTGAAAAATACTGTAATGTCTGTAAAGCACAGTTAGGGAAAGCAAGTCCAATTGTTTTATTTGGTGATATTGATGATGAGATGTTCGACAGTGAATATGAAAACATGGATGGAGAGGTTGATAGAGAGCGATTATTAGGCGAAGAGGAAGAAGGAAAAACATTTGTGGACAACATCGATGATTCTGAAGAAGATATTGAAAATGAAGAATCAGAAATAGAAGAAGATGAAGACGAAATGGAAATAGAAGGCGAGATTCTGGAAGAAATAAAAGATGAATTTGGCGATGTTGATGAAGATATAGAAGAGATAGAAGTCGAGGAAGAAGAGGACGACTTTTAGGAGAGAAATGTCTGATAAAAAAAACTTTGTACAAGAAATAGCTGATATAAACGAAAATTTTCCGCAGTGGTATACAGATGTAATACTTAAAACGGAACTTGTTGATTATGGTCCGGTTAAAGGCACAATGGTAATTCGTCCATATGGTTTTGAAATATGGGAACATATTAAAGAAGAAATGGATAGAAGATTTAAGCAGACAGGACATAAAAATGCTTATTTTCCATTATTTATACCATATAGTTATTTATTAAAAGAAGCCGAACATGTAGAGGGATTTGCTCCGGAAGTTGCATTGGTAACACATGTGGGGGATGCACCTTTAGAAGAAAAGTTGGTAGTAAGACCAACATCTGAAACGATAATATGCGATATGTATTCAAAATGGGTTAAAAGTTACAGAGATCTTCCATTATTAATAAATCAGTGGGCAAATGTAGTTCGTTGGGAAAAAACAACGAGACCATTTTTGAGGACAAGCGAGTTTTTATGGCAAGAAGGGCACACGCTTCACCAAACGAAAGAGGAAGCTGAAGAAGAAACATTAAAGATGTTGGAAGTGTATAGAGAGTTTATGCAAAATGTTTTAGCGATAGAAGTTTTGACAGGAAGAAAAACTCAGAAAGAAAAATTTGCTGGAGCTGTAGATACATATTCTATGGAAGCAATGATGCTTGATGGTAAATCATTGCAAGCAGGGACATCTCATTATTTAGGACAAAATTTTTCTAAGGCATTCAAGATTCAGTATTTGGATAGAGATGGAGAAATCAAAAATCCGTACCAGACAAGCTGGGGAACATCTACAAGATTGATAGGAGCTTTAATAATGGCACATGGTGATGAACGTGGGCTAAAATTGCCGCCAAAAGTTGCCCCTATACAGGTTATTGTTGTTCCGGTTGCAATGCATAAAGAAGGAGTTCTTGAAAAAGCTGAAAAAATAAAACAGGAATTATTAAAACTTAATATTCGCTGTGATATGGATGATAGAGAGCAGAGTCCTGGTTGGAAGTTTAATGAATGGGAAATGAAGGGAGTTCCAATAAGGATAGAAATAGGACCACGAGATATTGAAAACAATCAAATGGTAATTGTTAGAAGAGATACATTGGAAAAACAAAGCCTTTCATTAGATGCTATGGATAAGATAGTAACAATATTGGAAGAGATAACTGTTTCTATGTATAAAAAGTCTCAAGAACAGTTGAAGAAAAATATCGTAGCAGCAAAAAATATACAAGAATTAAAAGAGGCTGTTGATAATAAAAAATTCGTTAAAGCCATGTGGTGTGGTAATAGAGAATGTGAAGACAAGATTAAAGAACATACTTCAGCATCCACAAGGGTAATCCCTTTCAAAGAAGAAAAGCTCGAAACAAAGTGTGTATGTTGTGGAAAGAAAGCAAAACATATGGTTTATTTTGCAAAGAGTTATTGATTTAAAAATTTTTTAATTTCGCTAAAAGAGATGACTAATACAGACCGAATTTTGATTATAAAATTTTCATTTTTATGATGTTCATTCTTTTTAAATGTAATACCTGATGTTTCTTCTGCTGGAGCATATGTGGTTGAGAATACGAGTTTGCCTTCTTTTGTGATTTGAACAAAAATATTTCCATGTAGAGAAGTGTAATAAATTTCTTTAAAGCGGGCTTTTGCAAGGCGACCATTTTCACCACAAACCTCTTCTGTAGGATGTCCATATTTTCTTTCAGAAAAGAAATTAGTTAAGTGTAGATTTCTATTTAAAAAATCAGTGCTTAAGAATGGAGAATATTTCTTTGATTTATCAACAGCTTCAGTTCCTTTATTGGAGGACACAATTGCATATTCACAATCAATATATTCAAGAAAATCTGCTGAAGATGAGCCGCCAGAGCCATGATGTCCTACCTTTAAAACATCAGCATCAAAGTCATCATCATTTATTCCATTATTTTGCATTTGAGTTATCCAGTTATGTTCGGCACTGTATTTTGGCGAATATTTTTTACCATTTGCATCTCCCGTTACTACAAGTTTTCTGCCGTTATATTCGATTATTGTTATTGGAGACACATCGTTCAACCATTGAGCGGTGGGTTTACTTTTAAATCCTTGCATATTGTTTGTGTAATAATTCTCATCTCTACAAAACATAGTGATACTATATCCTTGTCCGGTTAAAATAATTTTGTCAACAGTGTATTCAATATTTCCCCCGGAAGAGAGTGCAGCATCAACTATATCCTGATATGCCGTAGTTTTAATTGTTCTATACTTGTCATCTAAATCTCGTAAAGAGTTATTGTTTGATTGAATTTTTGGAAGATAGATAGTTCCTATTTCGCCTTTATATTCATTAATAACATCATCAAGGCTACCACAATGATCTTCGTCGGTATGTGTCAACATCACATAATCAAGGTGTTTAATATTTAAGGATTTTAGTAAAGCGATCACATTGTTTTTTTGAGATCTATCACCGCCATCTATCAGCATTGTTCTTTTATCAGGTAGTGTAAGAAGCATACTGTCTCCTTGTTTTACATCAATAAAGGTTGCTGTTAAAGATCCATCATGAAATGATGTTGGTGGAGGAGTAGAAGGAGCAGTGTCAGGTTTTTTTGGATTTGTTTTGTTGATATGAAAGGCTTTATTAAACTGTTCTGGGAAAACAAATCTAAAAATTAAAAAAGCAGTTGCAATTGAAAGAAGTATAAGTAATGTAAAAGTAACTACAACAGCAAAAACAGGAGTCTGTTTTTTGGTTGAGTCGTTTTTTTTAGTACTCACGGCGGATAATGTTAAGACTGAAAAATTCTATATTAGATTAGTCAGCCTTGAAAGGTAATAACGCCATGACTCTAGCACGCTTAATAGCATTTGCTAAAAGTCTCTGATGTTTTGCACAAACACCAGTTGCTCTTCTTGGATTGATTTTACCTTTTTCTGTTATAAATCGACGGAGCAGAGTAGTATCTTTGTAGTCAATGTCTGATATATGCTCTACACAAAAATGGCACACCTTTTTTTTAGGTGTTCTTTTTTGATATCCATTAGAATAGCTTTTTGTTTCGTTTTCCATTATTAAATCTCCTTAAAAACCAAGGTTATCCTGAATAGGAGCAACCTCACTGAATTCTGTAGGATGAGAATTGTCTTCCCTTGCCGAAGTGCTCGATAAAAACTCCACTCTTGCAGCAGTCACATCAAGCGTGAACTTACGCTCACCATTCTGATCCTCATAACTGTTTGAACGCAATGTTCCATCAACAGCAACCTTAGACCCTTTTTTTAAAAATTTCATGCAGTTATCGGCGACTTTTTCCCATGCAACAATAGGAACAAAGTCAGCTGGTCTATCTGCAAAGCTGTTAATAGCTACAGTGAAACGGCAAAAACTTAAACCGGATGCGGTTTTATTTAAAACTGGATCTTTTGTAAGATTTCCTATCAAAAGCACTTTATTCATAAATAATTCCCTCCTTATTTTGCAATTATCATTTGGCGAACAATGTTTTCGTCATTACGCATTTGCCTGTCAACTTCGAACTGAGCTTCAGCCGGGCATGTTGCATTCATAAGCACATAGTATCCTTCTGTTTTTTTGTCAATTTCATAGGCAAACTTTTTCATACCTAATTCTTCAACAGAGTCTATTGTTCCGGAAAATCCAGTGACAACATCTTGATACTTTTGAACTAAAGAAGCTCGTTTGTCCTCTTCAACATCACAACGAATAATGTAAAGAATTTCATATTTATTCATCGCAAACCTCCTTATGGTCTTTTGTCTCTTACGAGAAAGGATTGATTCTTTCAAGTCATATAATATTATATTAATGCTTATAGTATGTCAAAAAAATTAAGGCACAAAAATAGTTATGCTTCAAGAAAATATAATTACCAATAAAATATCCGAATAGACATACTATAATTATGATAAAGTGCAAAACTGATAGTTTGTTACAAAAAACTTTTATGATATAACACTATTGAACTTTTATGGACAGGAGGATATAAGATGTCAGTATTTTTTTGTGATACAGATTGTGAATTATGGCATACAGCAGTAGAAGAACTTGGAGTACAGGTAATTAAAATGCCTTACATTATAGATGGAGAAGAATATCTTTATGATCTAGGGGAAGAAACCGATTTTATAGATTTTTTTGATAAAATGAAAAAAGGTTCTAAAGTAATGACTGCAGGACTTAATGAAAGTGCATATATTGAGTATTTTGAGCCATATTTTAAGAAGGGAGAAGACATTCTATATATAGCCTTTTCATCAAAAATGTCTTCTACATTTATTCATATGGATCATGCAATTTCAGTGCTTCATGAGAAATATCCGAATGTAAAGTTTAGGAGATTTGACACATTGAATATAAGCCTTGGTGCTGGAGTTTTAGTTTATCTTGGTGCAAAATTCTTTAATGCACATAATTGCGATATTGATAAAACATACGAATATCTTGAAAAAATAAGAGACAAAGTATCAATTTTGTTTGTAGTTGATGATTTAATTTATCTATCTAGGGGAGGAAGAATTTCTAAAGCAAAAGCGACTATAGCAAATGTAATGCACATAAAACCTATTTTAACTGTTAACAAAGATGGAGAAATAGATATTGAAACGAAAGTTAATGGTTCTAAAAAAGCTTATAGATACATTCTCAATAAAGTGTTAGAGACATATATAAATATAGATGGAGCACCGATATATATTGTTGATGCAGATAACGCAGAAATTGGGAATGCACTTGAGAATGATATAAATGAAAATATTAAAGGAGTATCAATTGTACGGCAACCAATAGGACCTGTCATAGGAGCACACTGTGGACCAGGGACATATGGCATAATATTTATGCATAAATAAAAGTTTTAAAAGTTTTAGACTTTGCAATGATAAAGTTGAAACAAAAACATTAAAATTAAATTGGAATTTAAAAAGCTATTTTAACAAAGTACGAATGACTTTAAGGGCACTTACAAACCATCCAGACAAATATATAAAGATGCTTATTACAATAATAAGGGATACTGAAAAAATAAATACAGTTTTACAAAGTCCAGCTAGTGTCCCAACTTTTTTTATGCTTGCACGATCTTCCTTTCTCAATTGTAATTTTGAAACTTTATCTTTAGTTTTTATTTTTAATTCAGCTAACATGAGGAAGATTATACCTATAAATGAGAGTATGGCTGCAATGCAGTGATATGTAAGAAGTGCATATGCATTATTGATTTTGATATCAGGAATAAAAAACATAATAGCTCCGAACAAGAAGAAGGAACAGCATAAGGCTGTGAAAATTTTACCAATAAGGAAATTCTTTTTGTTTTCTGGAGTATATACTTTTGGATCAAGCCAATAACTGTCTTTATCAAAAGAAGGAAGGTTCTTTCTTTTGATATGCATTTTGGATTTTTTATTATTTGCAAAAGTTTGATTTTTATCGGTACGCTCATTCTTAGCAGTATAGATCTGACCTTCAACAAGTTTAGCTTTGCTGATGTCATACCGGTTGCCGTGAATATCAATGAAGGTATTGCCGGTCACGTGTTCACTAATCTTTTTGCGTTTCATACAATCAGTATAATTTAAAATAAAATATTCAAACAAGTGAGATTTTTCAAAAAAAGTCATTTTTTTACATCAAACACCTGATGTGATAATATAAATCCGATAACTTTTAACTTAAGGGGGAAAATAAGTGAAAAAGGAAATAGTAAAAGCATTTGATGGGACAGAATTATATTGTTACTTATGGGATGATGTTAAAGATCCAAAAGGAATTGTTCAGATATCACATGGCATGGCAGAACACGCTCTTCGCTATGACGATTTTGCAAAATTTTTAAACAGCAATGGGTATATAGTTTTTGCAGACGATCATCGTGCTCATGGGGAGACAAGTGCAAAAGCATCAAAGGAAAATGTCGGGGGATATCACCAAGGGAATATTTTTGAAGACACTGTTGAGGATATGATTCAGATATCAAATATATTGACAGAAAGATATAAGTTGCCACTAATATTATTTGGACATAGTTATGGTAGTTTTCTTTCACAGAGATATATTCAAAAAAAGAATCCAAGCAAAGGTGTGATTTTATCTGGGACCGCACATAATGGTGGAATGCTGACAAAGTTGGGACAAAGTATAGCTACTTCTCAATATAACAAAACAAAAGGTGGAGAAGCAGCGGCAACAACTTTAGATAAGATGTCGTTTGGAGCATTTAATAAGGCTTTTAAAAATGATGGGTCAAAATATGCATGGCTGTCACGAGACAAGGCACAAGTGAAAAAGTATGAAGATGATCCTAAGTCTGGACAAGTTATGTCGATAGCGTTTTTTAAGTATATGTTGGATGGTCTTGTAAATTTATACAAAAAACCACAACTTGATGGAATTCCTAAGGAATATAAAGTCGCAATGTTCTCTGGAGCAAATGATCCTGTAGGTGGGAAAGCGAAAAAGGTTTTTAAACTTGAAAAGCTATATAAATCACTTGGGATGAAAAATGTATTTATAAAAATATATCCTGAGTGTAGACATGAAATTTTAAATGAGACAAATAACGCTGAAGTATACAATGATATACTTGCAAAAATAAATGAATTCAACAGTTAAGGAAGAAATGGATAAAATAAAGATACCGCAGGGATTTAGAATAGGACATGCACAAGACGAATATACGGGAGTAACGGCGATAATAGCAAAGCAGGGAGCAGTAGCAGGATTTTCATGTATGGGTGGTGCTCCAGCAGCAAAAGAAACAGAGCTTTTAAGAAGTGAGAAGATGGTTCAGAAAATTCATGCCGCAGTTCTTTCTGGTGGTTCGGCTTATGGGTTGGAAGCTTCATGTGGAGTCATGAAATATCTAAGAGAACAAAAAATTGGTTTTTCATTAAACAAAAAAGTTATACCGATAGTGCCGGCATTGGCAATTTTTGATTTAAATGATAAAGACTACCACTACCCAGATATTCAAATGGGATATAAAGCTTGTGAGAATACTTTAAAAAAACCTGAAAGTGGAAATATTGGAGCAGGGAAAGGAGCTACAGCTGGAAAGATAAGAGGTTTGAAAAATGCAGTTAAGACAGGGCTTGGAATTGCTAGCTATACAGTAGCTGGGATTACTATTACAGCAGTGGTTGTTCCTAATCCTCTTGGCGATATTTATGATGTTGATGGGAAGATTATTGCAGGAGCAAAAGGAAAAAATGGCAACTTTATCAATACGGAAAAATGTTTGCTTAACAATGATTATTTGAAAATAATACTTGGAACAAACACTACAATAGGATGTATCATGACTGATGCAAAAATAACAAAAGTACAGGCAAATAAACTTGCACAGGTTGCACATGATGGTTTAGCAAGGGTGATAAAGCCAGTACATACAGATTATGATGGAGACGCATTTATTGTAATGGCAAGCAATAAAAAACCAGTATTAAACACTCTGCCGTTACATGTAGGAGTTGTCAATGCTGTTGAACAAGCAATTATAAATGCTGTAAAAAATGTTGTAGGACAAGAAATTGTTTATGACAGTGAGAGTGAAGATGTGATGTCTGACCAAATAAAGACAATATATGAAAATCCAAAAGAAACAAGTAATTAAGGGTGAAGTGGTAGTTACATTAGCGGATAAAGTGCTACAAAAAGGGAAATATGAAGAAAAAAGAAAAAAAAGAAAACCCCATACCGAAGAATGAGCGAGTACCTGGTTGGGAAAAGGTTGTATATGGAGCAGCAGACATATTTGGTGGCGGACAAGCGGCGTTTCTTTCAGTCTTATTGATGCCATACTTCACAGATTCAGTTGGCATTGCCCCGGTTGCAGCAGGACTTGTAATAATATTATCAAAACTGTGGGATGCTATTTCAGATCCGGCGATGGGTCTTATTTCTCAGAATTCTAAAAAGAATAAACTAGGTAGAAGAAAACCATATATGATATTGGGTGGAATTCTTATACCATTCGGTTTAGCATTTTTGTTTGCACCAATTGGCAATCTTGGATTTAGCGATGCAGGAAAGATCGCATGGATGACAATTGCATATTTAGTATATTGTACAATATCAACTATCTCGCAAGTACCGTATATGTCAATGAGTGCTGATATTTCTACGCACCATAAAGAACGGAACAAAGCAAATACATATAAGTTACTTTTTGATTTATTGGCTGGAGCAGTTTTCTATTTGATACCAGCATATTTCTTTGGGAAAGTAAAAAAAGGGAATATGCAATATGGAAATTTTTATTGGATAATAATTATCGGATTCGGACTAGCATTCGCACTGCCATTGATTATTGCTGGTATATTCGTTAAAGAAAGAGTTCCGTTTGATAGAACAAAAAAACACAAGTTTAAAATTAAAGAATATTTTGATGGGCTCAAAGTTAAATCATACATACTGCATTTAGGGATGTATGTTTCCGCATTCATGTGCATGGATGTTATTAGTGGAATGGCAATATACTACTCAACATTTATAGCTGGTGGGATTGATAGTGTGGGATTAAAAATAGGAAATAAAGTAATAGCTATGAGTTCCGGATTAATAATAGCACCAATGATGGTTGCAGCAGCGATAGGAATAATATTTGCTATGTTGATCAAAGAAAAGAAAACAAAACAGTTGGCATACAGGATAGGGTTACCCCTTTATATAATAGGTGCTATTTTATTGGCGGTATATCAGAAAAGTTGGGGACAACCTTGGTTGATAATATTATTTGCTGCGATTATGGGATTAGGTTTTGCGGGGGCTCAATCGATGCCGTGGTTGATATTTCCAGATACTGTTGAAATAGCTTATTTAAAACTTGGGATGAAACCAACGGCAAATATGTCAGGAGTAATGACTTTTACTAGAAAAGTTGGAGCAGCTCTTGCTGCGGGTATAGTTGGAGTAGGATTGCAGATTGCAGGGTATATCAAATCAACATCGGCGAATGATTTTGTAAAGGATCAGCCGGCAGGGGTGTTTGTGGCTATAAGGGTAATTATAGCGGTATCAGCAGCAGTGCTTTTAATTATAGGTTTTATTTGTTCAGTGCTGTATAAGGTAAGTGACAGGAAACTTGTAAGAATTAAGTATCTGGTTGAAAAGGCAATACATGAAGGGAAGGAATCCTTGACTGTTGCGGAACAAGTTGAGAGTGAGTTGTTGAGAAAAGAATTGTGTTAATTTATGAGTATTGAAGTTACAAAAATTGAAAATGAGAATAAAGGAATAATCAAATTTAAGGGAGATAAACTCCGAATATTACAATTAACGGATATCCATTTGGGAGGAAGTTGTTTAACAAAAAAACTTGATCAACTTGCACTTGATGCAATAACAAAAATAGTACATGTAGCAAATCCAGATTTTATCATAATAACTGGTGATATGGTATATCCAATGCCGATGTTTGGGGCATCTATAAACAATTTAAGAACAACAAAAAAATTAGCTAAATTGATGGAATCGTTTGAAATACCATGGACGATTGTGTTTGGGAATCATGATGCTGAAAGTTTTTCACGATACAAAAAAGAAGAATTAGGTGATTATTATAAGTCATTAAGACACTGTTATTTTATGCATGGTGCGAAAGATATAAGTGGTGTTGGAAACTATTCTTATGAAGTTAGAGATGAAAACAATAAATTAATATATTTACTCATGTTTCTTGATTCTCACTCATATATCACATGGAATTTTTTCAGCGGGTTTGATGTTATAAAAGAAGATCAGATTGAGTGGTATAAAAAAACAGTTTCTAGCTATACGGGGGAGCAAGTTCCTTCATTGGCATTTTTTCATATTCCACCAAAGGAATTTAAGGAAGCGTGGGAGAAATGTTATAGAGGAGATAGTGATGTAAAATATCATTTTGGTTTTGTCCAAGAGAAGGATAATTATTTTGGATATCCGAAAACTTTAGATTGTGCATTTTTCAGGGAGATGGTGAAGTTTGGAAGTTGTAAGGGGATGTTCATGGGGCATGATCATTTAAATACTTTATCATTAACATATCAAGGAATCAGGTTAACATATGGTATGAGTATAGATTATTATGCATATACAGGAATTAGAAAGAAGAAAACACAGCGTGGTGGCACTATAATAGAGATAAATAAAAATGGAACATTCGATGTATCAATGTTGCCATTGGTAGATATAGAGAGGGAAAATAGAGAATGAGTGGACAGAATACGAAACAGATTAAAGCGGAAATTGAACGAATTTCATTAAATAAAAATCCTAAATCAGCAAAATATAGTCCTACATTGCTGCATATAAGAAGGTTGGTTTACATCAGTATAATGGTTACTTTACTTGGGATTTTATCTCATACGCAGATTCCGTTGCCAGGTGGAGTTCCTATGACATTGCAAACATTAGGCATTGCACTAGTCGGATATATGCTTGGATCTGTATGGGGCGGGATAACAGTAATTCTTTATGTAATTCTTGGAGGAATGGGGGTTCCTGTATTTGCAAGTAGAGCAGGCATTGCGGCAATTGCTGGACCAACAGGAGGGTTTATTATTGGATTCATACCTATGGTTATCATTATAGGTCTTACAAAAAATACCAAATCAAATATTATACAAATTCTCGTAGGAATATTATCGATATTACTTTTATATGCAATTGGAGCATATTGGCTTGTGCAAGTAACAGGGAATAAAAAACCATTTAAGCCAGTATTTATAAGCATGATATTGAAGTTTGGACTTAAGGGAACAATTTCTATGATTATAGCTTCATTTGCGGCAACTAGGATAAAGAAACAGCTAGGTGAAAAACTGGAATTAGGATGAAAATCAAACAAATAAATTCACAGAGAGAAGTATCAACAGTTATTGTTCTTGCAATATTAGTACTGTTTAATTTAGGGTTGGCAATTACAAAATTATATATAGGGTTAGCAAATTATTCTTTGCCAATTATTATTGATGCGACCAATAATTTTTTTGATATTATTTCTGCATTACTCGTAATATTAGGATTTGTATATATGATTGCCCAAAAAGGCAACATAAAAATAACAGATAAAACAGGAAGAGCTGAATATGCTGTAAATTTTCTTTCAAACCTTATATTACTCGGTTTAGGCGTAATGTTTTTGTATTTTTCATCAATTAGGTTAAATCTTCCAGCACCAGAGTCTCAGTTTTCATGGATTCATTTCGCTACTTTAATGGGTACGGTTTTGATAAAAGTGGCTATGGGAGTAATATCTCTATTCTCATATCGAAAATTAAAAGCAAAAGCTTTATCAATTATTACAACTGATAATTTTTTAGATTCTGGCATGACATTTTTTGTTGCAATAACATATGTTCTCAGATTGAGAAATGTAAGAGTAGTTTTAGATGGAATATTCGGAATAATTTTAAGTCTAGTAGTGTGTGCGATAGCAATAAAGATGCTTATAGAAACATGGAATCAATTGATAGGAGTTGATAATAAGAAAGAAAAGAATTCCGTTATTGAAGCGATTAAGCAAGTTATCCCAAATCATCAATGTGGAGATCTTATGCTGCACGACTATGGTATTAATAATAAGTTTGGTTATGTAAAAGTAGCTTGTACACCAAAAGAGATACAGGAGATGTTTGTAAGTAAAGAAAAGTATCAAAATGCAATATTCGATTTGTGTGGAATAAGAATTTATATTGAATACATTGAATGTGTTGAGATGCAGGGAAAAATAACAAGCATAAAACTTAAAAATAGCGGATTAGAATGTATGAAAAGTGTGCGATCCGACAAATATAAAAGAGCAACAATAAAAAAAGGAACTAATAATAGTTCCCTCTTTAAAATTTAAACAAATTTAGTTTACGCCCTGTGCGATCATTGCATCTGCAACTTTGATAAAGCCAGCGATATTTGCACCAGTAACAAGATTATAAGGCAATGAATAATCTTCTAAAGTCTTAACAATGTGTTTATGCATAGATACCATTATGTGTTGAAGTTTTTCATCAACATCTTTACTTTCCCAAGAAAGACGCTCGCTGTTTTGAGTCATTTCAAGACCGGAAACAGCAACACCACCAGCATTTACAGCTTTTGAAGGTGCTACAAGAACTCCATTTTTCTGCAATAGTTCAGATGCTTCATTTGTTGTAGGCATGTTAGAAACTTCAATGAGATATTTAACTTTTTTATCTAATATTTTTTTTGCATCATCAAGTAAAATCTCATTTTGAGTAGCACAAGGCATATAAATGTCGGCATCAACATTTCCCCAAGGTTTTTGTTTTGGCACGAATTCTACACCGAACTTATCGGCATATGCTTGAATGCAATTTTTTCCGCTCATTCTAAGCTCAACCATATAATTAATTTTTTCAGGTGTTGAAACTCCATTTTTATCATATATATAGCCATCTGGTCCTGAAAGAGAGACAACTTTACCACCTAGTTCAGTTATTTTCTTGGTTGCTCCCCAAGCAACATTTCCAAATCCTGAAATTGCGAATTTTTTTCCTTTTATACCTTCTCCAAGTTTCTTTAGTATTTCTTGTAAGAAATAAGTTGCACCATATCCTGTAGCTTCAGGTCTGATTTTTGAACCACCGAAAGAAAGTGCCTTTCCAGTAAGAACGCCATTTTCAAAGCTACCGTTAATTTTTTTGTATGCTCCGAAGAGGTAACCAATTTCACGACCGCCAACGCCCATATCACCAGCAGGCACATCAAGATTTGCACCTATATGTCTTTGGAGTTCCGTCATGAAGTTATAGCAGAAACGCATAATCTCAGCATCACTTTTTCCGCTGGAATCAAAGTCAGAACCACCTTTACCGCCGCCCATAGGAAGAGAAGTAAGAGAATTTTTAAATGTTTGTTCAAAACCTAAAAATTTAATAATTGAGAGGTTTACATTTTTTTGAAATCTTAAACCACCCTTATATGGTCCGATTGCGTTATTAAATTGAACTCTATATCCACGGTTAACGTGCCAATTCCCTTTGTCATCCATCCAAGGAACTCTAAACATAATTTGCCTGTCAGGCTCAACCATTCTTTCAAGAATTGCATGTTCCCTATATAGTTTTTCATTTTCATTAATTACAACTGGAAGAGAACGTAACACTTCACTTACAGACTGAATAAACTCTGGTTCATGAGCATTTTTCTCTTTTGTATTTTTAATAACTTCTTCGATATAATTCATATTTAAACCGCCTTTTATAATTTAGTAAAATTTTAACATTGCATATATGCTCAGTCAATAAAAGAAATATGTCTAATAAAAAAATAATGGCTGCTACCAGTCATTATTTTTAAGGGGGGAAAATTATGAGTTACATTCAACATGCTTCTGCAACATTGAATGTAAATACATGTTAATCCCGTCCAACATATTTGTCAACAATTTTTTTATAAATTGTTAGAAAAATTAACCTAAAAACACAAAAAACTAAAAAAATTGCACAAAACAGTTAAAAATAAATAAAAAAAATTTCAAGTTTTGTTTAATTTTTAACGAATAATAACAAAAAATAGATTTTAAGCGAATAAGAGATTTTCAATAGAATAAGAAAAGGATAATTATTTTAGTGATGCAGATAAAAAAAATAATAGGGGGAATAGAACTGTTAAATCTTATATTATTCCGATAATCCCGATATTATTTCGATTCACTTATCTTAAAAATTTAAGTGCACTTTCGGCAGCAATAGCTCCATCCGCACAGGCTGTAACTATTTGACGGACATTTTTTTTGGTCACATCACCGGCAGCAAAAACACCAGCTATTGAAGTTTTCATATCTGCATCTGTAATGATATATCCATGGTCATCTTTTTTTAGAACATCAAACATTTCAGATAGAGGAGTTTGTCCCACAGCCATAAAAACCCCATTCATGGGGATATTGATTATGGAGTCAGTTTTTAAATTCTTAATATCAATACTTTCGACCTTGTTGTTCCCATGTATACAATCAACAATGGATGATTTGTGTTGAATGATTTTAGATTCATTCAATTGATCAACAAGAATTTGAGAAGCACGATATTCATCTCTTCTATGTATTAAATGTACTTCATCAGTCAATCTTTCAAGGTATAGAGCATCTTCAATGGCGGTATTTCCCCCACCAACAACACAGACAGTCTTGCCTTTAAAGAATCCACCATCGCATGTCGCACAGTAAGATACACCTCTACCAGCAAAATCTTTTTCACCTCTAATTCCTAAACTTGTTGGAGTAGTGCCGGAGGCAACAATTATCGAATCTCCAACAATAATATCTTCATTTATACTTAAACTTTTAGGATTGCTAATTAAATCTAATTTTGAAATTTCTCCATAAATAAATTCAACGCCAAGTGATGTACATTGTTCCTGCATGTTCATTGCTAATTGTATTCCGGATACATTTTTAAATCCTGGATAATTTTCAATTTCTAGAGTTCGTGACATTTGTCCGCCAGGAACAAGTTTTTCAATAATAACAACACGCAGACCACCACGCTTAGCATATATGCCAGCAGTTAAGCCTGCGGGACCTCCACCGACAATAATTAAATCATATTTTTTCATAAAAAAAGTATAGACCAAAAAAGAATAAAAGTATAAATGTATAAATAAAAGAGGGAATATTAAATTAAGTAATTCCCAAAGAAATACCCTATATTTTTTGCATTAAAACAACGAAAAAGA
>CAUUJG010000003.1:0-97935 GCA_963545485.1 uncultured Clostridia bacterium | reverse complement strand
CGTTGTTTTAATACAAAAAATATAGGGTATTTTTTTGGGAATTACTTATTGAACTTAATGGCCTTGAACAGTATTTTAATGAAATAACTTATAAATAGAGACAAACAAAAGTACTCTGCAAAAAGAAGGGTATTAGGATTATTGCCGTTAAAAATGAGAATGTGAAAGATTACATTACCTTGCGTGACATAATAATGAAACTTGCTAAAAATAAAGAAAATAATGCTCAACCTTAAACTTATAAATAAAATTAAAAGCAAATGGCATAAAAAAAGCTCACAATCTTGTAAGCCTTAGTGTTGCTACTGCAACTGCACGGCACAAACTCCGCACGACTAGGAATAATCTTTATTTGAACCTGTAGTGTAATCTAATTCAGGTACGAATTAAGATTAACTTAAATTTACACGATTGTGCATAACTTGTCAATACTAAATTTAAAATTGGTAAAAATTTGATTTTTGAAAGAAACCTGAAAGCGTGTTATCTAAAGAATATTGTGCAAATAGTTTTTTTTGAAAATAAAAAATTAACATATATGTTGACATGTTTGCCTATTTACAATTTTGTTTTATTAAGCACAACGAGTCTTGAAAGTTGCCAAAATAAGCTAGTTTTATAGTTTGTTTTTAATATTTTAGATATTCTAATCCGTTAAAATTAGATGAGTCAATTTTGACATTAAAAATACTCTTATATATAATAATATAATTATGTCAATTAAATTATTAGATGAAAAAAAAGTATATTATAAAGGTGAATTTTTAGATCCAAATTCTTTTAAAGGCTTGCCATCTAGAGAAAAGACGATTGCCTATAAAATTCTTGAAAAACACAATAAAAGTGAAAATATTGAAGAACTTAAAATTAAGTTTGATGCATTGGCATCTCATGATATTACATATGTTGGCATTATTCAGTCTGCAAGAGCCAGCGGACTTGAAAAGTTCCCTGTACCTTATGTTTTAACAAACTGTCATAATTCATTATGTTGTGTAGGCGGAACAATAAATGAGGATGATCATTTATTTGGGCTTTCATGTGCAAAAAAATACGGTGGAATATATGTTCCTGCAAACCAAGCAGTAATTCATACATATATGCGTGAAAACTTTGCAGCACCTGGCAAAATGATCTTGGGAAGTGATAGTCATACGAGATATGGTGCTATCGGGACAATGGCGATAGGCGAAGGTGGTCCTGAATTAGTTAAGCAGATTTTAAACAGAACATATGATATTGCATATCCTAATATAATTGCTGTTAAACTCATAGGCAAAGTGAGAAGGGGAGTCGGTCCGCAAGATATCGCATTGCTATTAATCGGGGAAGTGTTTAAAAATGCATTTGTCAAAAATGCGGTTCTCGAATTTGTTGGTGATGGAATTAAACATCTTTCTATGGAGTTTAGAAACGGTATTGATGTAATGACTACAGAAACCGCATGTCTGAGTTCAATTTGGGAAACAGATGAAAAAACAAAAGAGTATCTTAAAGTTTTTGGAAGAGAAAATGAGTTTGTAAAATTAAAGGCTGAAGATGGTGCACTGTATGATAAGGTTATAGAAATAGATTTAAGTAAAGCAGAATCTATGATAGCTATGCCGTTCCATCCTTCGAACACATATAAACTTCAGGATGTAATAGATAATCCTAAAGAGATTTTGAGTAAAGTTGAGGAAGAAGGGAACAAACTTTTAGGATTTAAAAATCATGAATTTAAATTAACGGATAAAATTGTTGATGGAAAAGTTAAAGTTTCTCAAGCAGTTATAGCAGGTTGTGCTGGTGGTACATATGACAACATTATGGTTGCAAGTGAAATAATTAAAGACAAGACAATTGGGAGTGATGCTTTTTCATTTATGATATATCCGGGCTCACAACCTGTTAATTTGCAGTTAATTAAAAATGGTGCATATGATGCTTTAATAAAGGCTGGAGCGATAATAAAACCAGCATTCTGCGGACCTTGTTTCGGAGCAGGAGATGTGCCAAATAATAATGGATTTTCTATTAGGCATACAACGAGAAATTTTGAAAGAAGAGAAGGAAGTAAGACAGACGGACAGATAGCCTCAGTAGCGTTGATGGATGCAAGGTCGATAGCAGCAACAGCTGCCAATGGAGGAGTATTAACATCTGCATTGGATATGGAGTATAACGAACACTTTAAGCTATTTAGATTTGAAACTGAAATCTATAAAAATAGAATATACAATGGATTTGGTAAACCGTTACCAGATGAAAAAATAGTGTTCGGTCCAAATATAACAGATATACCTAAACTGGAAGAATTAAAAAATAATTTAGCGATAAAGGTGGTGTCCGTTATTAATGATCCTGTAACGACAACGGATGAGCTTATACCAAGTGGTGAAACATCGTCGTATCGTAGTAATCCTTTGAAACTTGCAGAATTTGCATTATCTAGAAAGGACCCAGGATATGTGGCAAGAGCTAAAGAAGTTAGAGATGGCTCAAATAAGGATATATTAACAGTCATTGAAAAGGAGCATCTTGATAAAAACGATGTTTCTATTGGCAGTACAATATATGCAAGAAAGGTTGGAGATGGAAGTGCTAGAGAACAGGCAGCCAGCTGTCAGAGGTTTTTGTCAGCATCAGCTAATTTAGCAAAAGAATATGCAACAAAGAGATATCGTTCAAATGTAATAAATTGGGGGATGGTTCCATTCAGAACAGAAGATCAGTTTGAGTTGAATGATATTGTAATTGTGAAAAATATTCGAAAGATAATTGAGAATAACGATAATGTTGTAGACGCTATTTTATATAGGGACAAAGAAAAATTAAATATTAAATTAACAATAGACAGACTCACAAAGGAAGAGAGGGATATAATCTTAAGCGGTTGTCTGATTAATTACTATAGGCAAAACAGGTAAGAAAATGATAATAACAAAGTACCTAGAAGATAATGCCGTCAAATTGAAAGATGAAGTAGCATTAATAGAAATAAGTGAAAAGATTGAAGAGCACATGCATGTGACATGGAAAGAGTTCCCTTTGGTTGTACAGAATAACCAGTCAAGTAGAAGAGAAATTACATGGGGACAGTTTAATGACGAAGCAAATAGATTTGCAAATGCTTTGTTGAAACATGGGATTGGTAAGGGGAATAAAGTTGCAATTCTTATGTTTAATTCTTTGGAATGGTTACCAATTTACTTTGGTATTTTAAAAACAGGAGCAGTTGTTGTTCCATTTAACTATAGATATTCAAGTGAAGAAATTAAGTATTGTTTAGAATTAGCAGATGTTGATTTGTTAGTGTTTGGAGATCAGTTTATTGGGCGTCTTGAAAATATTTTTGACAGTGTAAAAAGAGTAAAGGATTTCATTTATGTAGGGAAAAACTGTCCGATATTTGCAGAATCTTATAATGACTTTACACAGGGCTGTGATACTAAAAATCCAAACATAAGTTTGAATTCTGACGATGAGGCTGCAATATATTTTTCAAGTGGAACTACAGGTTTTCCAAAAGCAATTTTACACAAACACAAAAGCCTTACAACAGCAGCTATAGTTGAGCAACATCACCATGGACAAACTAATAATGACAAATTTTTATGTATTCCTCCTTTCTATCATACGGGAGCAAAAATGCATTGGTTTGGGAGTTTGGTATCAGGTTCTCCAACAGTTATACTGAAAGGGATATCCCCTAAACTCATTATAGAGACTGTTTCAAAGGAAAAATGCACCATTGTATGGCTTTTAGTTCCATGGACACAAGATATACTTGATCAAATTGACAGTGGAGAAATAGACCTTAAAAAATATAATTTAAGACAGTGGAGGCTTATGCATATAGGGGCTCAGCCGGTACCTCCATCACTTATTAGAAGATGGAAAAAAACATTTCCAAATCATCAGTATGATACCAATTATGGTCTTTCAGAAAGCATTGGACCAGGATGTGTTCATTTAGGTGTAGAGAATATAGGACATGTTGGAGCAATAGGGGTTCCTGGTTATGGCTGGGAGGTTAAGATAGTTGATGATAGAGGTAGACAAGTAAAGGATGGAGAAGTCGGAGAACTATGCGTAAAAGGTTCTGGAGTTATGGTCTGCTATTATAAAGATGAAAAAGCAACAAATGAAACTTTGAAAGATGGATGGCTATATACAGGGGATATGGCAAAATTGGAAGACGGATTTATATATCTTGTAGATCGTAAAAAGGATGTAATTATTACTGGTGGTGAAAATATTTATCCTGTACAGATAGAAGATTTCCTTCGTAAAAATGATAAAATAAAAGACGCTGCAGTAATAGGAAAGTTTCATTCGAGACTTGGAGAAATTGCATTAGCTATAATAGAAAGAAAAGACAAGAGTCTTACAGTTGAAGATGTTGAGGAATTTTGCAAGGAGCTACCAAGGTATAAAAGACCGAAAGAAATTATTTTTGGGAAAGTAGAAAGAAATGCAACTGGAAAAATAGAAAAAGTAAAATTGAGAAAACAATATTGTGTAAGCAATGTAGTTGAACAACAGATAAAATAAAACATATATAGAGGAAATAATGAAAAAGATAATGCTTGGAAATGAAGCAGTTGCGAGGGGTATGTATGAAGCTGGTGGCAAGGTTATGTCAGCATATCCTGGTACACCATCAACGGAAATAAGTGAGTATGCAGCAAAGTACCCTGAGGTATATACAGAATGGGCACCAAACGAAAAGGTGGCACTTGAAGTTGTAGCAGGAGCATCGTATGCAGGAGTAAGAACTATGGCATGCATGAAACATGTCGGTTTGAATGTAGCGGCAGATCCATTGTTCACAATGGCATATACAGGTGTAAATGGTGGAGCCGTCATACTTGTGGCAGATGATCCAGGAATGCATTCCTCACAGAATGAACAGGACTCAAGATTTTATGCAAGGTCATCACATATACCGATGTTGGAACCAGCTTCATCGCAAGAAGCAAAAGATTTTGTGAAAGCAGCTTTTGAGATATCAGAAAAATATGATACACCAGTATTGCTAAGAGAAACTACAAGAATAGCACATTCACAAAGTATAGTTGAGATGAATGACAGAGAAGAAGTGCCTATTAGACCATATCAAAAAGATATTTCAAAATACACAATGATGCCAGCTTCAGCTATAAAGAGACATCTTGTTGTTGAAGATAGAGAAAAAAAATTGGCTGAAGATTGTAATACTTTACCTATAAATACCGTCGAATATAAATCAAAAGATTTAGGAATAGTTTGTTCTGGTGTTGTATATCAGTATGTAAAAGATGCACTGCCAGATGCATCAGTTTTAAAGATGGGACTAGTATATCCAATGCCTTTTAAACTGATTGAAGAATTTTCAAAGAAAGTAAAGAGACTTGTTGTTGTGGAAGAACTTGAACCATTTTTTGAAGATCAAATTAAAGCACATGGAATTAAATGCGAAGGCAAAAACTTATTTTCTATTCAAGGTGAATTGTCAGTATCTATAATTAAAGAAAAGTTGCTTGATATAAAATTAAAGACTAATCCTTGTGATTTACCCAATAGACCTCCGGTAATGTGTGCGGGATGTCCACATAGAGGAGTGTTCTATATACTTTCAAAACTTAAAATGAGAGTTTGTGCGGACATAGGGTGCTATACCCTTGGAGCTCAACCACCATTGTCTGCAGTTGATACAGTATTATGTATGGGTGCGAGTATTGGTATGGCTCATGGTTTTGAAAAAGCTTTGGGACGAGAAAGTTCTAAAAAAACGGTGGCTGTGATAGGTGATTCAACATTCATTCATAGTGGAATAACAGGACTTGTTAATGCAGTATATAATAAGAGTAACATTACACTTTTAATCCTTGATAATTCAACGACAGGAATGACGGGGCATCAAGATCATCCGGCAACAGGAAAAACATTAAAAGGAGAAGAAACTGAAATACTGAATTTATATGATATGTGTAAAGCAGCTGGAGTTAAATCAGTTCAAGTTGTTGATGCATATGACTTGGCAGAAGTTGAGAGAAGTATAAAGGAAGAAACACAAAAGGAAGGAGTGTCTGTAGTTATAATGCAGAGACCTTGTGCATTAATTCTTAAAAAATATGACACGCCGTTCGAAGTGCATGAATGTAAGAAGTGTGGAGTATGTTTAAAATTAGGATGCCCAGCAATTCAGAAAGTAGATGGTAAAGCAGTGATAGATAGATCAATGTGCACGGGATGTACACTGTGTTATAAGGTATGTAAATTTGGATGCATAAAGAGGTGTGAATAACATATGGATATAAATATTTTGATAGTTGGAGTTGGTGGACAAGGCACATTATTGGCATCAAGAATACTTGGACAAATTGCAGCAATAATGAACAAAGACTGTAAGCTTAGTGAAGTTCATGGAATGGCTCAGAGAGGAGGCAGTGTAGTTACACATGTAAAAATTGCTGACAAAGTAAACACTCCGATAATAGGTTTTAAAGAAGCTGATATACTTTTAGCATTTGAACAGCTTGAAGCATTAAGGTATTTAGACTATTTAAAAGATGATGGGTGTGCAGTTGTTAATACTCAGAAGATTGCACCTATGCCTGTAATAACAGGAGCAAGAGAGTATCCACAAGATATAATTGAAAATATAAAAAAGAGAATAAAAAATGCAGTGTTTTTGGATGCTGTTACAAAAGCTGAAGAGTTAGGAAATATTAAAACAGTTAATGTCATAATGATTGGGGCTCTAATTAAAAGACTTGGAATAGATATTAATATTGCGAAGGAAGCGTTACAGGCTACAGTTAAAGAGAGATTTCTTGAATTAAATATTAAAGCATTAGAGATTGGATATAACCATGAGTGAAAAAACGAGAGAAGAAATTAAAGAGGAACAAAGTAAAAATCTCATAGCACTTGTTAAAAGAGTATATGAGAATGTTCCATATTATAAGAAAAAAATGCAGGATGCTAAAGTTAAGCCAAGTGATATTAAGTCAATAGATGATATTACAAAACTACCGTTCACAACGAAGCAGGATTTGCGTGACAATTATCCATTTGGAACTTTTGCAGTACCTATGCAAGAAATTGTTCGATTACATGCATCTAGTGGAACAACAGGAAAACTCACAGTTGCTGGGTATACAAAAAATGATTTGGATATGTGGGCTGAAACGGTTAAGAGATGCCTTGAAAAAGCCGGTGTAACCAAGGATGATATTTTACACATAGCATTTGGATATGGACTGTTTACAGGCGGACTTGGATTGCATTACGGAGCTGAAAAGCTTGGGTGTACAGTTGTTCCTGCAGCTGCTGGTAATACTATAAGACAGATACAATTGTTGAAAGATTTTAAAGCTACGGTGCTTGTGTGTACCCCTTCATATGCGTTAGTTCTTCATGAATCTATTAAAAAAGCAGGAATGGATATGAAAGACTTCAATTTGCGTCTTGGAATTTTTGGAGCTGAGCCATGGTCATTAAGTATGAAAAAGGATATTGAACAAAAGTTTGGCATACAAGCCTTTGATATCTATGGCTTATCTGAAATTAGTGGACCGGGAGTTGCAATATCCTGTAAATGTTGCGACATGTTACATGTGTGGGATGATATTTTTTATCCTGAAGTTGTTGATACAAAGACATTGGAGTCGTTGCCAGATGGAGAAGAAGGAGAGTTAGTATTTACAACTTTACAAAAAGAAGGGATGCCGTTGATACGATATAGAACACGAGACATAACAATTCTTGAGCATAAGAAATGTAAATCGGGACATCAATGTACTCATATGAGAAGGATTACAGGTAGGTCTGATGATATGCTTATTATTCGTGGAGTCAATGTATTTCCATCTCAGATAGAAAGTGTGTTGTTTAATATAAATGAAATTGAGGCAGGTAAATATTTAATAGTATTGGATAGAGTATCAAATTTGGATACAATGGAAATACAAGTTGAACTCAAGAAAGAATATTTTTCAGATACGATATCAGATTTAGATAAAATAAGGAAAAATATAGAAAATCAGATGATAGGGAATTTAGGGGTTGGTGCGAAAATAGTTTTAAAGGCACCAGGGTCAATACAGTTGTCAGACTCTAAAACCCAGAGAATTATAGACAACAGAACAATTTAGGAGCAGCTATGTTAGTAGAGCAGATAGCAGTATTTCTTGATAATAAGGTAGGGACACTGGATAAGTTGATTTCTTTATTGTCGGAAAACAAGATAAATATAGAGTCTCTCAATATTTCAGAAAACAGTGATTTTGGAATTGTAAAGATAATAACGGACAAAAATAGTGAGGCGATTGCAATATTAAATCAGAATGGTTATACAGCAAAAAACACACAGCTTATTGCACTTGAAGTTGAAGATAGACCAGGCTCATTAAAAAAATTTTTAGATATGCTTTCATCAAAAGGAATACAAATAGACTACATATATTCACATACTTTAAAAACGGGGAAAGGACAAATTTTATTTAAAACGAAAGATGTGGATTTCGCCTTAAAGGTATTGAATGAATGCAAATGATTTGATAAAGAAACAGCAAAGAATAAAAGTTAAACAACAAATCGCTAGTCTTACTTCAGAACAAAAATTTATAAAGTCGCATGAAATATATTTGAAAATTTTAAACTATGGATTTATTGATTCTAATAAATTAATTTTCTGTTACCTGTCAACGGTAGATGAAGTATCAACAAAGGAAATAATACGCTATGCGATTGATAAGAATATTAGGCTTGCAGTTCCATGTATTTATGAAAATAAAATGTATGCATTGAGGTATTTCGGTGAGGAACTGAGTCAAAACAAATACGGTATATATGAACCGAAGTTTGATGATTCAAAAATAACAATAGTTAAAGATGGGATAGTTTTTGTGCCGTTACTCGCATATGATATAGAGCTAAATCGATTAGGACATGGGAAAGGATACTATGACAGATTTTTTGCTGAAAATCCAAACTGTCTTAAGATAGCTCTCGCATTTGAAGAACAGAAACTTAACAAAGTTTCATATGACAGTTTTGATGTAACTATGGACTATATAATCACTGATAAGCAAATATATAGGGCAGGGGATAAAATATGAGAATCATAGCCGGCAAGTATAAAGGAAGACGATTACTTGATTTTAAGGGTAATGATATAAGACCTACTACAGATCGTATAAAAGAGACAATTTTCAATATTATTCAATTTAAAATTCCGGGAAGTGTAGTGATTGATTTATTTGCAGGAACAGGTGCTTTGGGGATAGAGAGTATATCAAGAGGTGCACAAGAAGTAGATTTGATAGATAATTCTGCAAATTCCATAGAAATAATTAAAAATAATTTAAATAAAATAGAAGGTAACATAAAATTACATAAAAATGATGCAATATCATTTTTAAATCGTAGATCTGAAAGAGCAGATGTCTTTTTTGTTGACCCACCATACAAATCAGAACTTGGTATTGAAGCTGTTAAATATATATGTAAAAAGGACCTGTTAAATTATGGAGGCGTCATTGTTCATGAACATTCTACAGATGTAGATTATGCTTTTTTAAATAAGGGTTATAAAATTGATAAAAGACAAATGGGTGCCGTTAAGGTAGATTTTATATATAAAAGAGATATTGTGATGTTTGCTGGCAGTTTTGACCCTGTTACTGTAGGACATGTTGCAATTGTTGAGAAGGCACTTGAAAAATATAACGAAGTACTGGTGGCAATGCTCATTAATATTGATAAGAAATATACATTCAACAAAGATATCCGATTAGACATGCTAAAACATACATTTAAAGATTATAAAAGAGTTGAAGTTATTTTTTCAGAACAGTATGCATATGAAGTCGCTCAAGAGTACGGTATAACAAGATTTATACGTGGTATTAGAAATGATGGTGATTTTGAGTATGAAGAAAAGATATCTGCATTTAATGCTCAGTATGGAATTGTAACAGAGTATATTCAGTTGGATAAATATCAAGATGTTTCATCAACTAGTGTCAAAAATGAAATAGAACAAGGTTTGTTTACTAATTTACCGATAAATGCTAAACTGACTTTGCTTAAAGATAGTTACGGAGATAGCAATGGAAATATTTGAAGCATTGATTGAAGAGCTTAATCAGGCTGTGCTTACTGCAAAAAAAGCACCTCTAAGTTCACAGGATATAGTTGTGAATAAGCAAAAAATGTTGGCTTTGGTTGAAAAATTCAAAGCAAATTTTCCAGTAGTTATTAGAGAAGCAAATTCAATAGTTCATGAAAGAGATTATATAAGACAGTCTGCAGAAACATATGCCAATCAGCTAATGAATGAAGCTGAGAGCAAAGCACAACAAATGATTTCACAAACGGATATAGTTCAGAAAGCACAAGAAAGAGCGAATAAGATTACAAAAGATGCTGAAGATTATTATACGAAATTGGAGTATGAAGCGAGACTTGTTTCATTCAATATTCTTAAAGATGTAAATACACAACTTTCGAACGGACTCGAAACTGTTCAAAGGAATATGCAAGAATTACAACAAACAAGACCTGTTAAAGTTTAATTAGTTTATTTTTAATTTTATCTTTTACTTTTCTATTAACAGCACAAGCTATTTTAGTTTCAGATGTAGTTATTGCGTATATTGGAGATAATTCATTTATAATTTTGAATATTTCCAAAGCTACACCAGATTTATATTCCATACCAGCACATTCAATAGTTATTTTTGATAGATCTGGAATTATTGTGTATGTTCCTTCTGACAATATTTTTTGTAGCTTTGTTCCATCAGATTCTGAACAAGAGAAAGATACATGATTATCATCAGTTTTACTTATCATATCAATATTAATGTCTGCATCTTTTATTTTTTCAAGAATAAGAATAAAATCACAGAAAGAACCTGAAACATTAAAAACAGAAATCTTATCTTCACATTCAACGGTTGTTGTCGCATAACATTCAGCAATAATAGAATTCATATCATACATTCCATTCGTTTTTGATGATAAGAAACGGGCAGCACGGACAGCACCTCTTGCAAAAACTTCTTTTGATTCAGCTTCATGAGAGATGCAAATACTTTCACTCTGACCGAAGAAATGTACATCATGTTTGCCAATAACACTTCCTCCACGAACTGCATGAATTCCAAGTTCATTTTTTTTGCGTCGTTCATTTGTTGAATGCCTTCCATATGCAGTTTCAAGTGAATTGTTCATACAACTGTTTATTGCAGTGGCAATTGATAGTGCCGTACCGCTTGGTGCATCCAATTTTTTATTATGGTGAGTTTCAACGATTTCTATATTAAATTCATTGCCGATAAATTTAGTTGCATTTTTTGCAAGCGAGGTGAGTAAATTAATTCCAAGAGACATGTTGCTTGCTTTAAATATTGCAATTTTTTTAGATGCTTGTCGTATTAGTTTTTCTTGTTCTTGAGTATGACCTGTTGATGCAATAACAAGATTAGTTTTTGTTTTTATTGCGTATTCAAGAATTTCTTCAATAGCAGATGCTATTGAAAAGTCTATAAGACAGTCTGCAACCATATCACATTCGCTTAAACTTGTATATGTAGGGAAAGGAGCATCCATATCAGGATTTTTATCAGTTCCAAACAAAATTCTGCATTCGTCAGAATTGTTGAAAGTTTTCCATACAGATTGACCCATTCTTCCGTTTGAGCCTATTAATCCTATATTTAACATAATTTAAACTCCTTCATAATTTTATTCAACATTGATGTTTTTTCTGCTGAAAGTTCGGTCAATGGAAGTCTTACATTACCGTTGGTTAATTTCATAAGTTGAGTAGCTTTTTTAACAGGTATTGGATTGACATCACAGAACATTGCTGAGACTAAAGGTTGTATTTGCAATTGGATTTCACCAGCTGTTTTAAAATCTCCCGAAAGAGCAGCATTAGTCATAATTGAAATTAAATTTGGAATGATATTTGAGGTTACAGAAATAATTCCTTTAGCTCCAATTGAGATTGCTGGAACTGTTAAGAAATCATCTCCTGAAAGCACTATAGCGTGGGAATTGGTTGTTGCAACAACATATTCAATTATTTGCTGCATATTTCCACTAGCTTCTTTTATTGCAACAATATTTTTAAATTCTGATATAAGTCTTTTAAATGTTTCCGGCAACATATTTACAGCAGTTCTGCATGGGACATTGTAACAGATGATAGGTGTAGTGATTGATTTTGCTATAGCAGCATAGTGCTGATATATACCTTCTTGATTTGCTTTGTTGTAATAAGGGGTAACTACAAGTACCCCGTCAGCCTTATGTTCTTCAGCAAGTTTACATAATTCTATTGCATGCATAGTGGAGTTTGAACCTGCACCAACAATTACCTTGCATCTTCCGGCAACCTTTTTGATTGTAAAGTCTATAACAAGAATTTTTTCTTTAAGAGTCATTGTTGCTGGCTCACCGGTAGTGCCAAGAATGACTAAATAGTTAACACCATTTTTAATTTGAAATTCAATTAAATTTTCAAGTGCAGAAAAATCAATTCCATCTTTGGTAAACGGAGTTACTAATGCGGTGCCGGTACCTTCAAACATTATTGCTCCGTATTATATTGCATGAGTAACTCGAGGATTTGAACAGCATTTGTTGCAGCACCTTTACGAATATTGTCAGCAACTACCCAGATATTAACACCGGACTTTACACTATCATCCATTCTAATTCTTCCAATAAAAACTTCATCTTTATTTTCGGCATTGATAGGCATTGGATAGATGTTATTTTTTACATCATCTTGAAGTACAATGCCCGGAGCACTTGCATATAATTTCATTACATCTTCTCTAGTTGTGCGTTTTTTTAATTCGACATTAATTGATTCTGAATGTCCGTAGAATACTGGAACACGAACAGTAGTTGCGGTAACCTTTAATTTTTTGTCATGTAGTATTTTGCGTGTTTCGTTTACCATTTTTAATTCTTCTTTTGTATAACCATTTTCAGTAAAGACATCGATATGAGGTAACATATTGTTGAGTATAGGATAAGGGAATTTTTCAGTTTTATTTTCTTTCAAGTCGCTATATCCCTTTATTCCAGCACCAGATACTGCTTGGTATGTAGAGTATATAACTCTTTTGATTCCATAAGCATCATATAGTGGTTTTAATGCGACCATTGCCTGGATTGTAGAGCAGTTAGGATTTGCGATAATCCCATTATGTTTTTTGATATCTTCAGGGTTAACTTCGGGAACTACCAAAGGAACATTGTCGTCCATACGCCACTGACTGCTGTTATCTACAACTACCGCACCAATTTTAACAAATTTTGGAGCAAATTCAGCAGATACTGAACCGCCGGCGGAGAATAACGCAAAATCAAGTTTGCCTTTTAATTTTTCAATATTGGCGTCATTTAATTCAATAACAGTATGTTTTTTCTCCATAAAGTCAATTTCTTTCCCAGCACTTTTTTTAGAAGCGAAGAGATAATAATTTTCAACCGGCAACTTTCTTTCTGTTAATACTTCAAGGAATTTATTTCCTACCATACCGGTTGCACCTACAACTGCAACATTGAATTTTTTCATAGCTTATAACCTCAAAAAATGTATAAATTTAATATAAATTTAAATAACAAATTAGAGACACAAAGTCAATTTTTAATATGTTGCCCTAAGGATAAAGGTATAAAAAATGTACATAGTTGAGTGGTTTTTTAAATTGCAATAACAAGGACAATAGGGTACAATATTTTAAGTTTTTAAGCGAGGTGTGTAAATGAGTAAAAGTGCTCAGAATAACAGTAAAAAAGTTGCTATTTTAACTAGTGGCGGCGATTCATCAGGAATGAATACTTGTGTTAGAGCTACCGTAAGATATGCGTTAAGAAATGGATTTGAAGTATACGGGGTAAAGCACGGATATTTAGGTTTATATAACAATGATATACATAAATTTGAATATTCAAGCGTAAGCGGATGCGTACATCTTGGTGGAACAATCTTGAGAACGGCACGTCTTCAGAATTTTAAAGAAAAAGAAATTTACACTAAATCAGCAGACAATTTACTAGAGAAGGGTATTAATAATTTGATTGTAATTGGCGGTGACGGCTCTTTTAGAGGAGCATTAGACTTACACAAAAATACAGAGTTAAATGTTGTAACTATACCGGCAACTATAGATAATGATATGGGATATACAGATTATACTATCGGTTTTGATACCGCATGTAATACAGTTTTGGATGCTATGCTAAAGCTTAGAGACACAATTACCTCACATGATAGAATAATGGTTTTGGAAGTTATGGGAAGAGCATGTGGAGATATAGCTCTTTATTCGGCAGTCGGTGGAGGTGCAGAAGCTGTCGTCGTTCCAGAAGCACCTGTAGATATTGATAAGTTAGCAGACTGTGTAAGAAGAGGCTTTGACAATGGAAAGACATCAACAGTTATAGTTCTTGCAGAGGGAAGAAAAGATATTAAGGATGAAATTATGCAAAAAGTTGCAGCATCCACAGGTAGAACGGTAAACCATGTTGCATTAAGTTATTTACAGCGTGGTGGTATGCCATCTGCATTTGATAGAGTGTTAGCTACAAGATATGCTGTAAGAGCGGTTGATGTAATCGCAACAGGACAAAGCGGTAGAGCAGTTGGCACTAGAGTTGGGAACATATTCGATATGAGTATAGAAGAAGCATTAAAAGCAAAAAAAGAATTTGATACAAACCTATACTATATGGCAAGAATCCTGAGTCAAGAATTTATGTATTAAGAATCTAAAAGTTTTTAAAGATAAGCGTTTTATTTAATTAATTTAGAGGCATCAAAAGAAATAAACAATTTTTGCACAAAGTTGTTTATTTTTTCTGCATCACTGTTAGGTAATATAGTGTGATATAACATAAAGCTTGTTGATTTGTATGTTGAGACATGTATAAACAAAATTAGTTTGTTAAAAATAATCAGAGAAATATAAACTGTGAATATGATATGATTTTACTTTACCTTATCGACAATAGATATTCTAACCCGATAAGTTTGGCTATTATTTGTATAAAAAATATTGTTTAATGTTATATCAATTTATGTTAAAATATTTAACGGAAGTTGTGCAGGAAGTTTTATATTAAATTTGAAACAAAAAAAACAGCATAACTGTAAGTGCATGAATATTGATGGAAAAAAATTCAAAGAACTTTTAGCCGGTGGGGCGAAGGCTCTTGAACTAAACAGAGATTATGTAGACTCGTTGAATGTTTTCCCAGTACCTGATGGAGATACGGGTACTAATATGTCGTTGACTATTGCATATGCAGTGAAGGAAGCGAATAAGACAACAGATAGACTTTCTGATGTTGTTGTAGCATTTGCAAATGGTGCCTTGCGTGGGGCTAGAGGTAATAGTGGCGTAATTTTTTCTCAGATTGCAAAAGGTCTTTCAATTGAATTGGAAACTGAAAGTATTGTCACACCAAAAACATTTTCAAAAGCTTTACAAAAAGCGGCAGAAACAGCTTATGCAGTAACAACAAAACCTAAAGAAGGAACAATCCTTACAGTAATTCGTACAATGGGAGAGGCTTCAGTAAAGATTGCAAAAATAAAGAATATTGAATTTAGGGAATTCTTTGAAAAGGTTATAGAATCAGGGAAGGACATTCTTGCAAAAACTCCGGAGATGTTGCCGATTCTTGCTAAAGCCGGTGTAGTTGATGCTGGTGGCTGTGGCTTGATAACCATTTTTGAGGGTATGCTTAATACTCTGATTGGCAATGAACATCACATATATATTGAAAATACTAAAGAGAATAAAGCTGTAGGTAATCTTGTAAATGAAAGTGATATTCTTGAAAATGATTATGAAAATATTACATTTCAATATTGTACAGAATATTTCATAATTCATCTAAATAATACAGTGACCAGTGCAGAGGTAAGTAAGTATAGAGAGTATTTAATGTCAATTGGAGATTGTGTATTAGTCATTGATAATCCAGATCTTATTAAAACACACGTTCACACAAATAATCCAGATATGGCATTAAAAGCAGCGTTGCAACTTGGGGAATTAGACGGACTTAAAATAGAAAATATGATGGAACAGCACAGAAAATTAGTTGCTGAAAAAGAGGAAATACCAAAAGAACTTGCCGAGTATGGAATAATTGCGGTTTGCCCAGGCGATGGATTTGAACAGATATTTAAAGAATTAGGAGTGCAGCATACTATACACGGAGGACAGACAATAAATCCAAGCGTAAGCTCAATGCTTGATGGTATTAAGAAAGTTCACGCAAGAAATGTTTTTATTCTGCCGAACAATAGTAATGTAATATTTGCTGCAAATCAGGCAAAAGGTTTAGTTGAAACAAATGTTACAGTTATTCCTACAACTTCACCAGCAGAAGGAATATCTGCGATGTTAGGATTTAATCAAGAAGAAAGTGTAGATGCAAATATAAAGAATATGAATGATAATTTCGCCGGTGTAAAAACAATAGAAATTACGAGAGCTGTACGTAACACAAAAATGAATAGAATGTCTGTCAAAACAGGAGACTATATTGCAATACAAGGAAAAACTCTATTAGCAAAGGGTGAAGATCTTAATGCTGTTGTTATTGACAGTGTCAATCAGGTGTTTGATGATGATTGCTTAATTGCTATCTATTATGGGAAAGAAATGTCAATGGCTGAAGGGCAGGAATTGTCGGAAGAAATATCAAAAGTGATACCTGATGCAGATATCACAGTATCCAATGGTGGGCAACAACACTACCATTACATCATTGCAATTGAATAAAAAATAAGTAGAGCAGATTCAATAAAACTAGCTATCATGTGATAAAATTGTATACATGAAAAGTATCCAGATACGAAATGCAAAAATTATTGACGGAATAAATGAATTTCCGAATATTTCCAATGTATATATTGAGAATGGATATATAAGGGAGATTTCTATAAAGAATAAAAGTGCAGATTTAATCATAGATGCTGATGGGAAAAAATTAGTACCAGGATTTGTTGATGCACACATACATATTGAGTCTACATTTGCAACACCGTTAGAGTTTTCAAAAGTTGCAATTAAAAATGGAACATTAGCTGTAATTGCAGATCCGCACGAAATTGCAAATGTAATGGGAACAGATGGCATAGATATGTTTCTCAAATTGGCTGAAGAGGCACTAATAGATGTTTATGTGGCAATACCTTCATGTGTTCCAGCAACAGAATTTGATACAAACGGAGCAGGAAAACTTACAGCAAAAGATCTTTCAAAATATGTAACTGAGGATAGAGTTGTCTCACTTGGTGAAGTAATGAGCAACTATGATTTGATAAATGGTGATAAAGATTTAATAGAGAAAATTAAAAAATTTTCTTCAAAAAAAATTGATGGACACACGGCAGGATTATCAGAAAACAAACTTGAAGAATATATTAAAGCTGGTATTAATAATGACCATGAAAGCATTTCTGCAAATACCGTTGAACAGCTCGTGCAGTTAGGGGCTACTCCATTTATAAGAGAAGGAAGTGCTACAAAGAATCTTGAAGATATAATTACAGGGATTAAGGACAAAGATATATTAAAACAATGTTGTTTCTGTACAGATGACAAACATCTTAAAGATCTAAAGGAATTTGGACATATAAATTATAATGTTTCAAAATCAATTGATCTTGGAGTTGAGGAAAAAATAGCGATATCAATGGCATCTGCTAATGCATATGATCATTATAAAATCAAAAATAAAGGTCAGGTAAAAGAAGGTTATATAGCCAACTTGGTTTTGTTTGATGATTTATATAAAAAAGCAGATATTGTGATTAAAGATGGAATGGTAGTAGTAGAGAATGGAGAACTTATAGAGAATTTGAAAAATAAAAAATCGCAATATAGCGAATTTGCGAATACTGTTAAAGTTAACAAGGTGCACTTAAAAGAAGAAAATTGGAAAGGTAAAAAGAAATGCATTGTTTTGGTAGATAAACAAATAGTGACCGAAATTTCAGAAATTGATAAAGTTGAAGAATATAATTATCTTGCTGTAATTGAGAGATATGGTAAAAATGGAAACATCTCATTTTCATATATATCCAACTACCATATTTGTAATGGTGCTATATCAACAACAGTAGGACATGATTCACATAATATTATTGTCGTTGGAGATAATGTAAGAGATATGAATATTGCAGTAAATGCACTGATAAATAACCACGGGGGATATACCGTGGTACGGAATGGTCAAGTTACAGCTGAGTTACCAATGCAATTTTGTGGGGAGATGAGTGTCGAATCAGCAGATGAAATCATTAAGAAGATGGATAATGTTATGCAAGAAACGGACAAGTTACAAATAAATAAAAATATAGATCCGCTACTTACATTGTCATTTATATCATTACCAGTAATACCAAAGATTAGACTGTTGGATACTGGTTTATTTGATGTTTTAAATAGAAAATTTTTGGAGGCACAATTTGAAAAAGAACCCAGAAGTATTTGAACAGATGTTGGAAGTGTCTGAACATAAACTGACAAGAAAAATATATAAAACAATTTTACTATCAATTTTTGCAGGAGCATTTATTGCAATTGGAGGGTTAGCTAATATTGTTATAGGAGCATCGTATTTAAAGATAAATAAAAGTATTATGTATTTTTTAGGCGGTTGTGTTTTCCCGATAGGATTGATTGCAGTTGTATTTTTTGGAGCTGATTTATTTACAAGTTCATGTCTAAATCCGTATGTCTGCATTTTTAAAAAGAAGTATATTGGTAGGTTGTTCATAAATATTGGACTTGTATTTATTTTTAATTTTGTAGGAGCAATATTAATAGCACTTGTAACATGGGGAAGTCATGTAATTGATGGCGAAAATTTAGCATATCTAGAGAAGATTGCAGCAAAAAAACTTTCAACTGATTATGGTGCAATATTTTTAAAAGCGATTATGTGTAACATATTAGTGTCAGGAGCAGTAGTGCTATCATATTTTTCAAAGTCCACAGTAGGGAAAGTTGTATTAATATGGTTTCCTATTATGATTTTTATTCTTTTAGGTTATGAACATAGTGTTGCAAATATGTTTTATTATGCACTTATAAAATATAAAATTCCGGGCTACAGCGTAGGTCAGATGGCAATTAATATGAGTATTGTAACTTTAGGAAATATAGTGGGTGGTCTCATATTAGGTGGATTTGTAATTTTATTTAAAGAAAAGAAAATTAAAGAGGAAGAGGTTTTCTAAGGCGACAATGACATATCACGATGCGGTGGAATATATATCAAAATTAGAGAAATTCGGTTCTGATTATGGACTTGAGAGGATGGAACACCTTCTTGAAGTGCTAGCACATCCGGATTGTAGTTATCCCATAATACACGTTGCTGGAACCAATGGGAAAGGTTCGACATGTGCATTTGTATCAAATATTCTTATGAGCAGTGGATATAAGGTAGGCTCATATTTTTCCCCATCAGTATTTTCATATAAAGATAGATTTCAAATAAATATGCAACATGCTCCAGAAGCAGAAATAGCAAAAGCCTTTACTGAAGTTGTGAATGTTGCAAATGAATATAATATAAAGGCAACTGCATTTGAAATTGAAACAGCAGTAGCTTTAACAATATTCAAAAATATGGATGTAGATTTTGCGGTATTAGAGACTGGATTAGGCGGCAGATGGGATGCAACTAATGCAGTATCTCAAAAGTTGATTGCAGCTATAACTAATATATCTCTTGATCATCAACAAATATTAGGGAATACAATACAGGAAATTGCAAGTGAAAAAGCAGCTATTACAAGAGGAAAAATACACACAACATATTTGAATAAAATTGTTGAAGCACAACTTACTAAAGTGCAAGTTTTCAATCATGGTGAACACAAGGAAATTGCAAGTGAAATAGTCTATACGAAACAACCGAAGTTGATATCGTATTCAGCTCTGAAAGAACAAAAATTTGAATATGCTGGAAAAGAATATAAAATACAGCTTGCAGGTACATATCAAATTAATAATGCCTCATTGGCAATTTTGATATCAGAAGAATTACAGAGCCATGGATACAAGATCACATATAAGTCAATATGTGATGGCTTATATAATACAAAGTGGGGAGCGAGGTTTCAGGTCGTTTGTGAAGGGAATCCATATGGTATAAAAATGCAAAATAACCAGGTGGTGATATTAGATGGTTCTCATAATATTGAAGGGGCACAATCGTTGAAGACATCAATACAGAGAAATTTTAAAGATAGAAGAGTGGGAATTGTGTTAGGAGTTTTGGCAGATAAAGCATATGAGGGAATAGTAAAGGAACTTTCAGAAATAGCTGAATTTTTTATATGTGTTCAAAGTAGTTCGTCAAGGGCACTGAAAAAAGAAAAATTGTTAGAAATCTGCAAAAGCTACAATAATGATGTTGAATGTGCAGAAGGTATAAAATTGGGAGTAGAGCAAGCATTGAGGAAGACTGATAATGTAATTTTATGTGGTTCTCTCACACTCTTTGAGGAGTTAAGTAATGGTTGATAGAAAGAAAATAATGAAGGCAGTATATCAACTGCTTGAAGCTATTGGAGAAGATACAAATAGGCAAGGGTTGAAAGATACTCCAGAAAGGGTAGCGAGGATGTATGAAGAACTTGCTTCAGGATATGATGATAGTGTAGAGAAACATTTAGCAACAAGGTTTAAAGTGGCGAATAGTGACATTATTGTAGAAAAAAATATTCCATTTTCTTCATTATGTGAACATCATTTAATGCCATTTTTTGGTAGGGTTTCAATTGCTTATATACCAAATGATGAAGTCGTTGGTTTATCAAAGCTTGCAAGATGTGTAGAAGTCTTTGCAAGACGTTTGCAAATTCAGGAAAGGATGACAAATGAAATAGCGGAGTCGATATATAAAGAACTAAATGCTAAGGGAGTATTTGTTTTTGTTGAAGCAGAGCATACATGTATGACATCAAGAGGTGTTAATAAAATTGGCACGAAAACTGTAACAATAAAACAGATTGGAGATATAGATAAAAAAGAAGCTATGCAGCTGATAATGGAGAAGTGATGAGGGAGTATAATTTTAAAGTCGGCAATACAATATTTAAAAACGGAACCCATATTATGGGCATACTTAATGTGACGCCAGATAGCTTTTTTGAGGACAGTAGAGTTAGTGACAAGATTGTTGATGTTGCAAAAAAGATGATTGATGATGGTGCTGAAATTCTTGATGTAGGTGGACAATCTACGAGACCAGGGCATAAGCAAGTTTCATGGAAAGAGGAAATAGAGAGAGTACTTCCTAAAATTTGTGAATTAAAAAAATTGAAGTGTCCAATATCAGTGGATACATATTATCCAGAAGTTGCGGAAGCAGTTCTTGCAGAAGGAGCCGATATGATAAATGATGTAAGCATGTTGCAAGATAAAAGGCTTGCGGAGGTTATAGGAAAATATAACGCATCAGTATGTGTAATGCATAATAGGAGAGAGTCCTCTATAGATAATTTGTTTGAAGATAAAATTACAGGACTTGAAAATGCGATAAAAATTTTAATAGAAAATAAGGTTGATCCGAATAAAATTTTGCTTGATGGTGGAATTGGGTTTAATAAAAATAACATTGAGGATTGGGAATTACTGAATAATTATCAGAAGTTGGTTGATTATTTTAGATATCCAATATTGCTAGGGACATCTATGAAATCAATGTTTGGAGGAGATATACATACAAGGCTAAAGCCAACAATTGATTCTACAATTTTAGCTAAAAAGCAGGGAGTACTATTTGTGAGAGTTCACAATGTTTCTGAAAATATGAGGGTTTTAAAAGAGAATAAATAAAATGATACAAAAAACAGCGAAAATTATAATAGATGATTTGATAATAAACGCATGTCATGGAGTTAATGAGGAAGAAAAAGTAATAGAACAACCATTTTCAATATCAATGGAAATTATAACGGATATTGGAGATGCCGTAAAAAATGATGATATTGTCCAAACAGTCAGTTACAGCGAAGTCTGTAAAATAATTAAAGAGAATGTCAGAAATACATCATATAATCTGATAGAAACTTTAGCGGATAGACTTGCATGCATAATTGCATCTAATTATAGCAGTGTTATTTCAGTTAAAGTATTATTAAAAAAATTAAAACCACCAATGAAAATAAAACCGAACTATGTCGCTGTTGAGGTTGTTAGAACATATGAAAAAGTTTATATATCTCTCGGGAGCAGTGTTGGAAATAGAGATGCATATCTTGATTTTGCAATAAAAAAAATAATGGATGACAGTCATATTAGAAATGTGAGAGAAAGTAATAGAATAGAAACAGAACCATATGGCGGAGTGGCAAAGAATAAGTTTATAAATTCGGCTGTTGAATTTGAAACAATTTATTCACCACAGGAATTGCTTAAAGTAGTTAACAACATAGAAGCAGAAGCGGGTAGAGAACGTAACAAGAAATGGGAAGATCGTGTTCTTGATATCGATATTGTTTTATTTGGGGATAAAATAATAAATGATATAAATCTTGTAGTGCCACACAAAGAGATGCATAGAAGAGACTTTGTCTTAAAACCATTACTTTCATTAAATGAGGCATTATATCATCCAGTATTACATAAATATTTGAAAGATTTTTTGTAAGATAAATATAAATGTTTTAATTTATTCTTTTTTTGTTTTAATTTTTTGAACGATAAAAATCATTGCAATAATTAAAATAAATATTCCAGATATACCGGCAGTGATATATAAAAGAGAAACAGAAGTATCTTTTCCTGCTTTGACCCGTTCCCACATTTGAACAACGGCAGTGTTGTTTTTGCCAAAATCTTTCATAACACCGAGGTTGTTAGTAACTGATGGGTATCTATTGGGATCACTAAAATACTCCTCTATGTCATAATCTTGTTTTTTGAGCAAATCATTAACAGTTTCATTGCTTTGCATTTTTTCTTTAGCAATTGCAGAGGTATATCCGATATGCATTGAATTTAATATTGCATTTTCAGGCATGCATAGAAAGTTTAAGAATTCCATAGCTTCTTTTTTATGTTGTGCAGTTTTTGGAATAACCCAGCCATCAAACCAAATGTTGCTATATTTTGGAAGATAGTATCCAAGTTTTTCATTTTCTGAAATAGCCCACATTGCGTCTCCGCTCCATGCTAAATCAGCATAGGCAAGTCCATTTATTAAGTCATCCTTACCAAAATCAACTTCATATCCACTTATAATTGATCGTTGCTGTATAAGTACTTTTTCTACAGCTTTCAATAAAGGTCTTTCTGTTGTATTTATGAGTTGTTGTGCAGATAAGTTTTTATATTTCTCTGGGAGCAAATTCTTTTCTTTCATATAGAAGAGGGCTGCAGCATAAGTATCTCTTATACTATCTTTTAAAAGAATTTTATTATATAAATTCTTATTTTTCCCGCTGTTCCATAAAATACCCCAGCTTTCTTTTTCTAACTCACTTTCACTAATTTTTTCTTTATTATATAGAAGTCCAAGTGTACCCCACATGTATGGGATCATATAGTCTGTTAGCGGAGCATTATTTATTCTGTCAAAGTTGTTAGCAATTTTATTTACTACAGATTGTTCTATATTTGAAAAATTAGTAATTGTATATTTTTTAGCAAGTTCTGAAATATTTTCAATAAGATTTTTCTTTGCAAGTTTTTCGATGGCATATTCGGATGGGCATATGAGGTCCACATTGGCATCGTTTCTTGTAACTTTTGTGAGCATTGTTTCATTAGTATCAAAAGTTGTGTAGACTACTTTTACTTTTTTGCCATACTTTTGCTCATAATATTTTTCAAAGTTTTCTATCACTTGTGGTGAAATATAGTCTTCCCAATTGTATACATACAAAGTATTCTCAGGTTGTTTTGTAGGAGTAGTTTTTTTTGCACAGCCGAGAGTAAACAGTGACAATATTAATAAAACAATTAAAATGATTTTTTTCATATTGTCACCTGTTTTTGTTTTTGTTTTTTTATTTTAATAATATTGTATGTAAATACGATAGCAATCATTAGGATGAAAATGATTGAGAATATAGCATACCAAAAAGGTTCCAATCCCTGGACTTTAGCATCTGAGTAAATATATGTAGAAAGAGTATTGATTCCAGTAGTGGCACCTTTGTTAATTTGTGTAATGATAAAGTCGTCCATAGATAGAGCAAAAGATAATAAAAATCCGGATATTATATTAGGCAATACAATTGGAAGAATAACTTTAAATAGAGCTTTGCTAGGAGTAGCACCTAAATCGAGAGCAGCTTCGTATACATTCGGATCAAGTGTGTCAAGTTTAGGTAAAATAGCTAATATTACATATGGAGTACAAAATGTTATATGTGCAAGAATTAATCTTAGATAACCTTCAGGAAATGCAAAAGTTGTAAAGAAAACCATTAATGAAACAGCCATAACAATTTCACTGTTTATGATTGGAAACTGATTTACATTTTCAACAATATGTCTCATTTTTTTAGGTAGAGCATAGATTCCAACAGAAGTAAAGACTCCAATTATGGTGGCAACAATTGATGAAGCAAAAGCGATTAAAAATGTGTTTCCAATTGATTTCCACAGTTGTTCAGATTTTTCACTGGTAAAAATTGAGGCATATGCTTTAAATGAAAAACCTTTTGAAAAATTAAAGTTTGAGCTGTTTGAAAATGAATAAATAATTATTATCAATATAGGAGCATATAAAACAGCTAATACAAAGTATAGATATATTTGTTCAAATACTTTTCCGGATTTTTTTACCATATTGCTTTTTTAACCTCCGGACCGGCTCCTTTGTTTCGAACAGTTTTGATAATTACATTTGATATAATTACGAAAATCAACATCAATATACTCATTATTGAACCTACACCATATAGTCCTTGGTCAAATGATGTTTGTATCGAATCACCGAATAGAAAGATTTTTCCATTTGAAAGAATTTGAGAAATGGCAAAAGAAGATATTGTAGGAATAAAAACCATTGTGAGACCGGTGAATATTCCATTTAAAGATAGAGGGAGAATTGTCTTCAGAAACACATTTAAGTTATTAGCCCCCAAATCTTTTGTAGCCTCAATATAACTTTTATCTATACTGCTTAGTGATGTGTGTAGCGGTAGAATAAAGAAAGGTAAAAAGTTGTATACCATACCGAATAGTACGGTTCCTATACCGAGTTTTACACCCATCATCATAAAAATAGTTTTTGTTGCAAGGGTTCTTATTAAAAAATTTACCCACATTGGCATAATAAAAAATATGACCAAAATTTTCCCAGATTTGAGTTTAGATAAAATGTATGCAATAGGATAGCCAATTACAAGACAAATTATTGAAGTTATCAATCCCACGAGAAGAGAGTTCCCGAGAATGATAAATGACGATGATGAAGTGAAGAACAGTTTAAAATTTTCTAATGTTAATTTATTGTTTTCATCTAAAAATGCGGAAACAAGAATTAAACAAAGAGGAGTAACAATAAAAACGAGCATAAATAAAATATATGGGTATGAAAGAGCCCTTTTAGTTACTTTCGGTTTTTTCATTTATTTCCTCAATTATTATTTTATCCTTTGGTATTCGAATACCGATCCTATCACCTTTTAACCAGTCATCATCAGTGTCTGAGAAGAATATAAAGTTGTCATCAGTTTTCAAAAGACATTGATAGTAACTGCCTTTATATATTGAGTTAATAACAGTTGCAGCAATAATACCATCATCAGCATCATCAGTTATTTCTATATCATCAAAATCAATGATTGCACGCACTGCAGTTCCTTCTGGAAAATCTGAGTTACATTCAAATTCCCCGCCACAAATATTAACAAGTCCTTTATCAATCATAGTTGTTTCTATTTCATTAATAATTCTTGTTTTAGGCATGATATGCAAATTGAATGGTTTGATGTAAATACCAACTTTTTCATCAATCTCATAGTTTTCAGTATCATGAGATATTAGTTCATTGCCATTAAGGAGGAGAGTGATTTGGTAGTGGTCTCCTTTAAAGACAGAGGATATGACGGTCGCTTCGGCAAGTTTATTCTTGCTCTCAAGACTTTTAATTTTTAAATCTTCAGGACGTATAATAACATCAATAGGTTCATTCTTTTTAAATCCGCTATCGACACATTCAAATATAGTGTCACAGAATTCAACTTTGCAGTCTTCAATCATGGTTCCGGACAAGATATTACTTTCGCCGATAAAGTCTGCGACGAACGCATTTGCTGGTTCATCATATATTTTTTCTGGAGAAGCAATTTGTTGAATTTCACCATATCGCATAACAACAACTTTGTCAGACATTGTTAGAGCTTCTTCTTGATCATGAGTTACATAAATGAAAGTTATACCGAGTTGTTCATGAATTTTAATTAATTCAAGTTGCATATCTTTTCGCATTTTTAAATCAAGTGCTCCCAGTGGTTCGTCGAGAAGAAGAACTTCCGGTTCGTTTACAATGGCTCTTGCAATTGCAACTCTTTGCTGTTGTCCACCAGAAAGGGAGGATACATTTCGGTATCCATAATCTTCGAGGTCGACCATTTTGAGCACAGCATCGACTTTTTCTTTTATTTCAGATTTTGTATATTTGCGATATAATTGTTTTTCTTTTCCTTTTTTATCGATTTTAGTTCCGTTAGGAATTAACTTTAATTTTAATCCAAAGGAGATATTGTTAAATACATTTAAATGAGGGAATAGAGCATACTTTTGAAAGACTGTATTAAGTTTTCTCTTATGAGGTGGAAGATTTGTTATATCTTCTCCATCAAAGATAATACTTCCTGAATCTGGCATTTCAAAGCCGGCAATCATACGGAGTGTAGTTGTTTTTCCGCATCCACTAGGTCCGAGAAAAGTTACAAATTCACCACGCTTTATTGTAAAGCTAGCATTTTTCACAACGAGTGTTCCATCATAAGACTTGTTAACATTTTTTAATTCTATAATTACATTATCTTTATCTATATTCTGTTTCATTTTGTACCTTTAAAATGTAGGGGGTGAACTTACCCAAATAAGTTTTGCAACGTTATTGCTGATATTTTTAATTAAGTGTGGTCTATTTGCTTGGAAATAAAAGGATTCTCCTTTTGAGACATTATGAGTGGTTTTTCCAAGACAAAGGACAATAGAGCCCTCCAGTATATATCCAAATTCTTCACCTTCATGTGCCATGTCTCTATTCAATTGATGGCCTGGTAGGATTGTTAGGTAGATAGGTTCCATTTCATTTTTAAGGCTGTTAGGCACTAACCACTTTATCGAATATCCATCATATTCAGTATTGAAGTAACTGTCTTCAGAAAAGATTACTTGCTCATTGTCTTCAATAAAAAAGTCAGAAAGAGTGCATCCGAGTATTTGAAGAAGATCAGTCAATGTTTGAATAGATGGAGATGTAAGATTATTTTCAAGTTGAGAAATATAGCCTTTAGTAAGCTCACATCTATCCGCTAGTTCTTCTTGTGTTAAGCCACATTGCTGTCTTAAATTTCGTACTTTATTACCTATATCCATAGTATTCCTAAGTTTTATTTTAATAAGTTAAAAGTTTAATAAAACTAAACATAATTGTATTTTTTAAAACAAAATATGTCAAATAAAAACTGCATAAATTATAGTAGTTTGAGCATAATTTAATTATGCTGAAATTTAATGTTCTACACTTCTTTTTTGATAACAGAATTATCAAAAGTTGTGATCAAAATTTATTTTTTATTAAGAGTGAATTGAAGCGTTTAAAAGAGTCAATTTACCAAAAAATATTATTGTGTTAATATTGTGTCATTGATTAGAGAGGGAAAAATTAAAATGCGTAGATTGATATCAATAATAGGAGATGCAAGTGTAGAGGAGGGATCCCCCAAATATGAGATGGCTTTCAATTTAGGAAAGGCATTAGTTGATAACGGATATAGAGTTGCATCAGGCGGTTTGAACGGAATAATGAGAGCAGCATTTAAAGGTGCAAAATCATCAAAATATGCTGTAGATGGAGATACAATCGCCATAACACCAATGTTTGATAGAAGTATCACAAATGAGTATGCAGATATAGTTGTGGCAACAGGATTGGATGTTTTTAGAAATGTTATTGTGGCGAATTCAGATGCGGTTATTGCAGTAGGGGGAGGATCTGGCACAATGTGTGAAATCTGCAATGCATGGGCATTAAAAAAAATGATATTAGCAACTAGAAATGTTGATGGGTGGAGTGCTAAAGTTGCTGATACAAGATTAGATAATAGAGTGAGACTTCATGGAAATTTAGAAATAGATAAAGTATTTGGAATTAATAATCCAATCGAAGCAATTGCACTTTTAAAAGAGCATTTAAATAAATATCTTGAACTTACTTATACAAGAATAACAAAAGATTAGAAACGGCGTTTATTAGCAAAAGCTGTTAGTATCAGTAGAGTGAGTCCAATGATAGCAATTGAACTCAATAAAATGATTAATATCTGTGTATGAGTTAATCCTTTCTCCATAGTATTTTGTTTTAAAACGTATCCATAAACAGTTGATTTTTCTTTATTATTTTTTGTTATTAAAACTTTATAGAAATCGCCTTGTTTTTCAATTATACGGAACTTTGTGCCATCATTTAATACAGCCTTTACAGGAGATTTTGTATTAGCTTCGCTATATAATTTAACTTTTTTGCCAATTTGATTACTCTGTATAATTCCGGTACCTTGATTGGCTTGTTTTTCAGTGTATGTAATTAATTTTGCAAGATCGTTTCCATTAACAAAATAGTATTCATTTTTATATTTAATAAGGAAAGGTCTATAATCTTTATTTCCGAAAACATTATCACATTCAAAAATTTTATCTATCTCAGCACCGGAATAAAGAGATGTTGATCTACTATTTTTATTTGGGAACATGTATCCTGTAGTATTCTTTTTTATCTGCATTCTTATGCGTTCATGTTTGAGTTGAATTTCATCAAAATTATTTTGCAATACTGAAGATTTAATTTTATAAATTTTTCCATTGAATAGGCAGTATGTAAATCCGTCAATATCATAATCAAATGTCATTATGAAGTTTTTTTCATCTTTTGTGTTGTATTTAAAAATGGAATCGTTTGTATCTTCTAGGTTATAGAAATATACGGAGTTTGTGATATCTGATTTTGCTTTCCAGAATTTCGCATTTTCCATTTTTCTTGCAGCCATTACATTATCATAAGTTACTGATTTTGGAATTGATGATTTATTTAATTCCAATTTATCAGAGATGTCATTATCGACATTGTATTCAGCCAAGTAGTTGGTTGTAGCTAAATAAATTTTATTTTCATTTTTTTCTTGTGAGACAAGTTCAAAATCAGTGAATGATATTTTGTCACCAACAAATTTACCAAGTACATCGTGTTTGGTTATTGTAAATTCACTATATGATATATCCTTCAATAAGGTCACTATGCCTTCACTTGAAAGAAGATAAATATTGCCTTTTTTATCTGTTTTTATGGAAACTTGTTTTGAGATATCTATATTAGATCCAGTACTAATTTCTTTGATAAATTCATTAGTTTCAATATTATAAATATCCACATAACCCGTTCTCAATAAAAATAATTTAGTACCGTTATTCATATGTGCCATTAATTTATATTTACCATCTTCAGTATCTTTTATCAGAGTTTTTTCATTTTCTACAAGATCGTATTTATATAATCCTTTATTAGTCAATACAAATGAGTAATCATCATTAAATGTAAATGAAATTATTCTTTCAGTTGTGTCTGTCAGTTTAAATAAAGTTTTTGTTGTTCTTGAAGTGTAGTCCCAATAGGAGAGTGCATTTTCGGTGGAATACCATAGAGTACTGTTGTGATACGTTATATGAGTTACATTAGTTACATCTGAAACAAGAGTTTCTTTTTCAGTGAATTCATTTGTTGCTTTGTAAATTTTTCCACTTTTGCCATCTGCAATATAAAAGTTGTTTTCACTTTTAACAATTTTATTAAATGATTTGATATCATTTTCATTTTTCGACTCATGAGACAAAGTTTGCCTAAGAGTGAGATTGCCATTATTTGCATCAAATGTATAACTTTTAACTTCATTATCTTTGAGAACTTTAAGTTGATTATTAAATATTGTGATTTGTGAATGTTCTATTTTTGTGTCTGATTTAAATGGCTTGTTATCAAGTGTAAGGTATTTTAATTTTTCATTTCTAGGGTCGCTGGATAATGTATTGAATGATGCGAATGAAGTAGCATCATCGTTGGACATTAACAAGTGCCCATTCATATTTAAGTTTTTATAAAAGTTGTATTCTCCAACCTCATGATTATTAAAATTTTCACTTTTTGGATTTGAAGGATCTGTAAAGTCGTTTAATACAAGGCGTTTGATTTTATGTCTCAACAAACCGAAAACTTGATTTTCTTCAATAAATGCAAATGTTTCATCAGCAGTAAGATTTGAGAAACGTTTTTGTCCTATCAAATTCAAAGAGGAATCGTATTTATAAATGGTTTTATCATGATCTTTAACAATAAGATGACTGTTAGTGCTTATAATATTTTTGTCACTGAATACCATTCCCGAAAATGTAATATCTTTTTTTTCAGGAATATTTGAAGAACCAGTTAGACTGAGTAAATAAAAGCGTTTTGGTGTTTTTTCAGTTTTGTCTGAAACAAGAGTGATTAAATTATTTTTTATAACAAAAAACTTGAGTTCTTCAGTTGATTCGTTATATTCAATGTCTTCTTTTTTGAAAGATTTTGAAATGTAAGTAATTTTGTTTTGCTGCTCTACAAGAACTTCAATATTTTTCTTTGTAGAGATGTATGTCATATATTCGTCTGAGCTTGCAATATGATCGATGTTTTTCATAGGAAAATATGATTGAGGATATATCGTTGTATGTTTATCTGTTGAGTATGCAGATGCTGTTCCAGTGGTATTATTTAGCAAAATAGAAACAAATGCTGATATTAACAAGAAAATCAATGAGGCTACAATAACCCGGCTGCGTTTTGTCATGTGATAAATATATATAAATTAATATATATAGTCAATTTTACACATTAAATAACAGATATCAAGATAAGGATGAGAGATCAAAATAGAGCTTTTAAAAATGAAAAACATCATAATAAAGTGGCAATCATGATGATATCCGCATTAATGAGTCAATTTTAATAGAATACTAGATTTAATTTGTAAGTGGTGTGGTGGTATAAAAAGACGAATGTTTAGAAAGCTCTATAAGTTATGGTATAATTTGAAACATGAACGAACAGCACAAAAAACATAAACCGAAATTTAGATCAAAAGATAAAATATCGTTTAATAATAAAAAAGTAATTTTAGATCAATTTAAAAAAGACACTCTTGATATTGATATAAGAAGTTTAAATTTAAATGAAAGGACTGAGAAAATTCTTTTAAGTGGGAAGAAAGTTAAGATTGAAGATCTGGTAGTTTGTACACAGAAAGATATGTTTAAATTGCAAGGGTTCAATAACAAAATGTTTATTGAAATTAAAGATAAACTCAAAGAACATGGTGTGTGGTTTCTGCAAGAACAGTCAAAATCTGAGAATCAAAAAGGAAATAGACAATCTTTTAACAATAAGGAAGAAAAAGCAACAGTATGGATGAAATTCAGTAAAGGAAACAAAATAGGGCTAACAAAAAGTAATAAGGTAGTAGTGCCTGCAATTTATGACGAAGTTTTTGGATATAAAGATGGAATGATATGCGTCGCAAATGGGGATAAATATGGATATCTTAATGAAGCGAATGAGATTGTAATACCTCTTGAATACGATATTGCTTTCAGTTTTTCAGAAGGATATGCTGTTGTCGCTAAGAATGATCAATTTGGCTACATAGACAAGAATGGGGAACTCTTTATTCCGCTTGTATATGATGCTGCAACTGCATTTCAAAATGGCGAAGCTAAAATAAAACAAAACGGCAGATGGGGAACCATTAATTTAAATAAAGAAATAGTTTGGATATAAAAAAAGCAGCCACTAATTAAATGTAGACTGCAACCAGATGATGTATGTTTTTTCAGTATCTCGGTTTAAAGTTATTTTTTAATTGTATTTAAAAGTTTAGCTAAAGAAGCTTTTTTTCTTGCTGCTGTATTTTTGTGATATACGCCATCAGAGAAAGCACGATCAATGATAGATACAGTTTCAGGTAAAAGCTGTTCTGCTAAAGCGATATTGTTTTCTTTAACAGCAGATTCAAATTTCTTTACAGCATTCTTAACTCTTGTCTTTTTGACTACATTTTCGTCATGTTGTCTTTTTGAAACCAAAACTCTCTTTTTAGCTGATTTAATGTTTGCCATTCATTACTCCTTCGTCAAATTCTTTGGTATATTAACATAATTCAAACGCTATTTCAACAAAAAAATTGAGTGTGTCAGTGTGTAAAATTTTTCTATGGGAGCATAAATTGTATAGTAGTTTGAGCATAAAATTTTTATATTTAAAGGAATAAACAGCTAAAATTGTTAAAAATCGGTTAGAAATAGAGATATTAACAATTATTTATTGATATGAAATAGCAGTGAGGGTACAATACAAAATATATTTTTAGACAGGAGTCTTAATGGAAGATGTTATAAGACAGTTTAAAATTGATGAATCTCAAATTAAAATTTCGCCATATGGCGAGGGACATATCAATACTACGCTACTTGCAGAAACAGAAGACTTTATATTGCAAAAAATAAATACAGATGTATTTCCAGATGTAAAAGGTCTTATGAATAATATTGTAGGGGTAACCGAGCATCTGTTAAAAAAAGGAATTTTGACTTTTAAAGTAATCAGGACTAAAGGAAATAGATTGTACTTAAAAACTAAAAAAGGTTATTTCAGAGTTTATACATTTATTTCTAATAGCTGTACATTTCAGAGGGTAGAAAATCCTGAAATGTTTAAAGAAGCTGGAAGAATGTTTGGTGAATTTCAAAAGTATTTAGCGGATTATGATACTTCAAAACTTACAGTGCCAATTAAGGATTTTCATAATACACCAAAAAGATATGAGCATCTCATTGCAACAGTAGCGTCAGATCCAGTAGGTAGAGCAAAGGATTGCATTAAAGAAATAGACTTCATAAAAAAACATGCAGATAAGATAGGTGTTATCATGAGTGCTCTGGAGGAGGGATCTATACCATGGAGAGTTACTCATAATGATACCAAGCTTAACAATTTACTTTTTGACAAAGATACAAAAAAAGGTCTTGCAGTTATAGATCTTGATACTGTTATGCCAGGGTCATTATTGTTCGATTTTGGTGACGCTATAAGATCTGGAGCATCAACATGCTGTGAAGATACTAAAGATACTGAAAAAGTGTGTGTGGATTTAGAATTATTTAGAGCATTTACGGAAGGCTACCTTGGAGTCTTATTCAATTGCATGTATAAAAAAGAAATAGATTTGTTGCCGATATCGGCATTTCTCATGACTTTTGAATGCGGAATGAGATTTTTGGATGATTATATTGATGGAGATAAATATTTCAAAATACATTATAAAGAGCAAAATTTAGTTAGAGCAAAAACACAACTTAAACTTGCAGAGGACATCTTGAATAAATTGGATTTGATGCAAGAGATAGTTGAAAAAATAGTTTCTAGAATTAGATGATATTGATATTTAAAAATAACATCGGATCTTAAAATTAGACAAATTAATGGATTAGAACGTCTAATTTAAGGCTTATCTGCAAGTTAGTAAATTCTTTTAATATATATTCTAAGCTGGGAAAGGCTTATGGTACCCTATAGATAGGGATAATTTTCTTTCAATAAATAAGCGATAAAAATTTAAGATATATATTCAATATTTAAATTTGAATAAGCTATACAATTATCATAATTCAACAGATAAAAAAAGTAGTGGTATAATGCATATGCGGGTGGAGGAAAGATTAAAAAATGAGTGAAAAGAAAGTCAAACCAATATTTTGGGACAAAGTAGCAGGAGTGTATAGTATCTTTACAAATTTAGTGAATAGAAGGGTTCATGCAAAATTGAAAAAATTGATAGAAGCACAAATTGATTCGGGAGATAAAATTTTAGAATGTGCGTGTGGAAATGGAATGCTTACTGAAGTTATTGCTAAACGATGTAAAGAGGTAGTTGCAACCGATGTATCAAAAAAGATGCTAATGGTTGCAAAAAGAAATCTTAAGAAATTCAATAATGTAAAATGGGAAGAAGGAGATATTTTAAACATATCATACTCAGATAATACATTTGATAAAGTCATAGCAGGAAATGTTATACATTTGCTTGATGATCCGGCAAAGGCAGTTAAAGAATTGGTTAGAGTTTGTGTCCCTAATGGTATAGTTATTATTCCAACATATATGAATAAACGGGTGAAAAAGCCAAAAACAATTATTAAAAAAATAAACAACGCCGGAGCTGACTTTAAACAATACTTTTCAATAGATACATATAAAGAATTTTTTATAAATGAAGGATATTCTAATGTTGAAGTAAAATACATTGATGGGAAGATCCCCAATGCAATTGCGTTTATAAAAAAATAAGTTGAAGATTAAATGAAGTGTTTATATAAAAAAATGATCTTTGAGTAGTGGAGTTATTTTACCTGTGTGAAGATATTGATTTATAACAAAAAGGCTTACTTTTGTAAGCCTTTTTATGTAAATTTATAAATTTGTTTAACCTAATTGAGATTTAACTTTCTCAGGAATATTAATTGTTCCATCAAAAGAATTATCAAAGGTCATTTGATATTTTACTTTAAAGTCTATTTTCCCTTTAAGTTTGATACTTTTTGTTTTCTCACCGCCGTTTGACTCTTCGTCAACGGTGGTCTCATTTTTGAAGTTCAATGATAAATCAAATTCATAGTGCAACTCTTGTATTTGTGTATTTAATGAATTAGTTGTTATATATGCGGTTACATTCTTAAAAATATCTGTATTTACACCTTCTTTTTCAAGTTGTTTTTTGATTACTTTCATTCCGCTCTTTTCTAAGAATTCTTTTGCTTTCTCTACTACACTTTTCTTAAATGTAACTTTATATTTATTTGTGCCTATTTTTATTACTTTATCAATTTTGTCATCGTCGCTTTTAAATAGAGATTTTGCAAATACGGAATAATCGTATGGTTTGCCTGTGTAATCTAATACTGTTTTTTCTACGAAATCACCATCAGCACCAGGTTTTTCTATTTTGCCTATCGGTTGTAATGATCCTTTGTACTTATAGTTAATTTTTTGAAGCTCCGTTTTGCCTTCTTTCAAAACATCATAATGATGTCTATCAAGTTTAAGACCTCCACCTACTTTTTCATCTTTGTAATATGTAACAGAACCATCTTTATTGTAATAAACAGTTCCTCTATAATATGCACTTGGATGTGTGTTAAATCCAATAAATTTTTTTAAAATTTGAAAGTCTAGTTTATAGTCATATTTGAATTTTCCATTATCTATTGTTGCAGCTCTTGCCTTAGTGAACATTTCCTTGAGGTCCATATAAGAGGCATACAGATCCATATTTGATGTTATTTTTGTGTCATAATTAAACTTATTTGTCATTGCGGAATCTGTATACCAACCCATGAATGCATAATTTTCTTTCTCATTTGCATTGGTAATCGGAACTGTCTCATTTTCGTTTATTGTCTTGCTAGTTAATAGTTCGGTTCCATCATAAAAATTTACTGTGTATTTCTTTTGAATTTTGTTATTATTGTCCGGTTTGATTTGTTCTCGATTATCAGGTTGCTTTTGCTCTGAATTTTTTGTTTGCCCACAAGCGGCTAAAAGAAACGATAAACATACAATCAAAATACTAATTAAAAGCTTTATTTTGGTCTTCATATTACCTCCTTCAATGGGAGGATTCTAAATCAAAAAAAAATAGCAAGGTATTTGGCTTGAAAAGTTGTTTTGCAGTAAATTTCTTGGCTAATCAGCATATACTAGAAATGTGGAAATAATGTTGATGAAGTCTTTCTGATACTATGAAGATACATTTTTCTTTAGGTATATTTACATTTGCCCCCTAATGATATAAATTAAAGATATGAAACAAGATAAGCAAACAAATAGAGAATATATAAACAAATACATTAAGGACAATTATAAGACTTTTAAGTTTAGGATTCGTAAGGAAAATCAGCATTTGATTGATAGATTGTCTAAGGTTGATAATATGACACAATATATTATTGGTTTAATCGAAGAAGATATAAAGAGAAATATCAAGTACAATTATTTGGATGATAGCATAAAAATAGATTTTAAGTTGCCACAAAATATTCAAAACTTAGTAGATGATGCCGAAAAAGCGGATTTAGAAGATGACTATGGGTTATATATGAATCTTGCATGTGCGATAGATACGAATGCAAAAAATGCGACGGCGAAGAGGATATTGAATGATTATCAGTGGGAAACACTAGTAAGAAGGTTTAGATTATGATTGAGATGATAGATTTTACAAATTTAGAATTAAGTTCACGAAACATGCAATACGGCGGGAGAGCGGGTGTTAAAAGGGGAGTAATGTATGATGGTGATTTCTTCTGATTTCATCAAATACTAATTGAATAGAAATTTCACATTTTAGTGTAATAATTTCTAAAAAATATAATTATTAATGTGTGTAGAAAAAAAATAGTGAGGTGATTTTAGTGAGATATAAAGGTAAGTATTTTAGTTTAATGACTTTGTTTTTGAAGAAACCAATGGTTGGAAAATTTGGGAAGAATAAGACTAGGGAGAGCTTAAAAAAGGCACATAGTTTATATAAACAAATGATTGAAAAAACCGACGATATCGGCACGAGGAATCCGATGTCAGGTAATATTTATTTAGGATATGTATTTATGGCTGTATGCAGAGCAGGGAACTTTAATGTAGATGATTTTAAAGAAATAATTGTTGAATTTATTAACAATAAATTAATTAATAAAGCTATAAGTAAGTTAGATTTAAATATCCCTCAAGACATGGAAAAATTTACGAAACGAATGTATCAAATGAAAGAATGGGCAGATAAACATGAGAAATATAAGGATAAAACATGGGATTTTAATTTTGATGAAAATCTTCATAAGGATGGACTTTATTATCATTTTACAAGGTGTCCTATGGAAAAATTTGCTAGAGAAAATGGTTATCTTGATTTATTACCTTTATGTTGTGATCTTGATTATATGTTAATTGAAAAAAGAAAAGCAGTGTTGCATAGACAACAGACATTATCGACAGGCGGAAAAATATGTGATTATTGGATTGTTGGAGATAAAACTAAAAATCCAATGTGAATAATTAATAATATTAATTAATATTGAAAAATATTAATTCATTTGAATAAAAGCACGTAGAGTAGAGTCTTGTAAGGTGAAGTTTTTGGATGTGTGAGTAATAGGTAAATCACCAAAGGTTGATGTATTATGTAAGGAATCTTGTGTAAATAGTTTTTTTTAGAAGTAAAAAACTAATGTATGATCTGCTGATATCAATCTATGTTTAATTTGCCATATAGGTTAAATGATAATCGTTTAATATATTTATTTGTATAGGTAGATGATCTTGAATCATAAAGTGGGGCATTGAATTTGATGAATTTGGGTAGTTGGTATGTGGCTATTATATAGTTGAGCCAATAAGCAAACATAGTTTGAGCGACTTTTTGATGTTGGCGATAACTTTTTGATACTGCCTAATATTTGACTAATATTCTCTAAAACTATACGGTATGAGTTATAGCAAGTATCTTATACATACATATTGTAATTTTCATAGTGCTAGTTTTGTAATAAGTACAATATAGGAGAAAATAATGTACATTAAAGACAAATATAATATGACAAAAAATGAAAATATATTTTTAGCTAAAAGGAATATCATTGGCAGCATATACAATAGTATTAAACTTGAGGGTCTAGATATAACATTCTCTGAGACGTATGCTATTTATTATAAGGCACGACTTGAGGAAGTTAATATTGCAGATGTGAATACCGTTTTTAATTTAAAACACGCCTGGAAATATGTTCTATGTAATATTGATAAACCAATAACTTTAGAGTATATATTGGATGTTCATAACGAAGTTGCAAAAGATGAAGCTATCGCATGGGGAGTGTTGAGAAATGGTGGAGTTCGTATTACTGGAACAGACTATAGACCGTCAATACCGACCAAAGAAGAAGTGATAGAGAAAATAAAGGAATTTGAACGAATTCCGGGGTGTACCGAGCGATCAGTAGAGAGAATGCTTTGGATGATGAAACAGCAACTTTTTTGGGATGGCAATAAGAGAACGGCTATGTTAATAGCAAATGCAGATATGATTTCACACGGTAAAGGCATTATTACGATTCCAGAAAAAGATATTAATTCGTTTGGACAGTTGCTTAGTAAGTTTTATAGCTATGACGAAAAGGATGATTTGAAAGCTTTTATATTTGAAAAAGGGATAGACGGAATCGTTTTTGATAAAGAGATTTCACATGAAGAACCAGTTTTAGAATAGGAGATTCAACAAGCAGATATCTTAAGCTGTTTTTGAGTAATGTGTTCCTCAAGTCAAGGATAATTAGTCATTTAAATTAATTAATTGATTGTTCATTTAAACAACCGTCGAAGAACGCCGATGAGACACTGATAATAAAGTTTTGGGGGCAATTTGGGCACATGCTTAAATGAGCTTATTTAACGTCTACTATATGTGGTAGAGTTTATAGTTTGGGTTAATTTTTTAATGTAATTTTACAGAAGTGCCAAAGATGGGATTATGGTATAATTAGTTCAGATATTAGTTTAGATACAAGACGGGCTCCGAAATATTGAGTAAGAGCTATACCTACAAGAAATATCGGCTTAGTTTTATCAATAGTAAAACTTGATGAGCAGTTCATTTTGAAAGTTCTAAAAGAGTCGCTACTATTTTTGATGAAGTTTGTGCTATCGGTTTATGTGAAAATGTAGAAGATGCAAAATGGAACTAAGAAGACTATTTTTTAGAATAAGTGAAACAAGTAACTGATACATATAACAATTCATTAGGCGACTAAAAGAGGAATGAAAGATGCCATACATATTTATATCTTACAGTGAGCATTTAGACAAAGGTTCTGGATCGAAAAATGATTTTTATAATCTTTCTTTGAACGATCAATTCAAATTAATTCAAAAACGAATCCCATTAGATAGACAAACATCCTCTTTTAATAATTTTATTGAGGATTGTTTCCCATCTGGCATGGCAAAAAGATATTATATATCTTGTCCTAATTTTTTAAGAGAAAAATACCAGTCGGCAGAAGGTAAACCTACATTTTTAAATAATGTTGTTTTAAGACCCGAACTATCTCTAAACATGAAAAGGGTTCTCCCAGATAATCAAAATATTATTTTAATTGGTGATATCTATGAAGGTGCAAAGTTGAAAATGCTTCAAGTTAAAGGTATTCAGCTAATTGATTCTTCAATGTCATCTCCAAATGATATGGTTGTGAATGAACGAGTATGTAACTCTTTTGCTAAAAATTCCTGGTCAATAAATAATGTTGATTACAATGATACATATTTCACTCCTAATAGAGTCTTAGATTTGATTGAATCTTGCTATACAGTTAGTAGACCTGAGCGAATTCGTGCTACTTATGAAGAATGGAATAAATATATAGATTTTAGAAATTACTATTTAAGTGAACAATCAAAAAGAAATTTCAAACTTGATAGAGCTATGTTTGTTAAGGCATACGCTATAAACAGAAAAGATTATAAAAAGAACTCAACTATTTATGATGATTATTTGCTAGATGGTTTAAAAGAATTTAGCTATGGGAACATGGTGTGCTTAAGCACGCAAATTGAAGATGCAGAAGAATTTCCGCTTATTAGATTAGATATTGAAAGAAATAGAAAAGCATTTAATGAAGCAAAAGTTACCAAAAGAGGTAAACCTGTAAATGAAGAGGAAAGAAGGATCAGATCACTTGCTAGTGACAATGTCTTTATTACATCAGAAAATCCTAGTGGTCAATCTAAATTTAAAGATAAAAATGGCAACGCACAAGCTATAACATTTGCAGAGCTATTAAATGCAGGTTATGCACTTGGCGATAGATTTAAAATTGTTTCATATGATATTTCGCCAGATGAGCATTTAGCTCAATTAGATCATGAATATGGTATCAATATGGATAAATTATATAAAAATATAGATGCTTTGTTTGAAAAGATGAAAAATAATGAACTAACAAAAGCAGTAGAGGATTTTGATAAAGTTCTAAAGGAAAATCATAAGGTGCAATTAGAAAGCAAAGAGCATGAATTAAAAAAATTATTACTTAATGATGACGTTATTAAAACTCAAAAAGAGGATGCAAAAAATAAAGCCGTTCGTTCTATTCAAAAGGAAAAAAAAGAGGACGATAAACATTATGAAGCAAGGCTTAAAAAAATCATTGATGCAGCTGTTGCAGATGTAGAATTACGAGCTCAAAAGGAATTTTCAAAAAAATTAGATCAATTTAAAGCCGAACTCAGCAATCAACATGGTCAAGAACTTTCCAAGTATAAAACAAAAAAGATGTCTGAAATTTCTAATAGATATAGAGATGATATCAGAAATAAAAAGATTCGAGTTAAGGAAGACCTAGATGCGAAGTTAAAAAAAGACAAAGATAGTGTTATTGACGAAGAAACAATAATTAGGTTTTCACTATATTTCCGTTTGGGTGATGCAAATAATGTAATCAAAGATAAGCAAATAAATGTTATCTCTACATGTCAATACATTGTCTATGACAATAGAGCAGAGAAAGCGAAGATAGCAAGGCAAGAACAAGCACTAAAGAATTTTTATTCCGGATATGTTAAAAATCCATATTTATCTACTTATTTATTTAATCCGCAAGAATTAAACTCAATAAGTGTTGAATCTAGTGACTGGGTCTGGTATTTAGATTCATTAAATGCAAGACAAAAAGAGGCAGTTAGAAAAGCTGTATCAAGTAATGGAATATTCTTGTTACAGGGACCTCCAGGAACTGGTAAAACTCAGGTAATTGCTGAGGCTGTAGCTCAACTTGTAAAAAAAGGGAAAAAGGTTTTAATTTCAAGTGAAACACATAAGGCTATTGATAATGTTTTTGAAAGATTGCCAAAAATAGCTGAAATTGTGCCTATTAGATTAATTCCATCAAACAATAACAAAAAAGATAGTGAATATGATCCTAAATTCTTAGTTGATAACTTTTACATGAATATATCTTCTAACATGAAAAAATCTGTTGAAAGATATAAGAATTTTGAAAAGAATAAAATAGAATTTGCTGAAACATACGATAGATTAAAACTATTAAAATCTAAAATTGATAAATCTCAAAGCGTATTGGAAAAAGCTAATGATGAAATAGGAGCTTTAGAAAATAAGGCTAAAGGATTTAATTCTAAAATAGTCGAATTTAATGGTAAAAAAGATTCTGTAAGAATTGATTTAGATATTTTAATAAGAACAAAACGTCATATTGAAAATGATAATTTAAGACCTGATGAAGGCACTAAAATTGATATTATTTTAGAATACAGAAAAGTATTAGAACCTTTATTTGATAAAACTGTTTATTGTGATATTGATTTAGGAGAATTAGTGAACAATATTAATACTATTAAAGCTGATGAGGTGCAAAGAGAACTTGCGGTTATTAATCCTGAATCAAATAGAACATTATTAGAAATCAAAAGAGATGACCTTAGAAAAGAGCTTAATAAATATACTGATGAATTAGGTGATTTAAGAGATGAATCATATAAAAATAAGGTTAATGAAATTAGGAAAGAGTTAAGAAATATTCTAAACGAATTAAATAACGATACAGCATCTGTTTCAACTTTTGATTTGAAGTTAAATAGAATTTTTGCTTATTCATATCTAGTTTCTAAAGTGTCAACAATTACAGATTTAATTAGATCTATTAAAGATCATTTATTGGAGATAAAAGTTCAATATTTAGAGAAAGTTGATAAAGAAATTTCCAGTTTTAAAGATAAGCAAAATAGTATTGATAAATATATTGATGATCAAAAATGCGAAATTAAACGCATCCATGATGATATTATCGAGGTTCAAGAAAGAACTGATGTTAAGGAGATTCAAGAAAATAAGTATAGACTTGAAAACGAGTTAACAATTTTCTTTAAGTCATTTGAAATTTCAGAACCATTTAAGGATATTGATGAAGCCTTAAGGATCATTAAAAAAAAGTGGAATGAACTAGAAACTGGCTACGAATCAAAAGAAAAAGAAAATAAAGAAAAGATACCAATGTATGAAAAGATTTCAAATTACATTTCAAGTCAAGATGTAATTGAAGGAGATCGTAAGGATTTTACAAAAGATTTATTCGAGAATGCTAATGTATTTGGAATCACGTGTACTTCAAACAATAGGTTTAGCGGTAGGACTGTAGATGCTTTATCCGAATATAATATCGATGATATTGACATCAAATCCGTAGGAATTGATGTTGTTATAATTGATGAAGTTTCAAAATCTAGCTTTATAGATTTATTAATACCTATTTTATATGGTAAGACTGTCATTCTCGTTGGTGACCATAGACAATTACCACCTATGTATGAATTTTCTAAGTTGCGTGATGATGATTTTGAAGGTCTAGATGAAAATATAATAAATCCACATATTAATAAAGTTTTTACTCAACTTTATGAAAAGTGTTTTTTCAAAACATTATTCGAGAAAATCCCAGAAAGCTATAAGACTATGCTGGTTCAACAATACAGATGTCATGAGCATATCATGAATGTTTTTAATCATTTTTATCAAAACGAATTACAATTAGGCTGGGAGGGACAAAATAATAATAAGAGACATAATGTAAAGCTCCTTTCTAATGGTCGTAATATTATTGAACCAGACAAACATATTTATTTTGTTGACTGTAAGCAAAATGAAACGCATGAAGCTGATTCAACTTCAATGTATAATACAGGCGAAGCAAAAGTAGTGGTTGAATTAATTAGAAAGTTAAATAACTACTTCAAGCAAAATCCAGAAAGAGAAAGACTAAGCATTGGTGTTATCTGTACATATGGTGATCAAGCAAGAAAAATAAAAGATATATTAAAGAGTGAAAAAGTAAAAACGGATGCTTTCAAAACAGATATAGAAAAAATGATTGTTTCAACTGTTGATGACTTCCAAGGTGATGAAAGGGACATAATTATTTTATCAACTGTTAGAAATCCAGAAGATCCTAAGAGAAGTAATCCAGGGTTTATTCTTGCTTATCAAAGAATTAATGTTGCTCTTTCAAGAGCAAGAAGAATGCTAATAGTGGTTGGAAATAGAAAATATCTTGAAACTAAAGGTGTTATAGATCTTCCTGATGTTCATGGCAGAGCTGGAATGGAAAGAAAGAACTTTAGAGTTTATGAAGAGATATTAGCAACTATCGAACAATATGGTAAAGTCATAGATGATGTTGATGTTCTTGATGACAAGGAGACAATGATAAATGAATAAGTTTAAATTTGATACAACAATTCAATTTCCTTTCTTTAAGTTAAATGGAAGTGTAACTTATTCTGAGGTTAAAAAACCTAGTGGAGTAGCTTATATCTTGCTAGTCCTTATCAATGAATCAAAATCAAAGGCTGATAGATTAACAAATGTCTTAGAGAACTTTGGTGTTCCTAAATCATTGCATTACATTTTCGCTGATACAATTTGCTATTTGTTTGATCAGGACATTTTAGAACGAGTTTGTGATTTTAATAAAAATGAATTTGACACTTATAAAATTGGTGATTTTAAGTTCACTGCATGCGGTAAAAAAATATTCGCCGAAGAGTCAATTCCTACGGGAGTGAACAAAGATGTAAAAGTGTCTGTGTTTTATGACATAGCTAAAAACGAGTTATCACTAAAGCTTGATTCTGATTTAGAACCTAGACCATTAATGGATTGTGTTATAACTCCTGAATTTATGAGTAAATTTAAATGTAAAAAGGATGTTGAAGCCTTCTTAAATTTACAAAAAGGTAAAGGAATATCTGTAAAAAAAGAAGAGATTATTACTAAAGTAGAACTATCTGAATATCCAGAAAACTGGGTTGGGAAGTATGACTGTATAGTGAATATTGATGGTGATAAGGTTGATATTATATTTGATGATTTAATTTTGCAGAAATTTTTTGATGCAAATTATAGTAATGACATAATTACACAAGCTATAGCTTATAAAAATAAGTTTAAGTTTAAATCATCTTATAATGTGAACTTAAAAATTAGCAAATATTCCGATTTCATTGATGGAATTTTAATACCTAGAAAATTAGATGATGTATTGAAACAAAAATCTAAAATGGTAATTACAAAAGGAAATTATATGCCATCTAGTAGTTTTCAAATAAAAAGTGAAGATTGTATAAACTCTTTGGATGATAAAGTAGAATTTATCCAAGTAGATATCCATGATTCAGTTTTTGCTTACATTCCAGGAATTTTTAATTTTATTAGCACTAAGTTTGGTGAAATACAGCTTCCTTTGGTTCTTAAGTTGAAACTAAAACAAGAATCTTTAAAACAAATAGTTAAACCTTATGTAGACTCGATTAGGCCTTATAGTGAAGATAATTTTAAACAATTAGTTCAATTAACAAATATTACAAAAGATAGTGCAACTGCTGATGGAATAATTAAAGGATATTTAGGAAAAGATCCAGAAAATAATATTGTATGTTTGAATGAAATGAAGCAATATGCTTTATATAATGTCTCTATCTTAAACACATATAAGTCTTTATTAGAAGAGAACTATAATGAATATGTAAGTGGTGTAACAGAAGACAATCTTGAATCATGTTTGAAAATTATAGGTTCTATTACTAAATTCTTGAATATTCCTGATACAGACGTTTTAAACAGAATATTCAAAAATTTAAAAGTCAATCACAGTATTAGTGTTTATGAAATACTTGTAAAGAGCGGGTTTGATAAATCAATTGTTGTTTTGTATGTAAATCCTATTCCAGATCTAATAAATGGAAAATCTGCCGAAGAGAAATCTTTATTAGATTTTGCTAATTTTTATAGATTCATTAACATTTTAAAGAAAATTACTGGAGTTACTGATTATAAAAACTATGTTATTGATGATGAAAGTATAAACCATCAAGAATTTAAAAATGCTTTTAATGGTCAGTTTAATTTACAAAAATCTATTGAATTTTTAATAAATTCAAATGATAATTTATTCAAAGAATATGATGGTTTCTTAAAAGTCTTTAATGCAATTAATGATCATATTAATATTTTAGATTCTGCTTTAAAGAATCCCAACAATATCAAAGCAGACTTAATTGCTAAAAAAATATCTGCTGGAGATTATCAATATGTTTTTGTTAATCTTTCCGCAAAGCTTGAGATTATTCTTAAAAACAAATATGGATTAGATGGAAAATTATCTGACATGTTATCTGAAGCTAGAATGACAGGTTTAATTGAAAGAAGTATTGTTTCTGACCTGCATGAATTTAGGGAAAGCAGAAACGCTTATATCCATCCAGAAGGCAGAAACACTAATTTTAAAGCAGATGATTTAAGAAGATGGAACAAAGAAATTTTTAATTTAGAGGAGGATGAAAAGTGAGTCATCAAGTAACAGTGGACTTCGAAGGAGTCACAATACAAATTCAATCACAGTGTGAAGTTGTTAGTCATTCATTATCTAAAATTGATAAGGTTTTAAATAGAATCCATGAAACCGCAAACCGGTTAGAAACTTCAAAAGTTAGAGAGTATGAAGCTTACCTTCTTGATTCAAAGAAAAAGATTCAAAGTTTAATTAATTCATTTGTCGAATCTTTAGAAAAATATAAAGTCATGAAAAAACAGACATTTGATACGGATACTGGTTATGGTGACCAAAGAAGTAGAGATTTAGTTAAACAATTTAATGAATTGAATGTAATTCTTAGAAATAAAGGTGTTGAACTTACAAATACAGTGAATGAACTTATTGGTACAAAATTAGCTGTAATTGATCAGATGATCAATGAAGGTTTATTAAATGCTGGTCAATCATCTGCTCAAGATATGCTAAATAAAATTAACGGTGTTTTAAGTTTTGAAGAAAAGATATTACAAAAGATTAATGAAGTTGATGATGTTTCATTGAGAGAATTAGCATACAGAGAATTGCTAAAAGATGGCAATTCAGCTTTATCTTTTGAAGATATAATCTCAAAAGCACAAGAACAATATGATATACTGTTGAATAAGAAAACTGCTCACGTAATTGCTGAATACAAGAGCGAACTTGAATCTAGTGGTATTAATGCATCTATATTAGATAAAGTTTCAACAATTGAAGAAGCTACTAAAGTTACAAACGAAGCAATTACTGATGAAAAGGTTAGAAAGGAAATTTTAAAGGTCATTATCAAGGCAATTAAAGAAAGAGGATTCATTGTTGATACAAAGAATAATCTAAAAATTGATAGAGAAAGAAATATCGTAAAATTAGTCGCATTAAAGGCATCTGGTCAGATTGCAGAATTTGAAATTCAATTAAATGGTAAGTTTATGTATCATTTTGATGGATATGAAGGATTAGCTTGTAATAAGGATATTAATCCATTTATGGAAGATTTAAAGAAAATTTATGATATTAATGTACTTTATGAGGAAGTGCAATGGTCAAATCCAGATAAGATTTCTACTCAAAAATATCAATGCATTAACACAAAAAAAGGAACAAAGTAGGAGAAAAACATATGTCTTTACAAAATAGTTTTAATAAAATTAGAAGGAGTGCGGGTATTAAAAAATGCGTTATGATTGACGGTAATGTTGGCGATGTCTATTTAGATGATAAGAACAAAATTGTCACTTTAAGAGAGTACCTTGAAACAATGTTCAAAGAAATGGGCTATCAAGACATTGTGTACTGGGATAGAGTTGAAGGGGCTACTGGAGCAATTGAGAAACTAACTCTTACAGATGAAGTAAAAGTTGAAGGTGATTCGTATGATCTTGATGATGAACAAGGTGCTCCAAAAGACCAACAAGGATTATTCAAAACTTCATCAGAAATATTGAATGTTGTTTATAAAAATGTTATTGATAAGAAAAAGAAAGTTGCATTCATTATTAACTGGTCTGAATATTTATTCAGTGTCAATGGTTTGTCTGACGATGAAAGACAAAATATTACTCTTTTAGGTAAGGCTTTAAAGGATAGAAAAGTAGATTATTTAAATTCAGATTGTAATGAAAGTGTTGTCGTAATTGTTTTAAACAAAGCTTCTGGTCTTCCTATTTCTTTCTATCAAGGAAATCCTGAAGTTGAGATTGTCACATTACAAAAACCAGATAGGCAAGAAAGAAAACAAATAATCCAAAAAATAGAGGATTCGTTTGAAGTTAGACTAAAAGGCGGAACTAACTCATTATTGGATGTTGAGAACATTGAATGCATTGATATGCTTGAGGATTTCACTAATAGAGAAATTATCCAACTTTCTAGATTATCTAGAAAAGAAGATAAGACTTCATTTGATAAGTTATTCTATTTATTTAAATATGGTGAAAAAGAAAATCCATGGGAAAAGTTAGAACAATCAAGAGTTAAAAATATCAAAAAGGAACTATCTGAAAGAGTAGTAGGTCAAGAAGAAGCAATCGAGAAGATTGAGAAAACAGTTGTTAAGGCTTATATGGGGTTAACAGGACTTCATAAAACTTCGTCTAGGTCTATGCCAAAAGGCGTATTCTTCTTTGTTGGTCCAACTGGCGTTGGTAAAACAGAGCTTTCAAAAGCTTTAGCTAAGTTTCTATTTGGCGATGAACAAGCATGTATTCGTTTTGATATGTCAGAGTATGCACAAGAAAATAGTGATCAAAAATTAATCGGTGCACCTCCTGGATATGTTGGATATGAAGAAGGTGGACAATTAACAAACGCAATCAAAGAATATCCATTTAGTGTAGTTTTGTTTGATGAAATTGAAAAAGCAGCCAAACCAAATCCTCGTATATTGGATATTTTCTTACAAATTTTAGAAGATGGACGTTTAACAGATTCAAAAGGCGAAACAGTATACTTTAGTGATACAATCATTGTATTTACTTCAAATTTAGGTGCTAACCAGGTACAAGCGAGTTCTGATAAAGAAGGTGTGGCTAAAGAATTTATAAAGATAGTTAAAGAGTACTTTGATCAAGAATTAAAGAGACCTGAACTTTTAGGTCGTATTGGATACAATAATATCGTTCCATTTAATTTCATTCAAGATAGAGAGTTTCAAGTTAAGATTTGTAAATCTAAATTAAAACCTGTAATTAGAGGAATTGAAGAAAAATATAAACTTGAATTAGAATTTGAAAAGGAAATGGAAGCTATTGAATACATCCTTAAAGGTGTTGACGCTTCCAAGGGTGGTAGAGACATTTTAAATGCCATAAATGATAGATTATTAGATCGAATTGCTATGTTCTTATTTGAAAATAAAGATGACCTACGTTCTTTAAAGGGAAGTAAAATCAATACAAAAGTTGAGAAAGATGGATTTAAGTTTGAATTCGCAGACTAAGTTTAATGTTACTTACAGTTAGCGTCTATTTTTTCGTTAGATGATTAACTTAAAAAATTATTTTGTATCAAATAAGTTGACACCGACCTATTGAAAAAATGGCGAAACGCAAAGATACTAAGTTGTGTTAAATCTCTCGTTGATTCGCTGATATGTAATTATGGATTAGAACTTTTTAATAGAATATAGCCAAACACTTTAAATAAAAAACGCCAAATACTCTAAAAAATATAGCCAAACACTCTAAATAAAAACGCCAAATACTCTAAAGTTATTAAAACATTAATCGCATGATGCTATAATATAATCAAACGAGGTAACAAATGGAGCGATATTATAAACGTATTATAGAGGATAATATAAAATTTAGATTGCAGTCCAAGGGGGCAGTTTTAATTGAAGGAGCAAAGTGGTGTGGCAAGACGACTACAGCGAAGCATCTTTCAGGTAGTGTACTTAAAATTGATGAACCACAGAATTTTGAGAAATATAAAATTATATCTGAAACCAATCCAGCAAGTTTGCTTGAAGGAGACAGTCCACGACTAATAGATGAGTGGCAATTGATTCCAAACATATGGAATACGGTAAGGTATGAAGTAGATGAAAGAGATAAATTTGGACAATTTATTCTAACTGGTTCAGCACTTCCCATAGAATTGTCAGAAGGAACTCACTCAGGTATAGGACGAATTGTGAAATTAACAATGAGAACAATGAGTTTATACGAGTCTAAAGATTCAAGCGGAGTAATTTCACTTGCAAGTTTATTTAATGGTGACGAAGTGTATGGAGAGTCACATCATCAAATTGATGATATTTCATATTTGATTTGTAGAGGCGGCTGGCCTAAAGCGATAGGTGTACAAAAAAAAATTGCATTGCAACAAGCCGTTGACTATTATGACTCATTAGTAAAAGATAATAGAGTTCAAGTAAAAGAATTAATAGGTAGTGGAAAAAAATTGAGTAAAGTCATGAAGTCATATGCCAGAAACATTGCAACTCAAGCGTCACTAGAGACTATACGAAGGGATGTGGATGGGAATGAAAAAATGTTTTCTCAAATGTCTTTGTATAAGTACTTAAATTATTTGAGACAAATTTTTGTAATTGATGATGTTGGGGCATGGAGTGCAAATACCAGGAGTAAGACAGCAATAAGACAGTGTGAGACAAGATATTTTGTGGATCCATCAATCGCTACTGCTGCACTAGGACTTTCTCCAGAAAATTTATTGAATGACATAAATACGCTTGGTCTTTTGTTTGAAAATATGGTTATCAGGGACTTGAAGATTTATGCAGAATCAATTGATGGAGAAGTATTACACTATCGAGATAAAAATGGTTTAGAGTGTGATGCCATTATACAACTAAGAAATGGGGATTATGGTTTAGTAGAAATTAAGTTGGGTGGAAAATCATTAATAGAACAAGGGATCAAGAGTCTAAACAAAGTAGAATCAATTCTAGATTTTGAAAGTATGAATAAACCTAAGTTTAAGGCAGTCATATGTGGCATATCTTCGTTTGCATATAAAACGCAAGACGGAACATATGTGATTCCAATTGGTTGCTTAAAGAATTAAGCGAATAAAGTTTCCTAAAACAATGGAAAGTATTGGCGAATGTGGGATTAGTGATATTGATAAGATACCCTAAATGAAGGATTAAAAGAAATCGGTAGTTGGGCATTCAGTGGAGTTAAAATTAAGTCAATTGTAATACCAAGTTCAGTGGAAGTTATGGGTGGTTATATATTCGGATGTTGCAATAAATTAAAGAAAATATATTGCAGAGCAAAATCAAAACCTGTTCAGTGGGATGATATGTGGAATTCAGAAGGTAGTGAAGATGTATGCTTTGATGTCATTTGGGGATCACTGGTAAATAGAGAATAAGAACTCATCTCTAACGATGTTCATATTTTATTTGCATACATAATAATTTCATCGCCCTCTAGAGTTTACTCAATCACGCTGGATAAATAGGATTGAAAAATTAGATTTGTTAAAATTAGGGCACAGTAGGTGATATTTGGAGCAGAATTGATATAATCAGGTAGCGATTTTGTAGCGATGGGTTTGTAAACCATTTTTGAAAGGGATTTTTTGGGGAAGGATAAATTAAATTTATTGGGTTAGATAGACGGTTATTGAAAAATGTATTAATTAAGTAGAAAGTAGTAGGATAATTTTTTGATGCATTAAAATAAAATTAAATCGTAAAAACGAAGTTGCATTTTGGGGGGGCAATATATGTATAATAAAGGCATAAATTGACCCCAAGGAGCAAATACTATGGCAATACAATATTATGAAATAAAAGAATTACTACTGAAAAAGTCAGAATTAAATGCAAGGCTTAATCTTATGCCATATATTGGCACGCCAGAAATAAAGGAAAGAGATGGTGGAAAATATCTATATGTTAGGAATCGTGTATTAGGAAAGAAGACTTCTACATATGTAGGTGTGTATACTGACGATTTATATAATTTACTTCTTCGTAATGCTATGGAAATTAGGATAATAAATAGAGAACTTAGACAGATAGAAAAAGAACTCACTAGCCTAGGATATTTAGAAAACAACTTATCAAAAGAGGTTATTATTAACATTGATTTTGCTAGAGCAAACATGAAAAGCAATATTTATGACCAGGCAGTCTTAGAAGGGATAGCGACTTCATATATGCAAACAGAAGAAATTTTAGACAACCAAAAGATATCCGGCATTACTGCAAGTGATGTGCAAAAAATATTAAACCTAAAGCATGCTTGGGAGTTTATCCTAGACAAGGATGTGCTCATGAGTAGAACAGACTATTATCTATTATCTCATATTGCAAAACTTATAAATGAATCTTTCTTTAATCAAGGTGGACGAATACGTGGAATACCTGTAAGTATAGGTGGTTCGTCATACATTCCGCCACTTCCAATTGAGTCAGATGTAAAGGATAGAATCAACGAAATAATTACTGAAGATTTAAGTCCTATTGAAATTGCGATTAGACTATCCTTATACTGCATGAAAACGCAAATTTTTCTTGATGGCAATAAAAGATCATCTATTATTTTTGCAAATCATTATTTGATTTCACATGCTGGAGGAATTTTAGTAATTCCAGAAAAAGAAGTACCAGAATTCAAAAGATTGCTTACAAGGTACTACGAAGGAGAAGAGGTCTCTTCAATTTCACAATTTATGAAAAAACGTTGTTGGCGACATATTAGCGAGTAGGTGGAATCTTAGCAATAAAGATTTCAGGATGATGTATTGTAATGATTTGTGAAACACTCAAATACCACCTCAAACAATTAAATGGGTTCTATTAAGAAATTTTCTAAGAAGGAATGTGCAGAAATACGGGAAAGAAAAGATATTAGATTTAAATCCGATATTGCTTTTACTCAATTTAATTCCATATGTGATGTTTTTATATTTATCATTCGCTATGAGGGTTTGCAGTGATTTTGAAGTTCCATTTGTTGCTTTAACCTCTATAGGAACAATTTTATCTTTATTTCTGATGAGGAAGTCTTCTTCTAGAGTGCTGTTATCTTTTTTGTAATAGAAGAGTTTGTAATTTAATTTAGTTAGGGCTTCAGCTACAATATTTTCATATATTGCACCTTTATATGTGCCTAGGTTTTTATTTACTCTTAAATCATCTTGCGTTTCATCATCAAGCTGAGATATTAGTAGACCAGTGTCATTAAAATATAACTTAAATTTATTTATGTCATAATTAGCAGAGAGAGGAATATCAATATTGCTTAAAGCATAACAGGAGTTAATTATTCCGCTATCTTTTAACCATTCAATGCAACCTCTGTAGTTTCGAGAACGTGCATCCTTAGATATTTTTGATAATTGAAAAGTCTTATTTTCTTTTGCTAATTGTATAGGAATACTATTAAAAACATTTAGTATTTTAGTTTGTTCGATGCCTACAGCATATTTACGAATATCTTCTTTATATCCGTTAATTAATTTGCGTTGTATATCGAGGGTGCCAGTGAAAGTTTTATTGCTTATATATTTATTAATTACAGATGGCATCCCACCGAGAATGATATATTCAAGGAATAGTTGATGATATACAAGCATTTCATTTTCAGAAAACGGCATACAATTAATCATATGATTTAACATATTATCAAGATGAGATTCGTCATATCCGCTAGACCAAAGAAATTCTTCAAAATCAAGAGAGTACATTTCATAGTCAGTTTTATATCCTACGCTATTACTTTCGATTTTATTATAATTGGCTCCAAGAAGTGATCCGCTACATATGACGTCAAAACGTTGATCAATATTAAAAAATTTTAACGACGTTGCAATTTCAGGGAATTCAGTGATTTCATCGAAGAATATAAGTGTCTTGCCAGGAATAAATTTTTTTGATGGGTCAATCAAAGATATGTTCTTTATTATAGAGTCAGTGCTATATCCTTCATGGATAATACCCTTATACTTGGGCTCTTCGTAGAAATTTATTTCAACTACTGATTCGTATTCTGAATTTTTAGCAAAATGCTTAATAGATTCAGTTTTCCCAATTTGTCTACATCCCTTTATTATAAGAGGAGACTTATCTGTATCTTTTTTCCATTGCATCAATACATCATCAATTTTTCTTTTTAAATATCTATTATTCATATAACACCTAAGTAAAATATAACATCTTAAAAAGAGAAATGCACGAAAACATAGCGACTTTTAAATATATATTACACGAAAACATAGCGAGTTTTACTGCTAACTTACACGAAAACATGTCATGAAAATAAAATAGAACTTATTTGGGCGAAATATTTTACATTGCGAATTATACATTTATCATTTAAATATCGTCATATAATGCGACAAAAAAATGTAACACTATCACACATGCGAACAGGGCATTAATCTGATTTATTTTTATTCCGTTATTTGTAACAACTAAATTTCTTACGATATACTATTGTTATATCTAACAGGATTGAGGAGAAAAATTGTGAAGAAGAATTTAAAGTTAATTATGTTATTAATTTTACTTTTTATAATGTCACTTTCTTTATTTGGATGCGGCGGAGCAAAGAAAAAACCTAGCAGTGACAATGGTACAGGACAACAAACAGGACAAGAAAAACCTGCGGAAGATAAAGAGAAGAAGCCTGAGAATGAAGAGGAATTAAAACCACAAAAGAAAATGACGGATGAAGAGATAGCGAAGATATTTGAAATGCAAAAAGAATCTGATGGTTGGTCTATAAAGAAATACATTGATATTTCGGAAACTCTTAAAAATATAACTGTACCTGGAGAATATAAGGGATCAAAGATAAAGAAAATAGAAGATGATGCTTTTTTTAATCAAACAATAGAAAGTGTAGATATTTCTGGGGATGTAGAGGAGATAGGCTATCGTGCCTTTTATCGCTGTAAAAATCTTAAAAATATAACACTGAGAGAAGGAGTAAAGAAGATAGGTAAAAATGCATTTTACAACACACCAATTGAAACACTCAATATACCTAGTAGTGTAGAAACAATAGGAGACATGGCATTTAATAACTGCAAGAGCCTAAAAAAGCTTACACTAAACGAAGGGTTAAAGCAGATAGGAAGGGAAGCATTTGAAGATGCCCCATTAAAAGAACTCAAAACACCATCTACAGTTGAAAAGATATCAGATTTGGCATTTGCAAGTTGTGAGAGTTTAAAAATGGTAACATTAAATGAAGGCTTAAAAGAGATAGGAGATTCAGCATTTAGAGATACAAAAATTAATACAATAACAATACCAAGCACAGTAACATTGATACGAAGATATGCATTTTTAAGAAGTCCCATTACAATTATCAATTGTGAGGTAACCAAAAGTTATGTTGAATCAAATGAAGCTAAGTTTGCTGGGTTGCTAGAGAAAAAAGACAAAATAAACTGGATAAACGGTTAGAGCAAATTAGGCAATACTATAAATATTATTTTCTAATATTCTTAGAAGAACATTTGCATTGTGTAAATTTTTATAAAGAATAATAAGTATTTGAATTTACTCTCATAACATCTAATGACTAACCACCTTTTATACATTATTCCAAAAATTTCAAAAACTTACATGATGTGTTTTTGGGGGAAATGATTATTGTTTCAGCCAATCGGCAATATTGATTATCGCAACGCCCTCATAGTCATATTGCTCGAGATGGGTTCTTGCAATTATTGTTTTCGGATAGGCGTCTTTTATTTGCAAAAGCGGTAACACTTCTCTTTGAAAAGTAGTGGGATCGTATATGTTATCCGAAACTTGAATATAAATCTTTCCGTTACATTTTATCGCAACGAAATCTATTTCTTTTTTGTATAGCACGCCGACATAAACTTTATAACCTCTGCGAAGAAGTTCCATCGCAATGATATTTTCCAGAACTCTTCCATAATCAAGGTTTTTCGTTCCGAGTTTGGCATAACGGAAAGAGTGATCGCTTAAATAATACTTATCGTTTGATGTTAGATATTTTTTACCACTGATATCGTATCTTCTGATTTTGTAAAACGCAAAAGCGTTGCAAAGATATTGAATATAAAACTGAGTATGGTTTTGTGGTTAATTTTATCTTTGTTCGAAGTGAGCGTGTCGGCGATATTCCGTGCGGAAGTGAGATTAGACACATTATCCATAAGAAAATCCACGAGTTTGTCCATCAAAGCAATGTTTCTTATTTTGTACTTTTGGCGGATATCTCGCACAATGAGCGTATCGAAAACATCTTTAATGTAGTCGTATTTCAATTCAATGTCGGAGTAGAGATACGAGCCTGCCATTCCGCCTTTAATTTATGATAATCTTTAAAATTTTCAAATTTTTCAAGATTAAAATTGATATGCATAACGTTGGCATTTGATATGTTGTTTTGAATATAAGAGTTGAATGCTTCCAAAAGTTTGGACTTGCCGCTACGGCGAACGCCGGTAATTACTTTTATATCGGGAGTACCGACAACCTTTTTAAGTTTTTCGAGATAAAAATCACGCTCAATAAGTTTCATTTTCAAAACCTTGACTATAGTATAGTATATTTATTTCCCAAAATTAATATTTTTTGTAAATTGGGTAATATATTTTGTGATTTAATTTTGTGTCTTATTTTACATATATAAACAATCAAATGGCTTTTTGACGAGTGCTTGACTAATACAAGCACGCCGCTTTGCGGCACGGTTAGCACCTGCCAAACAATTCGCTTATGCTCGATAAAAAGACTAAACTTAAAGCAGTATATGAAAATGTAATTATCAATGCTAAGATAGGGATAAGATATGATGCCAGAGCATATGAAGGAATCGATGGTAGTTGGTATAAGAATAATGTTAATATTACAACTAGTGGACAATGGAAGTTGATGAAAGACGCACAGGACTTATATGCAAAGTGGCTTGAAGATTCAGAGAGCGTTGCTATCATGAATAAAAGCGAAGCAGACTATAGCACTATAAAGCGTATGCTAGGATTTGATAAAAAGAAAGATGCTAATAGTGCAGCTATAACAAACGGCACAGTATAAAATAATATTGTGGCATCAAAAGATGGTAAGTTAGGTGTAATTTCTCAAGTGGCAAAAGATAACGGAAAGATTGAGAATAATAAAGTCTATAACATTTCAGATGAAAAGGTTTTAGTATCATTTAAGGATTTTGCTAATGGGAAATATGCAATAGAAAAAGACAGTCTTCTCGCAAAAGAGAATGAAAATTATAACAACATACCATATTACAAAATTGGTAGAGTGAATGAATAATGTCGCCCAAAATGGGGTAAAAGCAATAAAGTATATGGTACTTAACGAAATATAGATAGATTATAGGTGAGAAAATGGATGAAATATATGAAATAATAAATGGCGTTAAACACAAGATGATTCCAATTGAAGAAGCCTTTAGCACACATAATGATGATCCATTTTATGGAGCAACAAAGGTAGATTATGAGAAAGTCGGTGGATGTCTAATTGAAAAGGGAACAGGGATTTTATTTAGTGCAAAGCATGGTGCGACAATTCCAGACGGAGTTAAGACGATATCAAGAAACGCATTTCAATGGAATCGAATTAAACGAGCGGTAATGCCAAGTAGCCTTGAAGAAATAGGAGACCTAGCATTTTGTGAATGTTCCCGCTTAAGGTCAGTGGTTCTCAACGAAGGATTGAAAGCAATAGGAAGAAATGCATTTAGAAGGACGAAGGTTAAATCGATACATATTCCAGCTAGTGTGGAGTGGATTGGTAGCGGTGCATTCTCAGGGATAGAAGTGACAATTTCTGAATTTAATAAAAAATATGAACTAAGGGGAAATTGTTTAATAGAGAGAGATAGAAAAAGAGTAGTTTGGGCAAATATAAATTCAGTTATACCTAAGGATGTAAGAGAGATCGACAAAGGTGCTTTCCAAGGATTGGGAATAGAAACGATCACAATACCAAGTGGAGTCGAAGAAATAGAAGAAGACTCATTCTACGGTTGCAAAAAGCTAAAACAGGTAGTGCTGAATGAAGGGTTAAAATCAATTTGGTACAGTGCATTTGAAGGAACAAAACTAAGCGAAGTAACAATTCCAAGTACGGTGGAGAAAATATCTAGTAGTGCTTTTAATAATGTAACGTTTAAGGTAGCAAATGAAAAATCAAAGTTTGAAGTTAGAGATAATTGTTTGATAGAAAAAAGAACAAAAAAATTAGTTGCACTTGGGAAGGGATATAAAATTCCAAATGATATTAAGAGCATCGCACCTTCAGTTTTCTTTAGAATAAAGCTGAAGTCAATAACTATGCCAGCTTCGCTTGAAGAGATAAGCTCTGACGGACTCTATGGTTGTGGAAAACTAAAATGCGTAACTTTAAACGAAGGGTTAAAAAAACTGGGAGATGGGGCATTAATGGCTACTAGAATAAAATCAATAACAATGCCAAGCACTTTAACTGAAATAGGGGGATGTGCATTCCTTGATTGCAGTAAGTTGAAATCAGTTGGATTAAATGAAGGGCTGAGAAAAATTGGTGAAGATGCATTCAAGGGAACAAAAATAGAATCAATTGTCATTCCAAGTACAGTTGAAGAAATAGAATTGAGTCCATTTCAAGATGTAAGATTTGAAGTTGCAAAAGGCAATATAAAATACGAAGCAAGGGGAAACTGTCTAGTTGAAAAAGAGACCTCTACGTTGTTATCTGGTGAAAAACATTCACATATCACTAATGACATAAAAGTTATCGCATCATTGGCATTTGAGTATAGCAAGATCAAGAGCATTGTAGTTCCTGGGAATGTTGAGGAAATACAACAGTGTGCTTTTAGTGATTGTAAGAAACTGAAACATATTGAATTAAAGGAAGGGATAAGAAGAATAGAAGGTTCAGCATTCTCGAGAACAGGGATAAAATCAATAGTAATTCCAAATAGCGTAGAAGAAATTGACGGAGATATATTCGGAGAATGTAAAAGACTTAAGACAATATATTGTAAAGCAACTTCCCAACCAGAGAAATGGGATCAAAAGTGGAATATGAAAGATATTGACTATGGCGAAAGAACGATGACTAAATACAAAGTTATTTGGGGATATAAGGAGTAAAACTAGAATAGTTTCACATCAAATAAAAACGAATAAAAAAAGAATTCTTAGGCGACAAGCAATTATTTGCCAATCAAAAAAAATAGTTAAAATTTTGACAAAAAAGTTATTAATATTTAACATAAATGAGGGCGACATCCGAATTTTTATTTAAGAATTTTACATAAAGCAAGGGGCAAATATGGAGCAGAAAAATAACTTCAAAAAGATTATTGATTGGGATAGAGTAGTTCTATTACTAGGTATCGCAATTGTAGGTGCAGTCATTACTATATCAGGTGATTTTTTGATGGGTTGGGCAACAAAGGATATGGGTCTTAAAGGAATTGAGAGAGAACTTTCACAATTTCACAGCGTATCAGATGATAGGATGTTTATGTCAGCAATTGTTGGACTAATAGGTGTTCCTATGGGAATTGCAGGTCACTTTGCAATTTACAATACACTCAAGCCATATTCGCAAAAATATGCAAAGTTATATGTGATAGGTAATTTTGGTTTTTTAACTTTTGGTGGTGCTGGAGTACACGTATCCTCAGTGGGGTTGGCATATTTCTATAAACACATGTCGCTGGCAAATCCAAAAGTAGCACTAGTACATTCAACAAAAATCGCAATGTACATCCTTGTACCTCTTTATGTAGTTGTGACGATATGTTGGGTTATTATGGTCTATGCACAATTCATGGCGGTCATTAGGGGTCGTAGTCCATATCCGCGTTCTTGCCTAGTGTTTTCTATGGCAGTCGGTACAGTGATGATTAGTCTAACAGGGCTTGCGGGTAATCACGCAATTGTAAATGCATTGATGGTAGGTGCTTTTAGTTTTGGAAATATATGGACACTAAGTGGGCATTTGATTTTATTACCTAAAGCAAAACAAAAATATGAGAGCGACCTATTGGCAATAGATAAGAAATCTAATTCTAAAGAAGTCCTAGCCAATGATGTTGGGATTGACATTAGTTAAGGGGGATTGTGGATGTCTAAAAATGATTCAGAATTTCAAGTTAAAGTTATGTCACGTATGTTTAGGGGGAAACAAATATTCAAACCTCTAAATACAGGATATATCGATGAGAAAGTTGCTTGTATCAGGGAGTATGTTGCCAACGTGTTTTTCTATATAAAGGATGGGCACACCATTATGATTGATGCAGGATATAACTATGAGAGGCTTAGTGAAAAAATGCAGTGGTTGAATATAAAACCTGAAGACATAAACGAAATCCTCATTACTCATCAAGATACAGACCACGTGGGAGCAGTTGAAAAAGGTAGCGATGAAGTCTTTAGGAAATCAACCATATATATTGGAAAAATTGAAAATGAGTATCTAGAGGGGTACAAGCGTCGTAAAGTTTTTTGGGGATTATATAAATTGCCTCGAGTAAAAATTGATAACAAGAAAGTCTTGATTGACGATGGACAAGTTTTCTATATAGGTAATATTAAGATCGAGGCATTTCTCGTTCCAGGGCATACATGGGGGCATCTTGTATATTTAATTGACGATGAATATCTATTTACGGGCGACACAATTTGGTTTGGTGCAGACGGCGGATATGCGTTCTTAAACAGTCTTGCAGAAGACCGAAAGTTGCAAAATCAATCACTTAAAAAACTCCAAGAAATACTTAAGAATAGAAAAGGTAAAATTAAAGTTATCACAGGACATACGGGATGGACTGACGATTTAGATTTTGCGTTTGCTCATGTAGACGAAACATGTAATGTGCTAAGGAGAAAACCAAAAGTGCACGATCCGAAAGCACCATATGATGGGTTTGATGAAAGTGGCGATACCGAAGAAAAAGCAAAAAATGGGGTTCTTGCAAAGTGTTAATTTAATTCCCTAGAGGAAGTCAAAAATAAATTAATAAGAATTAAAAGTATGGGTTGTTAAATTTTTAAGGAATAAACTAAAATAAGTAAAAGGAGTGGGAATATATGGATAAAGAAAAAGAAACTAAAAATAAAAGAAAAAAATCAGAGATAGAGTACGAAGTAATAAACAATTGTAAAATTGAAAAGGAAACACGACGTTTGGTTGAAGTATATAATGGATACGAACTTCCAGATACCATAGAAATTATAGGTCAATTTGCATTTGAATTTATAGATAGAGGCTCATTAAAACTTCCTAAGAGTGTTAAAAAAATAGAGGAGCGTGCATTCTCATGTTCTGGTCTAAAATCAATTAAGTTGAACGAGGGATTAGAAGAAATAGGAGAGCAAGCGTTTATGGGTTCAAATATAGAATCAATAGTAATTCCAGGCACAGTTAGAGAAATAGGCTTTGATGCATTTAGGAGTTGCGAACGCTTGAGAAAGGTGACTTTGGGAGACGGTATTAAAAAACTAGGGGATTGCATGTTCGGAGAGAGTGCAATTGAAGAAATTATTATTCCTAGTAGTGTGGTAGAACTAGAGCGTGATGCCTTCCTAAACTGCTACGATCTACAAAAAGTTACATTGTGCGATGGGTTGAAGGTAATAGGGGAGATGGCATTTGCATATACAGGATTACAATCAATAGATATCCCAAGTAGCGTTGAAAGTATAGGACGTGAATCATTTTTAGGATGTGAAAATTTAAGGACAATAGAATTAAAAGAAGGATTAAGAGAAATAGGAATTAATGCGTTTGCCGAGACCAAAATTAAAACAATAACTATCCCAAATAGCGTGGAAGAGATTGGTTATGGAGCATTTCATTCAACGAACAAATTACACATAAAATTAAATGAAGAAAATTCAAAGTATGTAGTCAAAGGAAATTGCTTAATAGAAAAAGAGAAGAAAAGATTAATAGCAGGATGGGAAGATTCAGTTATTCCAGATGATGTTGAAGCCATAGATATATACGCATTTAGAGACAGTAAAATCGAAGAGATAACAATACCTGGTTCTGTCAAAGAGATATGTGGATTTGCATTTCAGGATTGCAAAAACTTGAAATCAGTAAAACTAAATGAAGGAATAAAAGGAATACATGAAGGAGCATTCGTGGGTACGAAAATAGAGCAAGTTACAATACCAAGCAGTGTTGAGAAAATTGAAGGTGGTGCATTTGTAAAAGTCGACGTTACTCTTGCGGACGGAAATGCAAATTTTAGGCTAGATGGCAATTGTCTTATAGAAGTGGAGACAAACCAATTGGTAATTGCTGATAGAAATGGGTTGATTCCTATGGGAACTAAGATCATTTCAAAAAATGTATTTTATGCAACAGATGTTGCTTCAATAGAAATTCCAAAATCAGTAGAGGAGATAGACGATAACGCATTTGCAGGATGTAAAAAATTAAAATCAGTAAAATTTAACGAAGGACTAAAAAAGATAGGAAGTTCAACATTTGAGTGTAGCGGACTCGAGACAGTAGATATCCCAAGCAGCGTGAAATATATAGGGGATAGTGCCTTTGCGGGAAATTCTAGATTAAGAAGGGTTACTCTGAATGAAGGATTAAAGCGAATAGGAGAAGGGGCATTTGCGGCAACTGGAATAAGCACCATTACTGTTCCAAGCACGGTAGAGTTTGTAGGCGAGTTCGCATTCAATAGTAATAAAATCGAAATGAAGGTTAAATCTAAGATTGATCGCAGCTATGTATATAAGCACGATGATAAATTTCAAGGACTGATATTCTGTGAGTGCCCAACCTACTGGCCAGATGGAAAAATAACAAGATTATGAAAATAGTTAGATTTGGCTATTTATAGAAATAAAGATATTGTTTCGCACTATGACTATTTTAATTTTGCGAAATAAGCCACCTTGCAATGTCGATTATTTTGATACCTTCGTATTGACTTTCTGGATGTTTTGTACGAGCAATAATAATTTTCGGATAAGCATCGTTTATTGATAGCAACGGATTAACCCCACGTTGCAAAGTTTGATATTGTCACAAACTAGTATGTAAGTTTTCACGCCATCCTTAATGGCGACAAAGTTTATTTATTTTTCACCAAGTTGACCTACGTATACCTCGAAGCCTCTACGCAATAATTCTATTGCGACAACATTTTCGTATAGATGCCCATAATCGGTATTTTCGTTCCAATGAGTGCATATCTAAACGAAAGATCGGCTAGAAAATATTTTTTATCTAACTCTAAATATCTTTTGCCTTTTACGTCATATCTATCTTCTAAAGGGGTAGAAGAGAAAACTTCGGCAAAGGTAGTCTATGTAAGCCCCACAAGTCTTATCGTTAGTTTTATATGTTTTTGAAGTGAGAGTATTTGCAATATTCCTTATGGAGGTTTTATTTCCTATATTGTTCGAGCAGATTAGATCTAATAATACTTATGGGGTGAGGGTGTTGAATTTGGGTAGTTGAGCGGGTTAGATATGCGGTTTTAGTGGTTATTCATTGAGTAAAGATGTTGTTTGATAATGTTGTGTTGCCATATTAAAGGATTAAAAATATATTTGAACTTGAAAAAAATCATAGCCTTTTAATATACTAATGTAGCACCAAGGAGCGTATTGAAATTACTAGTACTGAATCAATTTACACCTCCTACATTTATATTTTAATAGAGAATAAGGCTAAATTTACGCTCTAATTAAATAAGATGAAGCATATTGAAATAGATATGATGAGTTTGAAAATAATCTATAAATAAGGAGAATGATATTAAAATGATTGAAGGATTTTCATCAGATGTTTGTAGCAAAATTGGATTTTATGTTTATCGTTTAATTGACCCAAGAAATGGACAAACATTTTATGTAGGGAAAGGGAAAGACAATCGTATTTTTGAACATGTTAAAGGTGCTCTTAAGAACCCTGAAGAGATAGATAAGTGTGAGATTATTAGAGAGATTCTTCGAGAGGGTTTAGATGTCATACATGTAATTCAGCGCTGGAATTTAACAAACAAAGAAGCTTTTGAAGTTGAATCAGCATTAATTGACGCGTATCCAGGGTTATCGAACATTCAGAAAGGTCATCACCATGAATTTGGAGTGACAAATGTAGAGGCTATTCAAAAAAGCTTAGGAGCAAAAGTTTATGTTGAACCAGATGATTTTAAATATATCATTATTAAAGTAAATAATTGGAGCATTGAACAAGAAGAAGAAAATAATGTTGCTGATCCAAGATATGAATCAACTAGAAAATGGTGCGTGTTAAGAGAGTGAGATGAATAAGAATAAAGAATTAGGATTTGTAGAAGAGATAAAATCTAAAGAAGAGAATAAAATATTCATAAAACAAGTTCAAGTGGGAGGAACTTGGAATGATGTGGAAGTTGAGTACGAAGAAATAGATAATTGTGCGATAGAAAAGGGTGGCGATTATCTAGCATTTGTGAGACAAGGAGCCGTAATTCCAGATTACATAAAAACAATAGGTAGAAGAGCCTTTGGCATGAGCGGAGTAAAAAGCATAGTATTCCCGAGCTCAGTTGAGGAAATAGAAGAGGATGGATGTTCGAACTGCGATTCACTGGAGTCAGTAACTTTAAATGAAGGATTGAAGAAAATAGGACGCTGGGCATTTAGAGAAACTTCAATAAAGCAATTGAGGATACCAAGTAGTGTAGAAGATATAGCGGGCGGAGCATTTCAAGATATTGAGATTACAGTAGATTCAGGGAATAAAAGGTATGAAGTAAGGGGGAATTGCCTCATTGATAAAACAACAATGAAACTAGTTTGTGGGACGAGGAATTCAGTAATACCTGAAGATATAAAGACAATCGATGATTGGGCGTTTTATGACACCGATATAAAATCAATTAAAATTCCAAGTAGCGTAGAGAAAATTGGAGACTTTGCTTTCTTTTCTTCAAAACTTGAAAAATTAGAACTTAATGAGGGATTGTGCATAATAGGAGAAAGAGCATTTGTAGGAACTCAGATTAAAAGAGTAGGTATACCAAGCACAGTCAAAGAAATAAGAGAAGCTTCTTTTTGCGACAATGTTTTCACAGTGGCACCAGAAAACACTAATTATGAATCCCTTGGGAATTGCTTAATTGAAAAGAAAACAAAGAAATTAATATTGGGTTGTGCGAAATCGGAAATACCAAAATTTGTAAAGAAGATTGGCACTCGTGCATTTGAATTTACTATACTAAAATCAATTGTTATACCTGAAAATGTTCAAGTAATTGAAAAATTTGCTTTTGAGAATTGCGTGGATTTGGAATATGTAGAATTGAATGAAGGATTGAAAAAGATAGAGATGTCTGCTTTTGAAGGAATAAAAATAAAGTCAATAGTAATTCCAAACTCAGTAGTAGAAATCGAAGAAACGATAATAGGTTTCTGTGATGAACTAGAAACAATATACTGTAGAGCTGAGTCAAAGCCAGATGGGTGGGACGACGATTGGAACACAAAAGAATTTGGTGAGGAACGATATAAAGTTATATGGGGATATAAAGGAAAACAATCTTGAAAGGTGTGCTTAATAAATATTCCAGCGATACCTGAGGATGCTTGTAGGATTAGCGTTATTGAACAAATAAAAACTTCATAACCACTCAAACGACAAATATGGATGTTCCAACCGATGCCCATATTTTTTTATCCCATAAAATAACCATTTCCCGCCATTCTAAGGTCTCTCCACTCACCGTTGAAAATGTCCAAAAGAAATCAAATCGTTAAAGCAAGGGCACACAAGGGCAATATTTGGGGCAAATTCGATATGATCAGGTAGCAATTTTGGGTGCGTGGCGGAAGCGAAGGGATTCGAACCCCTGTGGGATTTCTCCCAAACGGTTTTCAAGACCGCCTCGTTATGACCACTTCGATACGCTTCCAATGTCAATAAATATACAGAATATACATAATCAAGTCAATAAAATTTGCCAAATAAACAAATACTAAATCATAATTATTTTAATTATAGACATAATAAGTTATCGGATTAGAATGCTAATTTCTGCTCAGCTCTTCACTTTTCAAGCGGCATTTATCTATGCCTTCAGAGATTATTTTGTCTAGATTATTTTTTCTAAAATATGAAATTGCTTCAATTGTGGTTCCGCCTTTTGAACAAACACTTTCAATAAGATCGGGAAGAAGTTGTTTTGAATTTTCATATAATTCAACAGCCCCTTTCATGTTCTGTAATACAATTTCTTTGGCATCTTTGTATCCATATAATTCACACTGTTTTTGATACGCAAGCATGAATTCAAAAATATATGCTGGAGCAGAGCCTGATATTGCAGTAAAGGAATCAAACATCTCTTCATTAATATGAATGAGAATGCCAAGAGAATTTAATATATATTCAAGATCAGCTGTATCTGATTCAGAAAATATTGCAATTGTGCTTTTTTGTATTGAAATTGGCAAGTTAGGCATAAGTCGGACAATTCTTGCATTTAAAAAATACTCTTTCAATTTTTCAGTTTTAATTCCGGCAAGTATGGAAATAATTATTTGATTCTTATTTAAACTAAATTTAGCTAAATCATTCAAATTTTGTGGTTTTATTGCTAGCAAGATAAACGGACACTTTATTACTTCATTCATAGATCCAGCAACAATTAAGTTTGTTTTTTTTGCTTCACTAATTCTAAAAGGGTCTTTATCAAAAATACAGATTTCATCTTCTTTGAATTTTTTATTTTTAATTAGACCACACACAATTGATTCAGCCATTTTACCATAACCTATAATTCCGAGTTTTAGCATTTATGCTCCTTGACATTTATATGTCTATTTATATAATATTCTATGTTATAGGGGAGTGGCTCAACGGTAGAGCAGCGGTCTCCAAAACCGCTGGTTGCATGTTCGAATCATGTCTCCCCTGCCAAACATATTTTTAACAATTTTACAGCATTCTTTTTAAAATTAATAGTAGGAGTGGGGAAATGAAAAAGGAACTTACTGATATTCAAAAAAAGAGGCGGCTGCTTTTCTCGTGTATATTTTATCCAATTTTAGCTGTTCTTTTATTTATTGCATTAATCAATCTACTTATTTTGCCAGCAACAGGTAAAAATGCTAGAAATTTAGCTAAATACAATTTAGTTTCGAATATAGATAAGAACAGCTATATCAATAATGCGGAACAAAAGAAAAAACCAGTTACATTTGCGGCTCATAGAGCAGGTGCGAATGTTCAACCAGAAGAAACATGGAAAGCATTTAAAGATTGTCTTGAGAAAAATAAAGATGCTGTTGATGTTCTTGAATTTGATTTACACCTTACTAAAGACAATAGATTAGTTCTTATGCATGACCATACTTTAGATAGAACATCAAATTCAAAGGAACTTTTTGGAAAATCAAAAGTAAAAATTAAGGATAAGACACTTGCTGAACTTAAACAATTAAATATGGGAGAAAATTTTGTTGATAAGGATGGAAAAACTCCATATAAAGGTTTGAGGGGTGACGCCATTAGTGATGATATTAAAATTTTGGAATTGGAAGAAGCTCTTGATAAAATAGCCGAATATGATACTGCCCAAAAAATGCAGTATATAATTGAAATTAAAGACGGTGGGAAGCGTGGCAAAAAATCAATGGATATTTTATATAATATAATGGTTAAGAAAGGCATACTTGGAAGAACTATTGTTGGAACATTTAAAGGTGAAATCAGTAAGTATATTGATAAAGTTTATGCAGAAAAGAATGTTATCCGTTCAGCCGGAATAAAAGAAGTTTTAAATTTTTATTATTCGTTTTTATATAATACAAAACCAAATGTTAAATTTAAGGTTCTGCAAATTCCATTAGGTGGTAAAAACATGTATAGCTTTGCAACAAAAGCTTTTATAGATTACGCACACGCAAATGGAATAGCTGTACAGTATTGGACAATAAATAAAGTAGATGATGCCGTTATGTTGGCACGTAATGGTGCGGATACAATAATGTCTGATGATCCTAAATTAGTACAAGAAGCAGTTAGGAAAATCGGGAAATAAGGAAGTAATTAACAGATAAAAGATGTCTGTTATTGGAATCAGTAGTATATATGTTTTTAAATCAAAAGATCATAAATTAATGCAAAGATGTTTTATTTATTAGACGGTATAGTATCGCTGATTTTTTGATTTTGGTTTTTCAGGCAAAGTTTCTTTAATTTTGCCGGCAATAATAAGTGGCTGTATATATCGTGATATGAATGACGACAAAATATTAAGAATTTCAGTAAAATGCAAAAATATTTAATTAAAACAATAAAAATTTCACTAAACTTAAAAATATTTTACAAATTTTAAAATAATTTCACTAAAATTTAAAATTATTTTATTAAAATCGGTAAAATTTCACTAAATTATGTAAATATCCAAGAAGTAATGATTTGCAAAATGAAAAGTTTGATATATTTATCAGATTGCATAATTGAAACAATATCAAATTTGCGTATAGTAATATTAAAGCATATCATTTAACTATGGAAAATTTGTCGCTTATTTTAGAAGGCGGAGGCGGTAAAGGGGCATATCATTGTGGTGTTTTAAATGCTTTACATGAAGAAGGCATATTGTTTAATGCTGTCGCTGGAGCCTCTATCGGTGCAATAAATGGTGCCTTATATTGTCAGGGACAGATTGATACTGTTAATAATTTTTGGATAAATTTTAATTTTGAACAAAACAGTCCAGTGTCTTCAGAAGTGATAGAAGCAATTCAAGATAAAAAAATAATAAGAGAAGTAATAAAAACAAGAGGGAAAGCATTAGTACAGGCTATTAAAGAATTCAGAGGTAAAGTTTCATGTGGAATAGATCTCATAATGAATGAGATAGATGAAAGTGCAGTCAGAAATAGCGATGTAGATTTTGGGCTTACAGTTTTCAATTTGTCGAAACGTAAAGGATTTGCATATATGAAAAAGGATATACCGGAAGGAAAAATTCGTAATTATGTAATTGCATCGGCAAATTATCCAATGTTTCCAGCATATAAAATAGACGGTCAGAAATATTATGATGGTGGGATATATGACAATATGCCAATTAATTTATTGAGTGATAACGGTTATAAAAAGATGATTGTAATTAGAACAAATTTGTTAGACAAAAGACCCAGAAAAAAAGTACGGGATGTAACTAACAAACTTTTCTATATAGCACCGGAAGAAAAGCTGGGAATAGCCATGAATTTTACAAAGTCAGCAATTAATAGATATATGGAAATTGGATACAATCAAACAAAAGAACTAATCAAGCAAGGCGACATTATGAGATTCATAGGAGAATGATGGAAAAACTTTTAATTCTTGATACAAATAGTTTGTTAAATAGAGCATATTATGCAATTCGTGGACTTACTACGCAAGACGGAATGCCAACGGGAGCTATATTTGGAACGCTTAAGCTCATACTAGATATAAGTGCAAAGGTACAGCCAGATAGAATATTTGCAGCTTTTGACATAAAGAAGAAAAATTTCAGACATGATATATTTCCAGAATATAAAGGTCATAGAAAGTCTATGGATGAAGAATTGGCTGTACAACTTGAGCCGCTTAAAGAAATTTTAGGACTTATGGGAATAGCAATTGTGCAGAAAGAAGGATATGAAGCTGATGATATTATAGGAACCTTAACGCAGACTTTGGTCGGAGAAAAAACCGTTGTTAGTGGGGATAAGGACTTGCTTCAATTGATAAAAGATGACACAACTGTATATCTCACAAAAGTTGGAGTATCTCAACTGGATAAAAATGATATTAAAGTTTTAAACGAAAAAGGATTTAGAACAGTTGACGAGTTTGTTGATTACAAAGGACTGAGAGGAGATGCATCGGACAATATTCCTGGAGTTGAAGGAGTTGGGGAACTTACAGCACTAAAGCTTATTAAAGAATATGGAAGTATAGATAACATATACAAAAATATTGAAACAGTAGATGTATCAAATAGGATTAGAGAAAATTTAAAGAGATGTAAAGATGTCTGTTATATGTCAAGGCAGCTGGCGACTATTGTAAAGGATGTTCCATTGGATATTCATGCAGAAAATGGGAAATACAATTTTGACAGTCAAGAAGTAATAAATAAATTAAAAGAGTTTGAATTGATAAGCATCGTAAACATGTTAGTGAAGAAAGAAGCAATTGAATTTGATATAGTTAATGTTTCAGATGAGACAACATTAACTAATATTTTTAAAAATAATGGCGGTAAGGTTTCGATTGCTATATCTAAAGAAATCACATTTGCATTTGATAAGAATAAGCTATACAGCATCAGGCAGAAAGAGTTGTTATTTGATGAAGGTTTCTATTTTGAAGATGCGGTAAAGCTCATAATGAAAAAATGTGTTGATAGAAAAATAATCATATTTGATAGTAAAAAAGTTCAAAGAGAATATGATTTGGATTTTGATTGTTTTGATATAAAAATAGGGATGCATCTTGCACAATATAGCAAAGAAATTGGGAATGCTGATGATGCTTTTAAAAATCTTTATGCCATGGAATACAATGCGGTAACGCAGTTATATATTTATGACAAAATATGTGATGATCTTAATCGGTCGGATCAGATGAAAATATACACAGATATTGAATATCCACTATCAAAAGTACTTTTAGATATGGAAAGAACAGGTATAAGTGTTTCGGCAGAAAAACTTGCTTCTCTTGATACCTTATATGCAAACAAACTTGATATTATTTCAGAAAAAATATATGAGCTCACGGATAGTAAATTTAATATAAGCTCTCCTAAGCAAATGTCAGAAGTCTTATTTGATAAATTAGGATTGCCAGCTGTACGAAAAAATAAAAACGGATATTCTGTTGATGAAGAAGTTTTACTCAGTCTTAAAGATAAACATCCATCAATAGAATACATTTTGCAGTATAGAAAATATTCAAAGCTTCTATCTACATATGTGCGTGGAATACAAAACGAAGTACATAATGGTAAGGTACATACAATATTTAATCAATGTATAACTGCAACAGGGAGATTATCTTCATCCAATCCGAACATGCAGAATATACCAATGAGAGGCGAAGATGCACAGGAAATCAAGTCAGCATTTACGGCATCAGAAGGAACTGTTTTGATATCTGCAGACTACAGTCAAATTGAATTGAGAGTATTAGCTCATTTGTCAAAAGATCCGACAATGATTAAAGCATTCAAAAATGACATGGATATTCATGCAGCAACTGCTGCAGAAATATTTGGAATAGATATTGCACAGGTCACACCTATACAAAGAAAAAATGCAAAGGCAATAAATTTTGGAATCATATATGGGATAAGCAGTTTTGGACTTTCAGAAAGTGCTAATATATCACAGAAAGAAGCAAAGGGATTTATTGAAACATATTTTAAAAGATATAATACAGTTAAAGAATATTTAGATAGATTAATAGAGGAAGCAAGGACAAAGGGGTACATACAAACATACTTCGGAAGAAAAAGAAGAAGTGGAGATATAAACTCAAGTAATAAAATAATAAGGTCACAAGCAGAAAGAATAGCCATGAATACACCAATTCAAGGAACCGCAGCAGAGATTATGAAGATAGCCATGCTGAAAGTTTACGAAGCCTTAAAAGGATATGAAGCAAAAATACTTATACAAATTCATGATGAATTGATAATTCAAGTTCCTATATCTGAATTGGATCAGGTTAAAAATCAGATTAGAAACTCAATGGAAAATGTTGTTAAACTGGATGTGCCATTGAAGGTATCAATGGATGTTGGAAAAAGTTGGGGAGAACTATGAGAATTGCCGTAATAGGCGGGATAGGCGTCGGCAAGAGTACAGTTTCAAAAATTTTAGAAGAGAATGGGTTTAAAACATATTCAGCTGATGAAATAAATGCATCACTATTAAAAACAAAAGAATATCTGATAGAAATGAAAAAAGTTTTTCCGGAAGTGTTTGTAGATGATGTGTTTGATAAACAAAAACTTAGAAATGAAGTTTTTAATAATAAAGAAAAACTTGAGATATTAAATAAAATATCACATACGAGGATATGCCAAGCGATTATAGACTATGTAAAAGACGATAATGTCGTTGTAGAAATACCTTTAATAGATAAAACAGGACTGGAACAATATTTTGATGTCATAATACTAGTCAGATCAGGAATGAGACATAGACTCAATAGACTTATTGATAGAGGATTAACAGAAGATTTAGCAAAGAAAATCATATCTGAACAGCCAAATGATAAAATTTTAAGACAATATGCAACGCATGAAATTGTAAATAATGGAAGCATTGAAGATATAAGACAAAGAATTAAATTCTTAGGAATTTTAAATATTAAATGATAGACTGAAAATCGATGATTGATTATATAGAATTAAAAAATAGGTTAAAGGTCACAGAGAGAATTTTAAATGATTTATATGAGGGCATACATCCTGAAAATAAAAAGAAAAGATTGTCTGAATTAAAAATTCTTGAAAGTTCGGACACATTTTGGGATGATATTGCATCTGCAACCAAGACATCTAAAGAGATCAGAAGTATAGAAAAAATTTTTGACGAATTTAACGAGCTATTTAAAACAGTTAATGATGTAAAAGACTTGATAGAGATATCTGAAATGGACAACATTCAGGATAAAGATGAAGTTTCTCCGATATTGAATAGTCTTGAACAATATATTGATGCCTTATCTATTCAAACGCTGTTGTCATCTCAATATGATCCTCTTAATGCGATATTAACATTGCATGCCGGAGCTGGGGGAACAGAGGCACAAGATTGGTGCGAAATGCTTTTCAGAATGTATCAAAGATATGCTGAAAGTAAAAACTGGAAAGTTACTGTACTTGATTATCTTGAAGGGGATGGAGCTGGGATAAAGTCCGTTACTTTTCGAGTTGAAGGGGAATACTCATACGGTTATTTAAAATGTGAAAAGGGAGTTCATCGCCTTGTACGAATATCACCATTTGATAGTAATAAAAGGAGGCATACATCATTTGCATCTCTTGAGGTTATGCCAGAGATAGAGGATGATAACGAAATTGAAATTAGAAGTGAAGACTTAAAAGTTGATACGTATCGTTCATCAGGAGCCGGGGGGCAACATGTAAATAAGACAGAGTCAGCTATCCGTATAACGCATATTCCAACAGGAATTGTTGTTGCATGTCAGAATGAAAGAAGTCAGATACAGAATAGAGAAACAGCAATGAGAATGTTGAAAAGCAAACTTGTTGAGCTTAGGGAGAGGGAAAAGGAAGAAGAAAATGCCAGAATATCAGGAGTGCTGAAAAAAATAGAATGGGGAAGCCAAATACGCAGCTATGTATTTTGTCCATATACATTAGTTAAAGATCATAGAACGAATTATGAAAATAGTAATGTTACGGCAGTTATGGATGGGGACTTGGATGGATTTATAAATGCATATTTAAAAGCATCGGTGGTCAAGGAATAGATGGACAAAATAATATTAGGGATAGAGTCAAGTTGTGATGAAACGGCGTGCAGTATTGTAAAAAATGGAAGAACGGTGATATCTAATATAATTTCATCTCAAATTGATATTCATAGAAAATTTGGAGGAGTAGTTCCTGAAATAGCTTCAAGAAATCATACACTTGCTATAGAAAATGTTGTCAAAGCTGCACTGCTAGAAGCATCAATGACAATGAACGATATAGATGCTATTGGGGTCACATATGGACCTGGGTTGTTGGGTGCACTTTTAGTTGGAGTTTCCTTCGCTAAAGGATTGGCATATAGATATAAAAAACCATTATATGCGGTTTCTCACATTCATGGACACATGGCAGCAAACTATATTGACAGTATGCTTGAGCCACCATATTTATGCTTATTGGTATCTGGAGGGCATACGGCTATCTTAGAAGTGTCGGGATATAACAAGCACAAGGTGTTATGTGAAAGCAGAGATGATGCAATAGGTGAGGCATATGACAAAGTAGCTAGAGTATTAGGACTTAAATACCCTGGAGGACCTGAAATTCAGGCAACAGCAGAAAATGTATTGCCCTCTATAAAAATGCCAAAAGTAAAAGCTGATAAAAACAATCTATATTTTTCATATAGTGGACTTAAAACATTTGTAATAAATTATGTTCATAAGCTTGAACAGAAAAATCGTGAAATTCCTAAGAGCGATATAGCAGCTTCATTTCAAGATGCTGCAAATCAGCAATTGAAAGACATGCTTGATATTGCGATTAAAAAAACAGGGATTAAGACAGTTGCAGTTGCTGGGGGCGTTGCAGCAAATATGGATTTAAGAAAGAAAATTGATGAATATACAAAGGCTGATATAAAAGTATATTATCCAAAACTTATATATTGTACAGATAATGCAGCAATGATTGCGTCGGCAACATATTATTACATGCAAAATAAAGTGCAACCAGTATCATTAGATATAGATGCATGTGCAAATATAGATTTAAATTGGGAGAAGTAAATGGGAACAGAACTTGAACAGTTTTCAAAACCTGAAAGTAACGAAACAGGAAGTAAAATAATTTTAAGAATGAATGAAAGTCACAAATATATACATAATTTTGCAAGAAAATATATTGATTTTAGTAAGTGTAAGACAATATTAGATGTTGGGTGTGGAGGCGGACAAAATATCTCTGATATGGTCCGACTTACAAATGAGAAGGCTAAGATTTATGGAATTGATTATTCAGAAGCATCAATACAACATAGCAAGCATCTTAACGCTGAATCTGTAGAGAAGGGAATAGTTTCATTTGAGCATACCTCACTAATGGAATCAGATTTTAAATCTAATATGTTTGATCTTATAGTTGCATTTGAAACTGTATATTTTTGGGACAATATTGCTGAAAATTTTAAAAAGATATACGATTTGCTAGCAGATGGTGGAATTTTCTGTATAGCCAATGAATGTGGAAAGACATTATTTTGCAGAAAATATGAAAAGATAGTTAAAAAGATGAAATTGTATTCTATAAAGGATATAAAAAAAATACTTATATCGGCTGGATTTGCTGCAGATAAAATAGAGTATAATTATAAAGTGACTTTAAGAGGTCCTTTTACAATAAGAGCAGAAAAATAGAGGAGAATGAATATGCCACATATTGATATTAAATTGATAGGAAATCCTAGTGACAAAGAAAAGAAGATTGTTGCAGAGAAAATTGCAAAAGTTATTGAAGATGAATTAGGTAAACCCAACAAGTATATTTCTGTATCAATAGAAGGAAAGAGTTTTTCGGAATGGGAAGATGTTTATAATAGTGAAATAAAGAATAATACAAACATCGTAATTGCCCCAGGATATACAGATCCGAAGACATTTCAGTAAACATAATTAGATTGTCTAATCAGATAAATTTAATAAAACAGAACGAATTATGGTTGTGTTTTTTTATGCTTAGTATTAAGTTATGAGTTTATTAGTAGATAATTATATTATTAAGTATAATTTTGTTATTGAGGAATATAAATGATTGATTTAATAACTGGAAAGAGAATTGTAAAATTAAGAGAATCAGGAATAGAATTGCTTAAAATATTTGGCATCTTGTTGGTGGTGTTAAGTCATGTCGTTCAAACATTAGGAGATTATGTAAATATCAGTTATGCATCTAAGAGTCCTACAATATTGGCATTGGGAGTTATAAGATTGAGTGGGAATTTAGGAAATATAATTTTTTTCTTTTGTTCTGCTTGGTTTTTGGTAGATTCAAAAAAGACAAATACTCAAAAGGTTATGAGAATGTTGGCTGACATATTTGTTATTTCAATAATTTGGTGGGTCATTTTAGCTGGCATAAATGGGGGGGGGTACTATTTTAATTCTTCTACATTTAGAACTATTTTATTCCCAACCTATCATGGCAATAATTGGTATTTGAGCACATATGTAATTTTTTGTTTTATATATCCAATTTTAAATACATTTATTAAGACATTAGATCAAAAGAAACATTTACTCATGGCGAGTGGATTATTTTTTATTTATATAATTATTGGAATGAGATTTGATTTTTATGGGACATCAGATTTCTTCATTTGGATTTCTTTTTATGTAATGATTTCATATTTGAAAAAATATTCAAAAAAATCGTTAAATAACAAAACAGTAAATGGGATTTTATTATTTGTTGGAATCTTAGGTGCAATTGCACTGAATTTATTTACGCATTTTTTAGGGCTTAAGTTTGGATATAAAAAAAATAAAATGATGCGATGGAATAGAATGACAAATATATTTTTAATTTTAATTGCATTTAGTTGTCTAAATTTATTTCGACAGATGAAATTTAAGTCATCATTTATAAATTATATTTCAGGATTATCTTTGTTGGTGTATATCATTCATGAAAATATTTTATTTAGAAGGCGTATTAGGACAATAATATGGGAGTGGATATTAAATAACTTGAATATGAAATTGTTATTTGTATGGATAGCAATATATACATTAGTTTTGTTTGTTATATCAGTTATAGTGGCGAGTTTTTATAAAGAAACAATACAAAAAGTAATATATAAAATGTCTGATGATATTCATGAGTATTTGTCACGGATAGCAAATAAAACTGCTGAAAAGATACAAGAGAGGTCATAAGGATAGATAGTTTTGAATGGTTCTGCCAATGTAATAATTAAGACTTACTGAAATCAATTTGTAATAGCAGTCAAGTTGCTTATTAGAAAATATCATTTATATTTATAAACTAACCATGATCGTACATAACCTAAACAACATTACTAAAATTAATCTGATAGATTGATAAAATAAAGATTACAACTAATTTTTTAAGCACCCGATAGGAACAACATAAATTCCATCAGGGCGTTTATATGCTGTATCAGTAGCTGTTAATATCATCATAAAGGAAGGTGGCTTCATTTTAGTTTGGTCGATTTTATCACTTAGTCTCTTTAGATTAATTGCAGCTTTTTCTATTTCATTATGTCCCATTTTAATTTCAACAGGTGCCCAGTCACCGTTTTTTAATTGAATTACAGTGTCTACTTCTAAATTGTTTTTATCTCTATAGTGATATATAGTTCCACCAAGCGAATCCGCATAAATTCTAAGGTCACGAACACACAAATCTTCAAAAATTAGTCCAAAACTCTCAAAATCAGTGAGTAGTGAAGTTGGATTTAAATTAAGAAGTGCCGTTACTAGTGAAGGATCAGAAAAATGTCTGGTTAATGCAGACCTTATTGCTGTTTTTGATCTGATTGACGGATTCCATGCTGGCAAATCCTCCGTTACGTATAATTTATTCAATATATCTAAGTATGAGTTTACAGTATCAATGGAGGCACTATTTGTTGGATTTAGTTGAGTGTCTTCAGTTAAGGTTTTGATAGAAGCTTGAGTAGAGACATTTCTTGCGAGACTTTTAAGTAAATTTGCAAATTTGTTTTTGTTTACTTTTATTTTTGTAAAGTTAAATATGTCTCCTGCTAAAATTCCATCTATATATTCTCCAGCAATATCAACAGCAAATTCAGGTTTTTTATTTATGCTAAATGGCCATCCGCCTCTAACGGTTACAAAGGCAAGTTTTTCAATATCCAACTGAGACACTGCAAATATATCATGTGTAGGGTTATCGAATAGAAATTTAAGAGATATAGCACCACTTGATTCGCCACTTTCAAACAAAGACATTGGTCTCATTCTCATTCTAGCAATTCTGCCTACGCCTGAATGGTGCGTTATAGAATTATCTACTGGAGTAGATCCAGTTAATATAAATTGATTTGGTTTATTTTCAGTATCAACAGAAAATCGAACAGCATCCCAAAGTACAGGAGCAATTTGCCATTCGTCCAAAAGACGTGGTTTAGAACCATTTAGCAAAGTACTAGGAATGTTGTTTGCAATATTGATTATTGATGTAGTTTTATTTTGATCTTCAAGATACAGGGCACTATGAGCCAATTGTTCTGCTGTGCGAGTTTTTCCGCACCACTTTGGACCAGTGATGTAAACTGCACCAAATGTATCCAATTTTTTTTGCAAAATATCATCAGCAATTCTTGGATAATATGGACTATTTTTTCTTTTGTTTAATATTTCACTAAAATCAAATAATTCTTGTTCCATGTATGTATCTTATAAAAAAAATCTATAATAGACAATAGATTCCATGTTTTGGCGATAACATATTCCATGTTTTGGCGGTATTGTATTCTGTGTTTTGGCTACAATTATTGTAAATTGATTAATGTTATTATTGATATAATAATGAAAAATAAGGGGAAAATTCCCCTTGATTTTCATTATAAAGAGGTAGAATCAGTAAGGCACTCCATGTTAATGGTAAATTTTTAGAAGAAGCATTGATAGATTGCACATCTATCACTGCTTACTTTAGGGAAGATCACAAAATCAAGGAGGTATGACTAAGTTTTTAGATAACTTAACATGCTATAGTTTGTTGAATATTAAATTATTTTCAGTGATGTGGAGCATGGTAAAGGTAGTTAATAATGCTTTTATTTAGATAAATTTAAATAATTAAATTTTAAAAATTGGATTAAAAATATAATGACATAATTAGTGACATAATTAGTGACATAATTAGTGACATAATTAGTGACATAATTAGTGACATGACTAGTGACATTTTTGATTGTTAATGATAGGATATATGTGATATAGGGAGATAGTGATATGAATTTAGGAAAAGAAAATGAAACAATAGAATTTAAAAAATCAACAAGCGAACTTAAAGAGGCAATGAATGATATTTGTGCCATTTTAAATAAACATGGTGAAGGAGTTTTATATTTTGGCGTTAAACCAAATGGCGATGTTTGTGGACAAATGGTAAGTGCTAGTTCATTAGATGATATTGCAACACATATTAAAACTGCAATTAAACCAATGATATATCCTTCTATTAAAGAAGAAATACTAGATGGAATGACTATTATTAAAGTGAATTTTACAGGAACTGAAAGGCCGTATTCATCTTATGGAAGATATTTTAAAAGAGTTTATGATCGAGCAGAAGATTTGACTCCTGATGAATTAAAGCACATGATGCTAAATACTGACTATTCATCTATTTGGGAAAATAATTTAACCACATTTGGAATGGATGATGTTGATTTTAAAGCATTGAAAAGTTTCTACACAAGGGCGGTCAATTGTGGACGATTAGAGGCACTAGAAACATATGATGAAAAAGAATTATTAATAATGCTTGGATTAATGGTCAATGACAAATTAACAAACGCAGGATATTTCTTATTTTCTTCAAAACAGCCAACTGTTTTAAAAACAGCGGTTTATGCAACAGATAAAAGAATAAATTTTTTAGACATTAATAGGTTTAACGATAATATTTATAACTTGATTGACATAGCAACAGTATATATAAATCAGCATATAAATTGGAAAGTTGAATTTGATGATAAAGGTACATCAAGAATTGAAATACCTGAAGTCCCAGTTGGTGCTATAAGAGAAATTGTTGTTAATGCATTTGCTCATGCAAATTATAGATCTATAACAGAACATGAAATTGCCATCACACCAACAGTTATTGATATTTATAATCCTGGAGAATTCCCTATAAATTATAAGCCAGAAGATTTTGCAGAAAGAAGAATTCAATCTATGCCAAGAAATAGAAAGATATTGGATATATTATATCGTTCTAAGAATGTTGAAGTCCAAGGTAGCGGGATAAGAAAAGCCTTAGAACTGTGCAGGGCTAACAATGTTAAGTATGGATATTATAATAATGAATTTGGTTTTAGATTTAGTTTTTATAGGAACAATGTTACGGTAGATACCACTGGGGATGCCAGTACAAAAACAGTAAATAGACTCAATAAATTAGATATTGAAGTTTTGCATTTATTGAAAAAAAACTCCATTTATACAATAAAAAAAATAGCTCAAAAAACAGGCAAGACAACACGGACAGTACAAAGGACATTAAATAAGCTTAAAGAGGTCGGAAAGGTAGTTAGAATTGGTAATAAAGTTTCTGGATACTGGGAGGTAATAGAATAATTCTTTGATGACAACAGTCAAGATGATGAAAGGAATACTGAAAAAATTAATATAGAATACGAAAGATCTGGAAGATATTGATGTTACAGTTATAGAATTTAAACGGTTGGTGATATAAAGAGTTGATCGTAAAATGAGAAAATATGGATTGCGTTATAAACAAGGTGATTTTGAAATTTGGTGGATATGAGCTGTATTTAATTGAGCGGACTATCACTCTTACAGCTAAAACTGTGGTTTTTTTGCCGCACGGGGTATAAATGCATTTTCTCAATATTCGATATAACTGTTAATTGTAAATGATGCTAGTTTTGAATGCATTAAGGACGCAAATGTATTAGATAATTTTGTGGGATTTGTTAAAAATCCAATTCCTGAAGTGAGGATATCAAATAATTTAGTGATAGCATTATCCTTTTAAGGATATATTGATTGATGGTGGGATATTGTATGGTGCATTAAAGATATCCGTAGTTCATTTATCTATATAATCATTTCTTAAATTCTAAGGGTTAGTATCTCATCATGGATTATGTAGTCATAAATATCAGAGGAACGAAAGTAGGAGCGATATTATGGTTAGTATTGATATTAGTGCGTGGGACTGCATGTGTATTTTAAGATGAAAAGGCTATATATATGAAGTTTTAATCTAAAAATACTGCGGAAATGTGAAAAATGAGATAAAATAATATTGCGGATATGTAAATTTAGATCATGTAAGGAATCTTGTGTAAATAGTTTTTTATATGTAAAAAATCTAATTTATAATATTGTTTTTGTTAGTCTCATAATTCATCAACACATCACAATTTATAAGTGTAGTGCAGAGGGAAAGAGTAAAACCTCTTATTATTGCTTAGATATATAAAGAAACCATTAAAATGAAAAACAAGGGGAAAAATCCCCAAAATATTCAATATAAATAGACGGAACAACAGCATATTGATATAATAATGAAAAACAAGGGGAAAAATCCCCAGATATTTCAGTATAGGTGATATATGAAAATAAATAGAGATAAGTATTTAAAAGATTTAATTTGTAGAAGGCATAATGGATTAATTAAAGTAATAACTGGATTAAGACGTAGTGGAAAATCGTATTTGCTATTTGAAATATATAAAAGTTATTTATTAGAAATTGGAGTTAAGAAAGAGTGTATAATTGAAATTCCATTAGACATAAGGGAAAATCGAAAGTATAGAGATCCAGATGTGATATTAGAGCACATAAGAGCGTGTATAGTTAGCGATGATCAATATTATCTTTTTTTAGATGAAGTACAGATGGTTAAAGATTTCGAAGAGGTGCTGAGTTCGTTGTTACATATAAAAAATATTGACATTTATGTAACAGGAAGTAATTCAAAATTTTTGTCAAAAGATATCATTACGGAATTTCGTGGAAGAGGAGATGAGGTACATGTATTTCCATTAACATTTAAAGAATTTATGCAAACATATGAGGGCAATGAATATAATGGTTTTGCTGAATATATCACATATGGTGGGCTACCATATATAGCAACAGTAAAAAATGATGAACAGAAGATACAGTATCTTAAAACGCTGTTTGAAGAGACATATATCAAAGATATAAAGGAAAGATATAGAATAGAAAAAGTGCAAGAGATGGATGACTTAATTAAAGTCTTGGCATCAGCAGTGGGTTCTTTATCAAATCCATCAAAAATAGTTGCCACATTTAAAAGTTCAATTAATTCTAATGTAAATATTAATACAATAAAGAATTACATTACATATCTTGAGGACAGTTTTTTAATTAGTGAGGCAAATAGATACGATGTTAAGGGTAGAAAATATATAGGGACACCACTTAAATATTATTTTGAAGATATAGGACTTAGAAATGCCAAAATTGGATTTAGACAAATTGAAGAAACGCATCTAATGGAAAATGTTATATATAATGAATTAAGAGCAAGAGGATTTCAAGTTGATGTTGGTGCTGTTTATGCAAAAGAAAAAAATGCAAATGAAATCTTTGAAAAAAAACAACTTGAAGTAGATTTTATAGCCAATAAAGGTAACAATAAATACTATATACAATCGGCATTAACCATTGCACTGCCAGAGAAGATGCAACAAGAAAAGAAATCTTTACTTAATATTCGAGATTCATTCAAAAAGATAATTATTGTTAAAGATATTATAAAACCTCAAAGAGATGAAAATGGTATCAGTACTATATCAGTATTTGATTTCCTTTTAAATGAGAATAGTCTTGATTTGTAAATTTGGATATATAATAAAGAATTTACAATTGTGTTTAATATATTAATTGATGACACTTTAGGAAGTTAAATATTTATTCGTATGTAAAAATTTAGCGATTGTTTCTAAGAAATTGTCAAATGCGATTTTTATGTAACTGTAAGGTTATATCTACAGAGACTTAATATTTCTGGCGTAACACTCTAAAGATGGTATAAATATAGTCACTCTTACATATTCAATTTGAAGTAGGTATAATGAATGTGATGAATGAGTTAATTGTTGAAACTTTAATTTGAGAGTAGTGCAGCCATGATAGCAAGTTAAGTACTCATCATTAGAATTTAATTAGATTAGAGAATAAAATTTATAGATGAATAAGAAGTTGAAGATTAAATATTATAGAGTTGAGGCAAAGTGCGGGCATGTTGGGCGTAATAATTTTTATTTGGGAGCTTTTTTCATTAAAGCTGAGAGTGGTGAAGATGCCGCAAAAAAAGTAAAACAGTACCCTAGGGTGAAGCACCATCATAAGGATGCAATAAGATCTGTACAAGAAATTGATTATCAAACATATTCAAAAGGTTATGAGGAATATAAGAATAATCCATATTTTGCATGTCATAATAAACAAGAGCAAAAATGTTGCCAAGAGATTATACAAGACAACATTCACGAGGATGGAAGGAATACTAGAGGAATTAACATGGCATATGAGAGAACAGGAAGATACAGTGACGTTACAGGTAGAGAAGCAAAACGGTTAGTGATAGAGAGAGTTGATCGGAAAATGAGAAAATATGGATTGCGTTACGAACAAGATTATTTCGGAATTGATGATTTCATATTTGAATAAAATTTATATAAATGATTAAAAAATTGAGCTGTGCACGCTTATGATGTACTTATAATAGTAACTAAATATTAAAATATATTGAATTATAGATATTGTAATCAGTTAAATATAAAATTGTGTATTAAAGAATTTTTAAATTATGGAGGAGTAAGTGAATAAAAAGGAAGAACCTAAAGTTGGATTATTTATAGATTGTGAGAATGTGCCACATAAACACTTAAGCGATATATTAAATATTGCAAGTGACTATGGAGAATTATTTATAAGAAATGCATATGGTAATTGGGTTATTGAAAAAAAAGAAGGTGAATTGTGTCTAAATATGTCGCAGTGGAAAAAATTATGTAACCAGCATGGAATTATTACAAAGTCACCTATCTATACAACAAAGAAAAATTCGTCAGATATAATGATGGCAGTTGATATATTAAAAATGTTATATAGAGGGAATGTGTTGGATGTAATTATAATTGTTACATCAGACAGCGATTTTTCTACAATAGCAAATGAAATAAAGCTTAATGGTGTACGGGCAATAGGGATAGGAGTTAATAAAATAACAAACCAACAGTATGCCATGTATTTTAATAAGTTTTACTACCTTGATCCGAAAGGAAAATCAAAAGAAGCTCCTATAGTAGATAAAACAAAAGAGCAGAAACAAACGGTTGCTCAAGTGAAAAAACAAGAAAAAGAAGAAGAACCTAAAAAATTTAAAATGTCGGAGGCACAAAAGAAACAGCTAGTAAGTATAGTTAACAGTCTTATAGAAGACAGTGATACGAGGTGTGCATATCAATCGCTAATAGTAGATAAAATGAAAAAAATATACAATGACTTTACGAGAAAAAACTTTGGAGAAACAAGTTACGAAAATTTAATTCGACAAGCGTTACCAAAAGAATACAAATCAAAATTTCTAGATGATAAAACTACAATAGTATGGTTTTTTGCCCATCCTTGATAATTTTTTTTGGTGGGGATAGAAACAATTGAGTGGGTTAGATTATAGGTTATCGTGAAATTGGGTAGTTGGGAGAATATGTTGACGACTATCATATTATGGCATCTAGAAATAGGTGCTTTTTTATTTTCTAGGTAGATGAGTTTTTTCGGTATATGAGAAAAATAATAACTGAAAAGTATTGACAAATTAGAATGGGGGGGGGGTAGGATTTTTATATAAAACTAAGAAGGCTGTATAGATAATAATAAAAAAATAGAAGCGAGTTTTAATATGCTCGAATTAAGATTCGTTTCTAGGCTTTATGAGTTGGTTAACATCTATAGATCGAGGAGCAAAAATGAAAAAATTTTTAATGAAACAAATACTTATAGTTTCTATCATATTATGTCTTTTAGCACTTTTTACAGCATGTACAAGAAAACCGAAAGTTGATAATAGCACAGTTACAGTTACAGATATGAGTGGTGACAAAATAACGATTAAAAAGAACCCACAGAAAGTAGCATGTTGTCGATCTGCTTATGATTTATTAGTTGGCTTTGGTTTAGGGGATAAGATAGATGGTGTAGACAAAAAGGTATTGGCAAATCCATGGACGAAAGTTTTTTATCCTAACTCAAGTAAACATTATGCATATGAATATGAGAATAGCTTTGAAACATATCTATCACGAGGCGTAGATTTAGTTTTTAGTCCAGAAAAAAGAATAACCGATGATTTGAGAAAGCATGGAATAAATGCGGTGACAGTGAGCCTATATGGGAAGCCTACATTTGATAATTCCACACATGCGTTTGCAAATATGATTGCACAAATCTGGACAGACAAGAATGTAAAAGAAAAAGTAGATAAATGGAATGCCAAATTTGACAACGCAGTTAGTGAAGTTGCTAATGTTATTAAAGAGAAGAACATAGAGAAGAAAAAATTATTCTATGTTAGGGGAGATAAAAATCAGAAGATAGGATACACAGACTTGAAAGGGTCATTTGCCGAATACGCCTATAGAACCCTAGGGTTTAACTGTATGAGTTCAATATTGGAAGGCGATTCTAATAAAGTATCACCAGAAGCAATTTGTGAATTCAATCCAGATTTATTTGTTATGGGCGGTATATATCAAAGAAGAAATGTTGAGGCAATTAAAATAACAGCACCGTACAACGCATTAGACGCAGTGAAAAACAATAAAATATTTACGATTCCGCTAGGGCTCACGCAAATGGAACAAATTAACACATTATCACCAGAGTTTTTCTTTGATCAAGCAAACAGATTACATTCAGAGCATTTTAGTTATGATATTGCGAAAATGATTAAGACATCCGTAAAAGAGTACTTCGGAGTTGAATTAACGGACAAGCAAATAGAGTATATGCTTACAGGATTAGATCCTAACGGGAACAAACTGTATAAATGAATAGAAAGACATGGCTTTTTCTAATATTGTCCAGTCTTGGTGTTGTGATAATTTTTGCAGTTGCCCTAATGGTCGGGAAATACTATATAGCACCAAAGAATTTTTTTAGGGCAGTATTTACGAAAGATAACACATTTTTGATTGAGCGGACAGTTATAGTTAAACTAAGATTGCCAAGGACGCTAATGGCTCTGTTATGTGGTATTTCATTGTCAGTGTCTGGATTGTTGTATCAAGAGATTTTTCAAAACAAACTCACATCTCCAAATTTACTAGGCGTTAGCTCGGGTGCGGCATTAGGAGCGGCTGTTGCAATAATATTGGGGCTACACTCAATTTTGGTTAGTACATTTGCGTTTGCACTTGGAATCATAACAGTTGTAGTTACAATTTTAATAGCACGCTTATTTAAGAATGGGGCAATTACATTGATTTTGTCGGGAGTTATTGTTGGCGGATTTATGTCAGCACTGCTTTCGTTTGTAAAATATTTTGCTGATCCTACTACGACGCTAACAGGTATCATATATTGGCTCATGGGATCTTTTGAGAATACAACCATAGAAACAGTATATATCATGTTCCCAATAGTGGTGATTACCTCGGTAGTGTTAATTGTACTCTCTTGGCAAATTAATATTGTTGCTTTAGGAGAAGAGGAGGCACAGACAAAAGGACTAAATTATAGGGCGTATAAATATTCAATAATTACAATCGCAACTTTATTAACATCGTTGGCGGTGGCGTTTAGCGGTACAGTTAGTTGGGTAGGGTTAGTAGTGCCACATATTGTTAGGTTAATAAGCGGACGTGACGCGAGAAAATCAATTCCTCTATGTATTACATTTGGGGGAATTTTTATGATAGTGGTCGATATGATTTCGAGATCATTTACAAAGGCTGAAATACCACTCAGTGCGGTTACTGGAGTATTAGGGACTATACTTTTTATCACTATATTAATAGTAAAGCGGAAGGAGAAGAGTGAAACTTAAGGCGAGTGGAGTCCAGTTCAAATATGGGAAGAAATTATCAAACATACTAGAGGACATAAGTTTTGAGGTTGAAGATTCCTCAATATATGTCTTGCTAGGATTAAACGGATGTGGAAAGACCACTCTTATTAAAGTCTTGGCGGGATTATTGCCTTATAGCAAAGGTTCAATTAAATATGGAGAGTTAGAATTATCGAACATTAAAATTAGAGACCGAAGTAAAATGTTTGCATATGTCCCTCAAAAGATTTCAGCGGGCGACGATGTCATTGTTAGAGACTATCTAGCCTACGGCTTTGCAAATAGATTAAAGTTTTATGAGAGACCTAAAATCACACAGCTAGAAAAAATTAAAGAAATAAGCGAAGAAGTGGGGATTATTAATCTATTAGATAAACAAATGAATCGGATAAGTGGTGGGGAACGGCAAATTGTTACTATTGCGTCGTGTATACTGCAAGACACACCGATAATATTATTAGACGAACCTATGTCTGCATTGGATCTTAAAAATCAAAACTTAGTATTGTCTCTGCTTAAAAAGATATCAAGCGAAGGGAAAACAATAGTCTTATCATCACACAACCCAAATCATGCATTATTTTTGAACAGCAATGCGATATTGCTAAATAAAGGTAAAGTTGTAGAGTCGGGATTAGCAAAAGAAATAATAAAAGTAGAATTGCTAAAATCAATTTATGGGGATGAGATATGTGAAAGCAGTCAACTTGATTATTCAGAAATATCTTTTAAATCAGCAAACATCTTCTAAGACGAGTAATATACTTGTCAGAAAGTAAAAATCCAACAGATTATCTCAAGAAGATGCGAAAACGTGATGAACAGTTAGCTTTCTACCTAGGGACAAATTGTCCCCAGGTAGAAATGAAATCATTAAGTGGGAAAAAAATAGCATTTTCGTAGAAACAAGTAAAAAGAATAAGGATGGAATAATAAATATTCCAATAGATATTGGAAAAATAACCACCAATATTGGAGAATGAGGATTTTCATCAGCATTCCTCTCAAGAAGCATGTTGAAGATGGTTATAGATCGAATTACAAAACAACCAAATTATAAATGAAGCAAATAATACCAATTGTATACTGCGATGCGTATTTGATAATGATTGGCAAGACAAGATTCAAGAATCCTAACAGATAGTAAAATAAAACGATGTATAAGTATCAATGTCATAAAATATGCAAGAGTGGAAGAATGAAGAGAAATAAAAAGTGTGGTAAGTCACAAAAATTATTTATTGGAGTGTCGCTATGGTTATAGAAAGAAAGCAATATTTAGATGAGTTAATCAAAAAAAAGACAATGGAAGAATTAAAATTATTACGGGTATTAGAAGATGTGGTAAGTCATATTTGTTGTTTGAATTATATAAGAATTATTTATTAAACAATAATGTGTCTAATACACAAATTATTGAATTAGCTCTCGATGACATCGAAAATATTAATTACAGAGATCCATTTAAACTTAATGAATACATAAAAAGTAGAATAATAGATGATCAGAGATACTATGTCTTTATTGACGAGATACAGTTTTCAAGGTCTGTAAAAAACCCATATATTGACGATGATGAGAGGATTATTTTTGTTGACACATTGCTATCATTGGTAAAACGAAAAAATCTTGATATTTATGTTACTGGAAGTAATTCAAAAATGCTTTCTAAAGATGTTTTGACACAGTTTAGAGATAGAGGAGATGAAATCCATGTGTACCCTTTATCATTTGCCGAGATGAGTACTTGTTATGAAGATAAAAATGAAGCTTGGGAAGATTATATTCTTTGTGGCGGAATGCCATTTGTACTTGAACTTAAAACTTTCAAGGAAAAAAGCAATTATTTGAAAAAATTATTTGAAGAAACATACATCAAGGATGTTGTGGATCGTAATAAAATAAATAATAATGAGGAAGTACTAGAAGTTTTGCTAGATTTTGTATCATCAGCCGTTGGTTCATTCACAAATCCCTTAAAGCTCTCTAATGGATACGCTTCAGAAAAAAAGATAAAAATAACAAGCAACACTATTTCAAAATATCTTTCATTTTTTGAACAAGCCTACGTTTTATATTCTGCCAAAAGATATGATATTAAAGGTTCAAAATATTTTTCTACACTACTTAAATATTATTTTGCGGATATAGGTCTTAGAAATGCGAGATTAAATTTCAGACAGACAGAAGAAACGCATATCATGGAAAATATAATTTATAATGACTTATTAAGAAGAGGCTTTAATGTAGATGTAGGGGTCATGGAATATTTTACTAATGTAGCTGGTAAAACAAGAAGAGCAGAATTAGAAGTTGATTTTGTTATTAATAAGGGAAATCTGAGATATTATATTCAATCAGCATTTGCTATAAACAATAACGAGAAGAGAGAACAAGAAAGGAATTCTCTGAAGCGAATTGATGATTCTTTTAAGAAAATTATTATTGTTAAAGACAATATAGTGCCACGATATGATGAGTATGGAATTTATTATATTGGAATTATGGACTTTTTATTAAGAGAAGATTTTCTTGAGTCATAATTGAATAAACATTGATAGGGGATAGATAAAAATTGAAAGTGCCATACATGTTAATGTGTTCCCCATGTCAAGAACAATTAGCCATTTATTAAATTAATTAATTGATTCTTCAACTAAACAACCATCTGGCGATATTAAGGCTAGTATTGATATTGTCAGGTAGCATTGAATTCCGATGTTTGAATAGATCAGATTTAATACTACTTATGGGGTGGGTGTTGAATTTGGGATTTGAGTGGATTAGGATTGTCGTTTTACTAATTTGATAAGTAGGGGAATATTGTCTAGTGATTTTGATACCGTCTTTATCTGAGTCTATGCTTGTTACTTTTTAATGCCTACTACATAATTTTATTGTCGCCGACGGGTAATGGATGGTAAAGGCGTGACACAATTAATGTTGTGCAGAGAGAACAGCAAGGACTAAAAGCCGAGTTAATAAGATCGGTGCTCGGGACTCTCATAAAATTGCATATAGAAATAGGTGCTTTTTATTTTTTAGGCAGATAACTTTTGATGCTGTCCAGAATTTGTATAAAGCATGTTTACATTAGCCCCCAAATATTATATAGTGAATGCATGGGACAAGAGAGACAGACAAATCGAGAATATATTAACAGATATATCAAGGATAATTATAGGACTTTTAAGTTTCGAGTTCGCAAGGAAAATCAACATTTGATTGACTGGTTATGCGAAGTTGAAAATAAGACCCAATATATTACTGGCTTGATTGAGGAAGATATTAAGAGAAAAGTAAAGTATAATTATTTAGATGATAGTGTAAAGATAGATTTTGAGTTACCACTAAATATTAAAAATTTAGTGGATGATGCCGAAAAAGCTGATTTAGAAGATGACTATGGGCTATATATGAATCTTGCTTGTGCGATAGACACGAATGCAAAAAATGCGACGGCTAAGAGAAAACTGACTAACTATCAGTGGGAAACGCTAGTGAGAAGGTTTAGAGTATGATAGAAATGGTAGATTTTACAAATTTAGAATTGAGCTCACGAAATATGCGGTATGGCGGAAGAGCAGGGGCTAAGAGAGGGATAATATATAATGGCGATTTTTGGATGGTGAAGTTCCCTAAGGACACTAAAGAATTGAAATTTGCAATAGATATGTCATATTCATCAGCACCGTTAAGTGAGTATATTGGATCAAAAATATATGAAATAATGGGGTTTGATGTTCAAGAAGTGAAACTTGGAATTTTTTTTGATGGAAAACGAAATAAATTAATATGCGGTTGCAAGGATTTTTTGAAAGATGAGAATTACACACTTGTTTCTTACACTATGCTTAGAAACGACAGCAAAGAAGAGGCTTTAGGATTAGGAGAAGAGAGGAGATTTGGCGAATATACGTTAGATGAAATATCACATCAATTAGAAGAAAATACAGTGTTGAGTAAGATTCCAGGTGCTAAGGAAAGATTTTGGAGAGTTGTAGTAATGGATTTATTGATAAATAATAATGATCGCAATGACGACAACTGGGGACTAATCTATTCTGAAAAAGAAGATAAATATACTCTGGCACCTATCTATGACAACGGAGCGTCATTTCATAGTAAAGTCTCAGATAACAAAATTAGTAATTTAATGGCAGATCCACCAAGATTGATGAGCAGTGTACTTAATGGCGTTGCGGGCTATCATGACGACAAAGGCAATAGTATGAGAAACGCAGATATTTTAAATTATGCTAATAGAGATTTAGAGGCTGCGATCTTATATGTAGGAGAAAAATTTCAAGAAAGGATTGGTGAAATCAAGAGGTTATTTTCTGAAATACCAGAATACTACAAAGGAATTGAAGTTTTTACAAAACAAAGAAAAGCGTACTATATGGCATCAATGTTAAGTAGATACCAACATATAATACAGCCAGCAATGGAACGAATTAAAGAAAAAGAAGATGATTTTTGTCTTGAATAAATAAATTATATAATTCGAATATTTTACACTATACTTTAGGCAATAGTGCAAAACTTAAGAAAATAGAACAATAAGTTGTACCACATAGAGTAGACAGTTAAATAAGCACATTTAAGCGTGTGCCTAAAAAGTAGACAGTTGAAATATGTTAAATCCTATAAAGTGGATATAATGGACACATAGGACCCCCAAAAATGTACAGCGTGTGCATTTGAAAACTTAATAAATTGCCACAAAAATTTTATTTCAGAGTCTGGTCGGAGGTCTTCCACTAGGATAAGAAGGTTGTTTGAATGAACAATCAATCAATCAATTAATTAATTTAAATGGCTAATTGTCCTTGACATGGGAGCACATTATAATGTAGTCATCAACATCAAAATCACGAAGGATAGGACACAGTGGGGCATTTTTAGGGCTAGTATTGATATTATCAGGTAGTATTGAACTCCGATGGGTTTGTAGAGCATGTTCAATAATACATATGGGGTGAGGGTGTTAATTTAGGCTGTTTGAGTGGGTTAGACGTGCGGTTATTGTGTAGTTGAGATGTTGGGAGAATATGGTGAAGACTCTAATACTATGGTATCTAGAAATAGGTGCTTTTTTATTTTCCATTAATTGATATGTTATTTTGGATAGATTTTTGATGCTGTCGTATATCCTTACAAAACTCATTTATTTTGATTTAGGGACATTGTGATGTTATAATATAACCGAAACGAGGTGGCAACAATGAAAAAGGGTTATATTATTTATCACGGTTCAAGTGTAATTATTGAAAAACCTCAATTTGGATTCGGGAATCTTAGAAATGATTACGGGCTAGGATTTTACTGTACAGAAGATATCGACCTTGCAAAAGAATGGGGAGTTACAGATGGGAAAGACGGATATGCCAACAAATATGAGTTGGATGCAAGCGGTTTGAGTTGTCTTGATTTGTCAGATCCAAAATACAATGTTCTGCATTGGATAACGATACTTTTGGAAAATAGAGTATTCACTCTAAAAAATGACATCACAAAAGTAGGAAAGAAATACTTAATCGAGAACTTTTCTATCCCATATGATAATTATGATGTAATCAAAGGTTATCGAGCGGACGACTCATATTTTTCTTATGCGGAAGCGTTTTTGAATAATACGATTTCTTGCCAAAGATTAGCAGAGGCGTTAAGGCTTGGTAACTTGGGAGAACAAATCGTTATCAAAAGTCAAAAGGCGTTTGATAGTCTGAAATTTCTTGGATATGAGATGGCGGATGCGGATGTGTATTATCCACTGCGTAAGCAAAGGAACGAGAAAGCAAGACTTGAGTTCTTATCAGATAAAAGAGGAGTATTCGATTCTAATTCACTTTACTTGAACGAAATATTGAGAGGAGGGATAAAACCAGATGATCCACGCATACGATGAGTATTACCTTGATATGGCTCAAAGAAAACTTGGCTCAATGTATGAGATAGCCGTTTATCAAGAAAAACTAACGGTTGACGAGTTTTCTGAAAGATTTAGTAAGTCATATATAAGTAAAGCGATAGGAGAAGGCAATCCTATCTATATTGCAGGTAAGTCAGCAAATGAATTGCTTGGACTTGTATTAGGAAAACAACTAGAGGAAACCGAACAAAACACGTTAGCATCACCTGAATATTGGGTTGGTTGGGTACTTGCCTATGCACAGTGGTATTTGAATAAATCGTTTGCTGAGATAATCAAGGCATACCCATGTAGTAAATTATTACTCAATTACTTTCCATATCATGAAATGGATGAAAGTGCAACGGTAGAACTTATACAAAAAAGTATGCCACACGAGTGCTCATTAAAGACATGGCGAAAGAAATTGCAATTGAGCCAAACTGAATTAGCGAATATAAGTGGAGTACCTCTAAGAACAGTAAAGGCATATGAGCAAGAGAAGTTGGATATTTCAAAAGCACAAGCCGATACGCTATACAAACTTGCAAGAACGTTTAACTGTACGATTGAAGACTTAATCAAATAATCAAATACAACAGACAAATGTTCAAGCGGATTTGATTCAATAATACCTGTGGAATTGGGTGTTAAATTTGGGATTTGAGTGGGTTAGATTGATTATGTAAAAAATTATGTGTAAAAACAAAAAATAGATAAATAAAAAAAAGAGCCGAAGCTCAAAACCTAATATATATGATTTGTGAAAAATTAAAAAGATTTGAGGATATGGATTTGATTACTGAACTACTGAAAGGTATGTATGCGGAACTGCCAGAAAAGCAACCCAAGAGAGCTAAATAAGGCAAACAAGCTTCAGTTTGTTGAACTTAGCAAGGTATAAGTTTCTATGAAATGAAACCTATAAAACTTGTAGATGATGTAAGGATTTGTGTGTAAAAACAAAAACAGATAAGTAAAAAAAGAGCAAAAAGCTCGGACCCATTATATGCATTATTTTGCCAGACTCTGAAAACCGAGTTTAATTCGGTTAATTTGTTATAACTTGTTTGCTCACATAACCATTTCTTAGTCTTTAAGGGGTTACTATCTCACCGTTGATAATGTAGTCATAAACATCAAAGTCACGAAATCTAGGGCACACAGTGGCATTTTTAGGGCTAATATTGATATTATCCACTAGCGATTTCTTGGCGGTGGTGGAGATAGGGGGATTCGAACCCCCGACCCCTTGACTGCCAGTCAAGTACTCTAGCCAACTGAGCTATACCCCCAAAGGAGTAAGAAAACATATTAAAACAATATGTTTTCCAAGTAAAATGAATTTTATTTTATTGTTGGAATATATTTTGCTAGTTCTGTAAATATTACTCCAAGACCATAAGCTCCAGCATCCGGATAACCGATTGATTTTTCGCCTACTGTTCCAGCACGACCAGCTTTTGCAGCGAATGTCTTCGTATTATCAGCACCTTTTACAGCTTCTTTTGCCCCAAATATGAGAGCATCAGCCAATTTAGCATTGTTATTAGCTTGAGCTGTTAAAGCGTCGGCACAAGGTTTTAAAGCATCAACTAATGTTTTGTCACCCACAACAGCACCTTTACCAAATGAAGCTTTTCCAGTCTCATATACACCAGTATTTGCCGCTTGCATAATATCTGCCAAATCTTTTAAAGAAATCTCAGTTTTATCTCCAGCTTGTTTCCCGGCATATCTAAAAGCACTTCCCCAAATAGGTCCAGAAGCACCACCACAGTATTCCATAATTATTTCTGAACAACTTCTTAAGAATGCACCTATATTAATTTTATTTCTAGTTTTCCATTCTTTTTTAAGTTGTTTGAATCCTTTAGCAATACTCATTCCGAAGTCCCCGTCGCCCATTTTATCAGCATCACAGAATGGAACTTCATTTTCAATAATGACATCAGCCATTTTATCTATAATTTTCACAAATGCTTCAGTATTAATCGTTTCTGAAACGATAGGTTTACCTTTTACCTCGTATGATACAGGTTCAGCAGATTTCTTTTTATCATCTTTTAAAGCTTTCTTTGCTGCGGCATGTGCACTCGCAACATCAGCAGATGTTGAATTTAAAATGCTTCCCCAAGAAAGAGCAGGAGTTGAAACTGGAGCATCAAGAAGTTCTTTTAGCTCATCATCAAGTTTAAGTATGGTTATAGAAGCACCAGCCATATCAATAGATGTCATATAGTTCCCAACTAATGTTTTATGAATATTTAATTTTGCTTTTTCAAGTTCATTGCTTACAGAATTATTAAGTAAATATAATTCCATAAGTGGAGTAGCTCCAAAACCGTTAATAATTACAGCAACATCCTTACTTTTATTATTTTTTAATTCATCAAGTAAGTCTGCAACAATTCTTTTTGCGAGTTCGTCTGCACTTTGAATTTTTTCGGTTTTTCTTCCTGGCTCACCATGAATTCCAACTCCAAATTCCATATCAGTATCACTTATGTCAAAAATAGGAGTTCCCTTTGCCGGTGGAGTACATGAAGTTAATGCAAATCCAAAGGTTTTTACATTTTCAATGACTTTATTTGCGACCCGAACCACTTCTTCAAGACTGGCACCTTTTTCAGCTAATGCACCAGCTATTTTGTGAACAAAAACTGTTCCAGCTACACCACGCCTGCCGACAGTATATAGAGAGTCTTTAACGGCGATGTCATCAGTTACATAAACCGCATCAACTTTAATGCCATCTTCTTCTCTTGCCAAAGTTGCAGCATTATTGAAGTTCATGCAATCGCCAGAGTAATTCTTTATAACCAACAGAACACCCTTGTCTGTAGCACATTCTTTTATTGCATTATATACCTGGATCTGAGAAGGTGATGCAAAAATATCTCCGCATACTGCACAGTCAAGCATACCAGTTCCAACATAACCAGCATGTGCTGGTTCATGTCCTGAACCACCGCCTGAAATTAAACTTACTTTATCAGGATTAATATTCTTTTTCTTAATTAATTTGTATTTTTCAACAAATTCAAGTTCGGGGTGAGCCTTGGCTATACCCTTACACATTTCAATAACAAAAGTCTCAGGTGAATTGATAATTTTCTTCATTATATATTTTCCTCCAAAAAAACCACCGGCACTCAATAGAGTACAAGTGGCATATTTTATTTTTTATATTTATATTTGTATCCTATTCGATATCATTCAGCATCGTATTTTACAAGTTTGCCCATTCTGTCGGCTGCAAGGATTGCTGCAACTACATCTGCTGGTGTAACAGGGAATGGCATTGAATGAATGCTTTCTTCTTTAATACATGATTTCTCAGCAACTTGATATATTCTATCTCCGATATTTTCAACGCCTAAATCTTTTAGACATACAGGAAGTCCGACTTGGTTACAGAAATTAATTACTGTAAGGATTTCTTCATCTGGTGCATTTTCAAGTATAAGTTGACATATTGTACCGAATGCAACTTTTTCACCGTGTGTCATTTTGTGAGTTTCTTCAAGAACAGTAAGACCGTCGTGAATAGCATGAGCAGCGGCAAGACCGCCAGATTCAAAACCTAGACCAGATAAGAGTATATTTGTTTCAATAATATTTTCTAATGCTTTGGTTACTACTTTAGCTTCACATGAAAGTTTTGCTTTTAAACCATCTGAGAGTAAGGTCTGATAGCAAAGATCAGCCAGTGCCATAGCAGCTAAAGTCTGTTTTGCAGGATCACATTTCTTTTCTCTTGCACCGCAAGGTAATCCAGCATTTACGTTAGCAAATGACTGTTGATTTGCACGTGCTTCAAAGTATGTTGATAGAGCATCTCCCATGCCAGAAACAAGGAAACGAACTGGTGCAGCGGCAATAACTGTAGTATCAATTAATACAACATCTGGACTTGTGAAGTATGCATAATCATCGAATGCACCGTCTTCAGTATAAAGAACTGCTGAGTGAGATGTAGGAGCATCTGTAGCAGCAATAGTAGGAACTATGATAAGTCTTAATTTTGCAGCGTTTACACATTTGGCAGTATCAATAGCTTTTCCACCGCCAAGCCCTATAATAGTTGCACATTTATTTTCTTTTGCTATTTCTTTAAGTCTTGCAACTTCTTGTTTTGAACATTCACCATGAAAATCGGCATATACAAAAGAAACACCGTATTTTTCCATTGTGTAGTCTAGTTGCTTGCTGACTCGTTTGATATCATCCTTGTTGGCAATCACCAAAGCGGATTTACCATACAACTTAACAAAATAACCTAAATTGTTTAGTTCACCTTCGCCCATAACAAATTTTGATGGACATATAAAAGCTTTCCTCATATTTTCCCCCTTGAGTTTTAATAACTAAAGTATACAAAAGCAGGTTGATCAATTCAATATGTATTTTTTAAAAAAATTGAGAAATTAAGGTGTAAAATTGGTAAAAACAGCAAAAATGGGGTCATGAAATTGTGTAAAATTGAGTTTTTTATATAAATGGATAGCTAATTTCAAAATAAGTGTTCCAAAAAGCATATGAATATAAAGGAGGATTTTACCCATCTAAGGTGAAAAAAGATACGATTTAAGTAAGGGTTTATCCTCAAGGCTTTAACAAATAAACAGTAGATAGCAGGGTTATAATTAGATTTTTTACATTCCCCTAATCCACACCCTGCCAACAAAGAGAATGCCCTAACTAATAAAGCTCACGCTATAGTGTCAATTCTTTTTCTATTCATTTTTTATCTTAATAATTAAGTTTTAAAAGTTATCGCTTACTAATTCAATAGCTAAATTCTCTAATATGTATAAAGAACAAACAAAATATAGAGTATTAGTCCTTTAAACAACCAATCGGGACAACATAGACCCCATCTTCTCTTCTATATCCATATTCTGATCCTGTTATGATTATCTTCAATGTTGGTAAACTGAGTTTCGTATTTTTACTTTCTTCATTGCGATTAATTATTAATTTCTCTATTCTATTTAAATTCTTTGCTGCAGCCTCATATTGATGTGAACCTAATTTAAATTCAATTAATGCATACCTGCCATCATCTAAATGCAATACTGCATCCGCCTCAAGTCCTGTTTGGTCGTGGTAATATGAAATCTCTCCCCCTAGTGCTAATGAGTAAACTTTCAAATCTCTTATACAAAGATTTTCAAATATGTAGCCGAATGTGTTTAAGTCATATCTTAACTTATCTGGCGATGCATTTAATCCCACAACAGCAAGAGATGGATCACAAAACATCCTCTTTCGCCCTGTGCGTAGAATACTTCTAGATCTTACTTGTGGTGCCCACCCGTATATATCTTCAATAATATATAGTCTTTCAAGTACATCTATATAATCATCAAGAGTAGGCTTTGTTATTTGAACTCTCTCTTTTATATCATCAAGTATTGTTTGAGTCTTTGCTAGCGTTGCTATATTTCTAGCGTATGATTCTAGTAGCGTTTTCATAGCCAGCTGGTTTCTTTTAACCCTATCTATGTTATAAATATCTCTAGTATATATCCCTTTGAAATAATCTTTTGCGATTTCAAGTTGGTCTTCTTTATTCTTTAGATGTAAAGCAAATGGCCAGCCACCACGACAAGCACACATTATCAAATTATCTATCGATAAATCTGATTTCACTCCCTCTGCTAGAATTTCAGTACCATCAAACAATTCTTTTAATGATACACGTCCATTTGAATTTTTTGACTCATACAGGCTCATTGGATGCATAACGATATTTGTTATTCTTCCTATACCGCTATGTGCCGTTTCAACCTTTGCACTACTTGATCCAGTTAATATGAAATTCCCTGGAGTTGGATTATCATCGCAAAAACATCTAACTGCATCCCAAATGTTTGGAGCGTCTTGCCATTCATCAATTAATCTTGGTTTCTCTCCGTCTAGGAAAATATTTGGAGCAATCTTTATTGTTTCTATAACACTGTCCCTATCTGGATTGTTCTGCAACTTTAGCTTGCTCTTTGCCTTCATCTCGGCGGTTGTTGTCTTTCCAACCCATTTTGGTCCTAAAATATTTACAGCACCAAATATGCTCAGTTTTCTTTCTAGAACCATATCAATTATTCTATCGAAGTAAAGCTTATTCATGTTTCTCCATATCTAAATTATAGTTGAAATAAAATTAGAATCAATTCTATTTTGCTTTTTCTAAGGTTTTTATTTTGCTTTTTCTAAGGTTTTTATT
>CAUUJG010000002.1:0-103783 GCA_963545485.1 uncultured Clostridia bacterium | reverse complement strand
CCGAATCAAAGCTTAAGGAAAAAGAAAAAGAACTTGAAGAAACTAAAGCACAATTAGATGATATAACCAAAAGATTTTCCGTATTGGAAGTACGGACAGGAGATGAAATGGATAATAAACTCTATAACAAATTTGATGACAAGAAAGCATATGAAGGACTTGATCAGCAAACAATAAATAATTATGAGATTAATAATTACTCATTCAATGCTGATCAGATTCCAGAGGAATTGAATGTGGGAGATATTCCAACAGCAACACCAGTTGATGAAATCTTAAATGATGAAAATAGAGATATAGCGATCATTGAAGAACCATATGAGGGATACAATAATGCTATTTCAATATATGATGAAACAAAACATGTTTCAGAATTGCCTTCATTGATTGATGAAGAAGATCAAGATTTCATGACAAAACTTAAAGCTATGGCAACATCAACAGGATATTCATCATTGCTTATGGTTATTTATTTTATTTTTATGATATTGGTCGGCATCGGGGTATTCTTTATCCTTGCTGCAATAATTTAGGAGGACAGACATGAAGATAATGCCAAAAAGAAGAGCGAAAAGACTTATTTCAGTCGTATTGACTGTTTTGTTTTTCGTAGCAACGGCACTTGCCATTGCAACAACAGTATTTGGAATTCAATCAAATATAGATGTTATAGATACAGCATATGGGAAGTTAGATAAGACCAAAAGAATATTTACACCAAACATAGATGATATCGATATACGAGAACTTAAGAAGCTCAATAAGATTTCAGAATGGACATATGGTTCAGAACTTGGAATGAAATATTCGAAACTTTTTAAGAACAGTGAAAAATCAATTAAGCGTTATAATTTTGAAGCTGAAAACCCTGATGGAAGTGATTTTTTCAAGTTGTCTGAATCTCAAAAAGAAATAGTTCTTAGATATAAACATAAACAGACATTTAGAAAACCAGAATACAGAAAAGAAAAATACACTGTTGACTGGTCAAATGTTCTATTTGGAAAAGATCCTGATGGAAATGGGCTCGTTTCCATGAGAAAAGATAGACTTAATAGAAGTTATAATTGGGATACAATAAAACAGGCAATTGATTTTAGAAGACAGGAGCTTGGTACAGAAGCATTTGATTATGATATTGCAACATATGATGGAATGCCTTTCCTTGCAGATAAAGATAGCATTGCAGGATCTTTAAAAGAGCAAGCTAAGAATGATGTGCTAAGTAAAAAGTCTAGAATATTTAACATATATGCAAGAACAGGTAGCGACAAAACAAAAGAATATAAGCACTCAAATGTTGGAGTACGTCTTTATGAAATCAATCCAAGCGGGAAAGCAAAGCTGATGCGTTTTGACTCAGTGCCACATGATGGTTCATACACAATATCTGATGATTATGAGAAGTATGATAGATGGTATTTAGGTGAGGGAAGTCAACCAGATTATTCAAAAACACTAGCAAACAAGACAATTGAAGGGATTAGAAAGCCTGTGTTTTTGTATGGAGCAAAAAATACAAGTAAGCGTGTTGATATTAAGATAAGACATATTTTTGAAGGACCGAATGGAGAAGAATTCGATTACGCAGATCTGAAAAACAGTTCTGATACAAGGTTTGTAGAGAGTAGCGATACAATGAATTTGAGTGCATACAATTTGTATGATGGCAATTTTGAAAAAGACAAATGGATTCCTCAAAAAGATGATTATTTGGTACAGGATAAAGATGGAAATGACAAGAAAGGTATAGGATATGAGCTTACAAAAGTTGAATTAAAGAAAGGAACGGATATAAATGAAATAACTGATAATCAGAAGCTTGAAAACATAACCGAAGACGGTATGTATGAGCTCACATTTAGATATTCACCAAAAAATATAAAATTAAAAGTATTTGATGAAAAAGGCAATCAGATAACAGATGAATCAAAACTTGAAGAATTAGGATTAAACAAACAGTTTAAATTTGGTTCTAAAGTTGTTGCAAAAGAACTTCTTGGTGATTTTATATTTAAAGGATGGAAATTCACATCAACAAAAAATACTGAAGGACAGATTGGGCTTGAAGCTGTTCTTGATGAAAATATTGTATCTGAGGATATGAATGCTTCGATTACGGCAATTACATCAGAAACAAATGAACGTGGGGTAAGTTTATACTTTAACTATAAGGCACAGAATACAAAAGGTGACTTTGAAGATATTGATGATAGTAAATATAAAAACAATAATATTATCAATAAGAGTGAAATTCAGAAAGATAGTACAATAAATGTTGATAACTATATTACATTGCAGCAGGCTCCAAATACGGAAGAATATTATGCTACTGAATATCGTGATAAGAGGCAGTCAGGGAAAATAATTGATGATATTCATAACCTTAAGATTAACCAAACAAACTACATGGAGATAGAAGTTAGATTTTTGAGGAAAAAAGCAAAAATAAATTTCAACAAGACTAGAGATGGTGAAAATGATTACATTGATGATTCTAAATTCAACTCTGAATTTAAGACAACAGTTGATATATTATATGGAGCAACATTAAGCGATGCAGATAAAGCAAAAAATGCAATTGGTAAGGTGATAGAACAGCCTGGTGTTGATAGTCAGTTAATAGGGTGGATCTTTAAAAATAGCGGAACATCAATCAACATTACAGAACCTTTAAAACTTGAAGGTGAAATTGATTTGTGTGCTGTTTGGAAGCAGATAGTTAAATTGAATGTTGATGTTAATTTGGCAGATCAAGGGAACAAAACATATGCAAGAGAAGATGGTAATGAGCCTTTGCAAAACATACAAATGAGACTTGAAGGATATAAAATCAACGATCCTTCATTAGGAAAATTGTTAATCAACAGCACTATGTTTAAGAGAATGCTGACTAATGAAATAGTATCAAGAATTGCAGAGAGAGGATGGGCAGAATTCGATAAGATATTTGATATGAATGCATTAAAAGCAACAGTTGGAGGAGATCTAGAAGTTACTTTACAAGCAAATGCTGAAAATAAAATAGAACTGAATGTTGATAGAAAGAGTAGAGAGTTGGATATTGAACAAAGTTTCGAATATTCAGGAGGCAATGTTTCAAAAAATATTGAAGATTTGAAGGGACAAAATAACGGAATGATCGATCGTGAATTGAATGGACTTGGTAAATTAAACTTCAATTTGCCATATTTTAACAATCAAGATGCTGATCCTGTAGATAAAAGAATATATAGAAACAATCAAGGCAAATATGTACTTAACATGAAAGACTATGTCATAAAGGATAAAATTGAAATGATTGATCCAGATACTGGCAATAGCGGCAGTATGGATATTGGTGTTGATAGTACAGAATCTAATTATAAACGTAAACCTTATATTCTTGATAAAGTAGCTGTTAATGGTTCAGATAAAACCTATACTGAAGATGAATATATGTTGAACGAAGGACAGAGTAAAATTAAATTAGTGTATAAATATAAACCTAATAAATTTACACTTACAATTCAAAAAACCTCAGATACCGATGATCTTGGAAATGATGAAGAACAAGAAGTTACACATATGGATTCGGTAACTTTAAACACACCTACAAGCAACAAAGAGCATTTCGCTTTTGCGAAATGGGAATATTTTGACGGACAGAAAATTTCAGATGCCTTATTAACAAAGGATGGAAGATTCATAATGCCTGGACAAAATATAAAAATTAAACCAGTATTTGCTGATAAGAGAAGAACAAAAGTTCGTGTTAGAGTATTTAGACAAAAGAACTACGATTTGTCAGATGTACAATATCCGGATGTTACAAGCTTAGGTGGAAAAGCAAATGAAGATGAGCCAGCAGATGGATATACAATTGAGCCGCAAACAGATGTTGACTTTACTAGATATACAAAGACAACGGGTAATCCTGTTGGAGATGCAAATCTGAAAGGATATGAGTTTGATGAAACAAAAACAATAGAACCAGATACTATAAATTATGGTAGTACACCTGGAACATATAAATATACGACAAACGCAAATGAAACACCGATTGCATATATCAATGTATACTTTAAGAAAAAAGCCGTAGATGTACGATTCTCATTGGGTAGAAATGAGGGAGCTGGTACATTGTCATCTCCATTACCAGCAAATACTAGAGTTGCATTCGGTAGCAAATTGCTTCCAGAATGGTTAACGGTAGGCAACTTCATACATAATGACGGTGGAATTGCAGCGTTTGACTATTGGAGTTTAGAAGATAGCAGTATTGGTGCCAAAATAGAGGGAAATACATTTAAGTTCAATGATGAAAGTTGGACAACATCAGGGGTTACATTATATCCAAAATGGAAAAATAGAGTAATTGAACTGAAAGCCAAGAGATTGTATGAAGATAAACATGGAAATTTTGGAGCCTCACCATTGAATCCTGATGATAACGAAGAAGTATCATTAGGGAATGTTGAGATTGGATTTGATGGAGGTCAATCAACAAGAGTACTACCTAATTCATATAAAGAAGCTGTATTTAATGCGATTCAAAATAATGGTATATATATGAATTCTAAGTTTATGCAGTTTGACGGTACTCTAATCGGAGAAGGTGGCAACGATGGTTCAAGTAATGTTGAAATCACGAAAGACAAGTTGTTATTTACATATAAAATTGCAATTAAGAAAATGACACTTAGATGGATTATGCCAAGTAGTGATAAGTTGGTAAATCCTGATATTATGCCATCTGAAACAGAAACAACTATACGCTACGGTGCACAAATGTCGTCAATACTCAATGGGTTGCAGAGTAATTTGAAATACCATAGGGACAATTGGGAAACAGGATATGCATATTTAAAATATTGGACAGAAGAAGTACCAGCAGATGAGAATGCATACAATACAACTGGAGAAGATTATCATTTAGCCGATAAGGTATTTGATGATGATTCATTGTTCGCAGATAATACTCAAAAGATTAAGAACATATATCCTATATGGGGTTCTATTAAGAACTTAACAGTGCGATATAAAGTATTTAAAGAAAAAGCAGAATTTAATGGTTACGAGAAATGGGATGAACCAGAAATACTTTCAAAGGTAGGCTATGATTACGATCAAGAGCTGACAATAAAAGATGTTGAAAATGTTGTTAGAGATCATCTATCAGCAGCTTTCAATAAGGATAAAGAAACTTGGAATATTAAAGGTTCAAGAAAAGCTGGCATTCCAACATCGGAAGTAACTGTGGAGGTTGTAAGGGTCAAAGTTAGAATAGAATTAAAACTTACAGAAGAAGATAAAACAATATTTGGCGGTCCAACAAGGGTAAAAGAAACTATTAACAGCGAGAATACAATACTTGAATACAGATATGGACAAAAGCCAGCAAACAAACCATCAGTTCAAAGAAATGATGAAAAATTCTTCAAAGGTTGGTTCTATAGTGGTGAATATAAATTTGATGGAACACGTGAAATAACGGGGAATATGATACTTTCCTTAGAAAGAAAACCAACATTAAGAGTAACATTAAATATGCAATCTTACGCTTCTGATGATGCAAGATATGAAGACAATAGCGGAAATGCAGTTGTGCTTTCTAAAGGAATAAATAGGTTTGAATTGCTGGCAGTAGGTGGAACTACATATACATTGCAAACATTAAAAGGTAATTTTTATCATGCATCATCACACAAACCAGCGTTGTTTGTAAATTATTCATCATCTACCATATCAGGTACAGGTAGCACGACTGTAGCATGTAACTTTAGAGATGATAGCGATAAATATAAAGGAACATATCCTCAGAACCTTACAAACAATGATGTTAATGCAACTACTCCATTTTATGTTGAGAGTTTTAGCTATACTGTAAATTATCAATATAAGAGTGTGAGCAGGTCATTATATAACGAATGGAAAGTTCTTTGGCATAAAGGTGTAAAATATGAAAAAGTACTAAATAAATATTTTGAATATTCTAAAGTAGAGTTGGTGGATAATATGGTAGAATATCCAAATAGATCAAAAAAATGGACGAAACATGTAATAGATCTAGCATTTTATAATCATGATAGTACACCTAATGCAATTGAATCGACAGAGAAAAGCTACTATGCAGCTTATATTGAAATAATACGTAGAAAAATGAATGTACAACAAGCATTTTTGTCTAGATATGATAGCTATGATTATTTCCAAATAATGAACGACAATGACTTTTGGCAAAAAATTAAAAAGGATTTAGAAAATAGCAGTAATTTTTCAAAATATTACGCAAAATCAACGCAATATGCGATAGAAGTAAGCAATAACTATCATGATGTACGAGCAATTCCAGATAAAAGTAAACTTTGGAAAGGGGATTTGAGTAATGGAGTAGCAAAATATAATTTGGCAATAGTGTCCCATACTCCAGGAGGATATAGTACTAGATATACGATAACAAGTTATTCAAGCAAAATCAGTATGTCGACGCACGTTGCAGAATATCCAGTTGGTTATAGGTTAAATATAGTATTATAATTATTATAATTAACATACTTGAAACAACCCGCTATGGCGGGTTGTTTTTTTATTTGTTACAATTTTACAAGAGGTAATTATGAAATCAATTAAGCGTACCGTTATATATTTTTTTATTATAACCATGCTGATTAGTGTGATGTTAACATTTACCGCATGTAATTTATCAAAATTTTTCAAAGGCAAAGAAGATGATAAAAAGCCACAGCTTTCAATATCATATGACGATAGTAAAACAATTTATAAAGGTGATAAGGTTGTGGTTAGAGCTGATAAAAAGAATATCGATGGTGCTTTGACTTGGTATATGAAATATGAAGATGGTGCGTGGGAGATTTATAGTCATGGTGATACAGAAATTGAATTTAATACATCAAGTAGTGAACTTGGAAACTATAAAATCAAAGCAGAAGCGATGGAGGGTGCCGTTGAGAGTAACATTATTACGATACAGGTTAAAGCTGCAGAAATTACCGCATACCTCACAGTTGACGGTGAAAAAGTATATAATAATGGGAAAACGGAAATAGTTGGGAAAGATAGTGCAACATTTGGTTTTGTTCTCGATACTCATAATATATATGAATCCAATAGTCTTAAATATAAAATCTCAATATACAATTCAGATGATAATCTTATATACGATATTAGTGAAATAAACGAGCATTTTGTAGATAAAGAATTTAAAAGACTTGAAGTAAGCGACCTTGGTAAAAAGACGAAGATTAAATTCGAAGTTACATACCTTGGAAAAACATATCATACAACAGCATTTGTTGAAAAAATATCGGATGTAAATGTTGCAACAGTAACGATGGTAGGTACTGATGACATTAGAGGGGTTAATAGAAGTGAGGGGAAACACTATTATTACAAAATAAGCAATAGTGACAACACTATCAAAATAAAACCTAGTACAAACGGATATTTTAGAGAAATAAAATATACAATTTCATCTGAAGAGTCTCTTAACAATAACTTAACAACGAAAACAGAAGTTGCAGCAGTAAATTCAGATTTGAGAGAAACTGTTCTTAATCTGAAAGAAGGTAAGAATGTAATTAGTGTGCAAGCGGATAATACTAGGAGTGTTGAGTTTGAAGTATATTATTTTAAGCAAAAGAAAAAATTCGATAAAGTTAAATCATATCTTGATAATGAATGGTTTTGGTTTGGACGATATCGCTCATCATATTTGAAAGATATTGAAGATTTTGATTTAGCATTCGGATATTTATATAGTAAACAGATCAATCATGTTGATAAAGAATTTTATATGTCTGATAGCCTAAGCGATAAAGCTTCTCTTATACAAGACAATGCACAGATAGTTAAATATGCTATTACGGCAGGGACTCTTAGATATTCGATGTCAACATACAACAATACTTTAACACTGACAGTTACATCTTCAGGGGATTTGGAATTTTCAACACCAGATCATATAAGTAAACCAAATCCAAACAATCCAATATTACCGTCAAATAGAAATCCTGCTGAAAACGCATTATATTCAAACAATGAATTTAGAAAGAAAGTTTTGGGGATGGATGTAAATAAAAGGGATAGATTGCCAGTTGATGATTTTGATGAAATTATGGATGTGTATACAAGTGAAGATTTATATTTAGCATTGGCTGCGTGGAAAAAACCAAATATCAAGTCAGCACAGGTAAAAGAAATATATGATGTTGCAAAAAATGTGCTTCTTGAGATTATAGATGATAAGATGAGCGACTATGATAAAGTATTGGCAATATATGAATATCTTTCAGGGAAGATTTCGTACGATTATAAGGCATTGAAGATGAGTGAATCACAAGTTGCAGATAGAGATTTAAAGGATTTGTACTGCTATTTTCTTGAAGGTGTTTTTAAAAGTGGAACTGCAGTTTGTGATGGAAAGTCAAAAGCATTTGTTCTTATGTGTGGAATGGAGAAGATAACAGCGGTAAGAGTTACGGGAACAGTTACTGGTGGACCTCATGCTTGGAACAAAGTTTTGTTATCAATAAGTGGAGCAAAGGCACAGTGGTTTAATATTGATTCAACACATGGCGAACATTCGATAATAACGAATAGTTTTTTTGGACAAATGCAGGTTGCATATTTGTCACATAGGTCATTTTTATTTAGCGATACGGAAGCTGTCAAGAAAGGTTACAAAGAAAGCAAAAATATCTATTCTGTGGATGCAACAACAAATTATGATTATTATAAATCCACAATGTACACTTTTAAAGATTCAAACGGAGATAGTCAGACGATACATAGGTATTGTAAAAATCAAGAAGAGTTTAATGATAATGTTCAAGCATTAAAAGCACTTAAGAAAAAATTTGGTAAGAAATTTTATATAGATTTCAAGTCAGATATTATTGGTGATCTTAATACATTAGGTACCGACTTTATACCGATAAGCGAAGAGCCTTATGGGTTTATTGCGGTAAATTAAGTAAATTAATTTATATCAGTAGGTGTTTGCATTTATGTATTAGTTGAAAGTTACATACTACTTAGAAATAGCGAAAAAATTGTCTCTAGAAGAAAAAATTTAAATGACAAGAAATAACGAGTATGTTATTCTAAAATTAAGTTATTTATCTTTAACTTTAGAGGCTAAAATGAAAACTAAAAAGAAAGAATCCGTATTTAAGCAGATAGGGAAGTATATGGGAAAGAGCAGGCTGTTAATGCCTGTTTCGCTTATATTTTCAGCGTTTAGTACTGCTTTAACAATAATGCCAATAATTTTTATTTGGCTTGTATTGCGTGATCTTCTTGGGAATAATCCTGAGAAGCAAACACTATTGTATCAAAGCAAAAATCTTACGGTTATCGGGGTAACAGCAATTCTTGGAATTATAACATATTTTGCTTCATTGATGTGTTCACATGTAGCTCAATTTCATGCTGAAGTAGGTATACAGAATAAAGCATTTTCATCTGTTATGAATAAGCCTATGGGATACTTTACATCAATAAAAAGTGGTGAAATACGAAATGCAATACATGAAGGTGCTGAGTCGACACATGTGCTATTTGCTCATGCATTACCGGACTTGGTGGCATCTATGCTTGTACCGGTGATAGTAATTGTATCAATGATATATGTTGATTGGAGAATGGGTCTTGCAGCGTTAATCCCATTTGTAGTCGGATTTATCGCAATGGGATCCATGATGTTAGGTAAAAGCAAACAGTTTATGGTTCAATATATTCAGGCACAGGATTTAATGGCAGGTGAAACCGTTGAATACATTAGAGGTGTACCGGTATTAAAAGTATTTAATCAATCAATAAATTCATTTAAAAAATTATACAATCTGATTCAGGAATATCATAGAACAATTTCAAAATATACAAAGATGTGGGAAGTACCATTTGCATTGTATTTAACAATTGTGAGTTCAGTTTCTTTCATAGTTGTACCAATCGCATATTCATTAGCAATGCCAAAGGGTTCAAATATTGCGGATATAATAATTGCATTAGTATTTGTAATGCTGATATCACCACAGTTGAGTATATATATGATGCAGAGTGCAAAGATCAGTCAAAGTGTAAATATGGTGAAAATCTCAATGAATAAGATGGAAAAGATTCTGGAATATAAAGACATTGAATTTGGCAATGAAGTCATAAATTCAGACAAATGCAATATTGAGTTTAAAAATGTTTCATTTGCATATGATAAAAATAAAGTTCTTGATAATGTAAGTTTTACAGTAAATCAGGGGGAAAGAATAGCTCTTGTAGGACCATCGGGAAGTGGTAAAAGTACGATAGCAAAGTTGGCTGTTCGTTTTTATGATACTACTGAAGGAGAGATATTAGTTGGAGATAAGAATATAAAGGAATACGAAGAAAAAAATTTAAGAGAAAATATCTCATTTATTTTTCAGAATACAAAGCTGTTCAGTATGAGTATAAGAGATAATGTACTAATGGGCAGGACCGCTACAGATGATGAGATTAATAAAGCATTGAAACTTGCAAGAGCAGATAGCGTAGTCAATAAATTACCTAATGGGCTTGATACGGTTATAGGAACAAAAGGCACATATTTATCTGGTGGAGAGTGTCAAAGGGTGTCACTAGCAAGAGCTATGTTAAGACAGTCGCCAATAGTTATTCTTGATGAGGCTACGGCGTTTGCGGATCCAGAAAATGAAAAATTGATGTATGAAGGACTCGCAGAATTAAGCAAGGGTAAAACGGCAATATATATTGCTCACAGATTAAATCTTGTAAAGGACTTAGACAGAATTTTGTATATAGAAGATGGTAAGGTTGTTGAGTCCGGTACTCATGATGAATTATGTAAAAACAATGGTGGATACAAGAAAATGTATGATGAATATTGTTCATCGCTTGACTGGAAACTGGAGGTGAAGAATGCTTAAATTTTTTGAAAAAAGATACGGTCTTTCTAATGATGGTGCAAAGTATTTATTGGTTGCCATTATCACTACTATCTTCATGCAGTTGAGTCTTTTATTACCAGCAATATATTCATTCATATTTCTTAATGATTATTTTGATACTGCAAATAAACATCTTCCAAATATAGGAGTATATGTTGGAATTTCAATTGGAATGTTTCTTGTGATGTTTGTATTTTCATATATCCAATACAAAATGACATATACAAAAATATATACATCAACATGTAAAACAAGAATTCAAATGGCTGATAAAATTAAGATGTTGCCTATAGCGTATTTTGGCAAAAGAGATCTTGTTTCATTTAGTGCGACAATGACAAAAAATGCGAGCAATATGGAACAATTATTTTCGCATTCTGTTCCACAAATATATGCTTCTACTTTGGTTGCAATTATGTTTTGCATAAGTATGTTTGCATGGAGATGGGAAATAGCATTAGCACTTTTTTGGGTGTTGCCGGTTTCAGCTATATCATTGCTTGTAACTATGAATAAACAAAAAAATATTTATCGCAATACAACACGAGATAATTTGGCATTGGAAAATGAAATGCAAAACGCATTTGATATGGCTAATGAAATAAAGGCATATAAATATGAGGGGCATATCATCAGTAACACAGACAAGAGATTAAAAACCCTTTTTAAATCAAAAATTAAAATGGAATTGTATGCTGGTGTAATGATGAATATCTGTAAGGCGATAATAAGGTTGGGGATAGTAAGCACTGCGATAGTCGCAATTATTTTATATGGAAAAGGAAGTGTAGGGCAGCTTGGCACAAAATTTGGTGAATTTGAATTGGTTGCTAGTCTTATAGCTTCAGTTGCAATTTATGCACCATATGAGAGTGCAATAAGTGATTCATTCATGTTGCAGTATGTTTTTACAAATATTGAAGTTATACAAGAAATGAAAAACTTTCCAATACAGACTGGAGAAAATGAGCTTAAGAATAAGGGCTATGATATTGAATTTAAGAATGTTTCTTTTGAATATGAAAAAGAGGAAGGCACGATAAAGGATGTGTCATTTGTTGCGAAGCAAGGAGAAGTAACCGCACTTGTTGGACCTTCTGGAGGTGGGAAAAGTACATTAGCTAAACTGGCAGCAAGATTTTGGGATGTGAATTCAGGGACAATTACTTTAGGGGGAGCAGATATTAGTGAGGTAATGCCGGAAAGACTGTTGCAAGAATATTCCGTTGTATTTCAAGATGTATTATTATTTAATAATTCAATTTTAGAAAATATACGTATGGGCAAAAAAGATGCTACAGATGAAGAGGTATTTGCCGTAGCGAAATTGGCGAACTGTGATGAGTTTATTTCCAGATTGCCAGATGGATATAATACGGAAATAGGAGAAAATGGTTCCAGATTGTCTGGTGGAGAGAGACAAAGGATATCTATAGCTAGAGCGATGCTTAAAAATTCCCCTGTAATATTACTTGATGAGGCTACAGCTTCACTTGATGCAGAATGTGAATCAAGTATACAGAGAGCACTATTAGAATTGATTAAAAATAAAACGGTTATCGTTATAGCTCATAGAATGAGAACAGTTGTAAATGCAGATAAAGTAGTAGTTATCAACAATGGTAAAATTGAAGCTTCAGGGTCACCTAAAGAGCTCATGAAAACGAAAGGATACTTTGCTGAAGCATTGAAATTACAAGCACAGTAACTATATTGAAAATATGATGGTGGCGGTAAAGATTTTATCAGTACCGCCATATCATTTGTATTGTTTTATAAAAAGGCGTTTTTTCATTTTTATATAAATATTTATATAATCTTAAAAGTTATAAAAACCTTAAAAATCATAAAAAACCATACAAAAACATAGTAAAAAATTTAATTAAATATAGAAATAGTATTTTGTGAGTTGTATAATAATTATGTAGTTTTTTCAGGAGAAATATATGCTTTATACTATTGCCAATAATGAACTTACAGTAACTATCAGCAGTTTAGGTGCTGAGTTAATGTCGATTAAAGACAGTGAGGATAGAGAATATCTTTGGCAAGGAGATGAAAAATATTGGAAAGGTAGAGCATATAATTTATTTCCAATTTGTGGAAGATTAACAGAGGGTAAATATACATATCAGGGCAAAACATATGAGATGAATTTGCATGGTTTTGTCAGAAAAAGTGAATTGAAGCTCATATCAGACAGAGGTGGCAGTGCTGTAACTTTTAGGATGAGAGGGAATGAAGAGACAAAAAAAATGTATCCATTCCGTTTTAACTATCTTGTTAAATATGCATTAAATGGAAATGAATTGATAATAACATATGCATTAATAAATTCCGGAACAAAGGAGCTTATATATGCATACGGTGGACATCCAGGATTTAATGCACCTATTATGGATGACAAGTTTGAAGATTATTACCTTGAATTTTCGGATAGTACAAATCCTAAACAAGTTGTCATGTCTCCAAAATGTTATACAACTGAAGAAAGAAAAAATTTTAATTTAAGAGATGGTAAAATATTGAATTTAAAACATTCACTTTTTGATAACGATGCAATAGTCCTTGAGAATGTTGCGAGAGAAGTAAGTTTGAAGTCAAAGAATCATAATAAGTCTGTAACAGTCTCATATCCAGAAGAGATGAAGTATCTTGCTTTATGGCATACTACTAAAAGCGATGCACCGTTTGTTGCAATAGAACCATGGACATCATTACCTTCATATGAAGGGATCGTAGATGATCTTGAGACAAAAAAAGATATGTTTAGATTGCAACCAGGCGGAACACATTCATTAACATGGTCAATTAAAATTAATAAATAAAAGTTACTTAGGGGGGAATAAAGTGGCTGATTTTTCAAAATTAATTAAGGAGAAAGATAAAGGTGCACAGTATATGATTGATGAAATCACTCATGTATGTAAGAACATACCGAAAAGAACGCCTGGAGAAGAGGGCGAAAAAATAGCGTGTGAATACATGGCTGATGTGCTAAAAAAGGATGGCGGTTGTGAAACAGCAAAAGTTGAACCGTTTTCACTTCATCCGCAATCATTCTATGGTTGGGTATATATAACAGTATCTACAGCACTATTGGGAATTATACTGTTTTATTTTATGCCAATTCTTGCTGTTGCCATTATGGCATTGGGATTTTTTGTAATGTTCATGGAATTTGGTATATATAAACAATTTATAGATTTTATGTTTCCAAAAAGAACAGGACATAATGTGACGGCTATAAAGAAGTGTACAGGAGAAGTTAAAGCAAGGATATTCTTTAATGGACATCCTGATGCAGCGTGGGTGTGGCCAGTAAATAATAAATTTGGTGGTGCTGCCTATGAAAGTCATATTGTATTAAGCGTAGGCGGTGATTTCTTATTCTTTATTTTATCAATAATTGGAACAGTATTTTTAGCAAAGAAAACCGGCAAGTTTTGGTTCACAGATTTTAGTCTTCCAGTATATACCGCAATATATGGCAAAGCATTGTTCTGGTTCTCAATAGCAGCACTTGTATTTGTTCCATTTATTTTTGGCATGTATTTTTTATGGAACCCAAAAGTAACTGTTGATGGAGCAAACGATAATCTAACAGGTTGCTATATGGGTATTGCGATATTAAAGGCAATGAAAGATGCTGGTATTGAACTTGAACACACAGAAGTTGGTGTAATCCTTTCTGGATGTGAAGAAGCTGGATTGAGAGGAGCGAAAGCTTGGGTTAAACAACACAAAGACGAATATAAAGATGTGCCAACATGGATATTTGCTTATGATACAATTGCTGAAGCAAAATTCCTTGCAGTTAACTATAAAAATATGAATGGTATGATTGATTCAGATAAAGAAGCAGCAGAGTGCTTTATGGAAAGTGCAAAAGAACTTGGGATACAGTGTAACAAGTCTATGGTACCTCCATTTGGTGGTGGTGTTGATAGTGCAGCATTTGCGAAGGGTGGACATAAGTCAGTAGGAATAACAGCTCTTAATCATGTATTGCAAGATTATTACCACACAATGAAAGATACATACACAAACCTCAGTAAAGATGCTTTAGAAAACTGCTATGCAACAAGTGTAAAGGTTCTTGAGAAGTTTGATCAAAAATATGGTCAAAGTAAATAAGTAACTTAAATAAGTTATATATAAAGGAAGGGAAAAATAAAAGGGCAAATAACATTTGTCCTTTTATTTTATATATAACAATATAAAATTTAGAAGATAATAACTTGTAGAAATTTTCAAATAAAGGAAAACAAATTTTACTTAGCAACATGTCTTATAAGAAGAATTTTAGCTTGAAATTTTATTTAGAGAATATAAGTGGCATTCTAAGAAAAATTAAAACACAAAGATAAGTCGATACAACTATGACTAATCACCTTAATTCAACAATAGGTGCTATAATACTTTTATGACTGGATCAATATACGCATATGAATTTGAGAATAACTTATACATTAACCTCACAAATAAATGTCCTAATCGTTGTTCATTTTGTATTAGAAATGTTAAGGATGAAGTTAATGGGAACTATTTGTGGCTTAAAAAGAAGCCAACATATGATGATGTCATAGATGCAATTAATAAATTTGATTTAAAAAAATACAATGAAATTGTTTTTTGTGGATTTGGAGAGCCTACATGTGAATTTGATTTGTTGTGTAAAGTTGGTGAGTTTTTAAAGAAGCACAATAAAAGAGTGAGACTTAATACAAATGGTTTAGCAAACTTAATAAATAAACAAGAGAATGTTGCAAGTAAGCTTGAAGGTATTGTAGATGAAATATCAATATCTTTAAATGCTTCGAATGCTGAAAAATATCAAGACATATGTAAAAGCATATATTCAAATGCCTTTGAAGAAATGCTTAAATTTGCACGACAGTGTGTGCAGGTTGGGATATGCACTATATTGTCGGTTGTTAGCAGTATAGGAAAAGAAGAAATAGAAAAGTGTGCGAAGATAGCTGAAAAGATCGGAGCAAAGTTTAGAGTGCGTGAATATATAAAGGAGGATGATGAGTACTGATAACCAGCTTCTGGCTTTGTTGAAAAATGATAAGTTTAAATTCAATAAAGGGCTAGGACAGAATTTTATCTTTGATAAAAATTTATTAAAGGCAATTGTTCATGATGCCTCAATTACCTCAGATGATACCGTTGTTGAAATAGGAACAGGTGCTGGAACATTAACTCTTGAATTAGCTGCGGTTGCAAAAAAAGTATATACATTTGAAGTAGACAAAAACCTGAGTTCTATTTTAGAAAAAGTATTTAAACCATATGATAATATAGACCTTCATTTTAAAGATATCTTGAGAATGAAACAGCAAGATTTTAAAGGCATTGTGAATGTGCCATTTAAGGTTGTTGCAAATTTACCATATTACATAACGACACCGTTAATAATGTATTTTCTTGAAAGTGATTTGCCGGTTGAAAGTTTAACCGTGATGATGCAAAAGGAAGTTGCTGATAGACTTGTTGCAGAATCAGGGACAGCGGATTATTCGGCAATAACGCTCGCAATACAAATAGAAGGTTCTGCTAAAATTGTTAGGAAAATACATAAAGAAATGTTTATACCTATACCACAAGTGGATAGTGCATTGGTTAAAATAGATATAGATAGAAATAAGATTGATAAGGACATTAAGAGTGATCTTAAGAAACTTGTGCGGAGCTCATTTGTGATGAGACGAAAGACGATATTGAATAACCTTGCAGGGGTGTATAAAATCAATAAAGAAGAGCTCTCAAGAATATTCAAGGAATCTGGCATAAGACCGAATCAAAGAGGTGAAGAACTTACATTAGAACAATATAAAGAAATTTTAAAAAATTTAAATAAGGGGGAATAAATGGATTGTATTTTTTGCAAGATAATAAATAAGGAACTTGGTGCTAAGAGAGTGTATGAAGATGATGATATGATTATTATTAACGATATTAATCCTCAAGCTAAAAAGCACTATCTTTTGATACCTAAAGAGCATTATGCAAACATTGAAGAGATGACTGATGGACAAGCAATGATATTAGGGAAATGTATTAAAAAGCTTGGGACATTATCAAAAGTGCTCGGACTGGAGAATGGATACAGAATAATTTCAAATAAAGGATTTGATGCTTGTCAATCTGTGCCACATTTGCATATTCATGTGTTAGGCGGTGATTTGTTAAGTGAAAAAATGGGTTAACTTGGTGTGGCTAGTGAGACTTGAACTCACATGGCTAAGCCATACGCCCCTGAAACGTACGTGTCTACCAATTTCACCATAGCCACAAGATAACAACAGTATATTCACAGCTATTATAGATTGTCAAACTTCTTTAATATTAGAAAATTGGTTGATGTAATAAAGGATAATTGGAACTGATTTGTGAAGTAATAACCGCATTTTTGATGTGATATAAAAGAGATTTGGTGTGGCTAGTGAGACTTGAACTCACATGGGCTAGCCATACGCCCCTCAAACGTACGCGTCTACCGGTTCCGCCATAGCCACACAATAAAAACAGTATATTCATAGGGGTGTATATTGTCAAATAAGGGTTATAAATAATGGGATTTAGAGAGGTATAAGATGAAAGTTGCAGTGGTTTTAAATTCAAAAATAAATCAAGAGATAGAGGGAGATTATTTTGTAGGAGTTGACGGTGGAACAATCGAGATACTAAAACAGGGGAAGATTCCCAACCTTATAGTCGGTGATTTCGATTCATTCACTGAATCTGAAAATAATAATTATACCGATGTTGAAAGAATAACGCTAAAAAGAGACAAGGATTTGACGGATTCGAAAGTCGCTTTACAGGAACTTATAGTAAATAGAAAATTTAAAGAAATTGATATTTATGGCATTGAAGGGGGAAGATTAGATCATATATATGAAAATATAAATTTAATTACATATGCTGGGGAAATGATAAAGTCTGGAATAAGAGGCATTCTTGATAGTGGTTTTCTTTATTACTATGACCGTGATACAAAAGTAATTAACGCTAAAAAAGGTGATACAGTTTCTATATTCAGTAAAGTGGAAACAACAGTATTATGCAGTACTGGTCTTAAATATAGTTTAAGTGGTAAGACGCTTACTATAGGTGGAGATATATGTGGAATATCTAATGTCGCATTGGTAGATAATCCAACACTTGAAATTTTAAGCGGTTCGGGAGTTATTTTTGTCTATAATTCGGTAGCATAAAATTATTTTTTAAAACCTATTTTAAAATTTGTTTAGTTTATGTTAGAATACTTACATTAATCGTGGGAGCCCATAAAGGCTGAGAAAACTTTCGAAGTTGACCATACCTGATCCAGATAATGCTGGCGTAGGAATGATTAAAATAAACTAAGATGTTTTTTAAATGCTCCTATGATTAGGAGCATTTTATATTTAAGGAGATAATAGTGAATCCGTTTAATGATACCGCAGACAGATACGATGAATGGTTTGAAAGAAACGATAAGATTTTTTGTAGTGAACTGGATTGTATAAAAGAATGTGCCGGAGAGTTAGGGGATGCTTTTGAAGTTGGAGTTGGGACTGGAATATTCGCTAAAGCATTAAGAATTATTAAAGGTATAGAACCTTCGACAAAAATGTTAGAATATGCACTAAAAAAAGGAATAGAAGTTGAAAATACATCTATCGAAGAATATGTACCAAAAGACAAGTGCGACACAGTTCTTTTTTGTACAGTAGATTGTTTTATAAGTAATTTTTCACAGGCAATTGCAAAAGCTAAAGACATGTTAAAAAGAGATGGAAAGATAATTGTGGCATTTCTTGATTCTGGTAGTAAGCTTGGGAAGGTGTATGAAGAAAACAAAGATAAAGATGACAATTATAAATATGCAAAATTTCATTCATATGCAGATATGAAAAATATTGTAGAAGAAAATAATATGCATATAGATAGCGTTAAGCAGACAATATTTAAACTTGAAAATGTATATCAGGAATCTGAGGATGGGCATGGGAAAGGTCTGTTTTGTGTAATAAAAATAGGAGGAAACAAATAGTATGAAAGCAAGTTTAGCGATACAAATTTTACCAGACACGGTAGTGGATATTGAAGTGCTTAGAGTGGTTGATGAAGTGATAGCATACATACAAAGTACTGGACTTAATTGTGTTGTCGGACCATTTGAGACAACGATAGAAGGTGACAGTATTGATCAAATTATGGATATTGCAACAAAGTGTGTAAAGATGTCGGTTGAAAGTGGAGTTCCGGGAGTTGCAGCGTACATGAAGGTTTTTTATAGACCAACGGGAGATTTGTTTACAATAGAGCAGAAGACTTCGAAGTATACAAAATAAAGAGGAAGTATTGAGTCGTATAAAGGATACAACATATATTGAGCCGAAGGATCTAAAAAAGGAGCGAACTGTAAAGATAATGATGCAGACGCTTATACCACTAGCATTTATTTTGCTTGGGGTGTTGATATGGCAAGCTGTTTGTTGGTCAGGTAAAGTTGAACCGTTTATTTTACCTTCACCAGGAGATGTCTTAAAAAGTTTTTTTAAGAATTTCAATTTACTTATGCATCATTATAGATATACATTTTTTGAAGCAATGGCTGGGTTGGTATTGGGAACAGTTATAGGGTTTATTCTTGCGTTGATTATGGATAGATTTAAAAGTATTAATCTTGGATTTAAGCCACTTCTTGTCATAAGCCAAACAATACCTACTGTTGCAATTGCACCTATTATTGTATTGTGGTTTGGTCTAGGAATGGCATCCAAAATTATACTTGTAACATTGACTACATTTTTTCCGATAGCTATAGGATTGTTGGATGGATACAAAAATATTGATAGTGATCAAGTGAATTTATTAAGGTCAATGGGAGCGAATAAATTTCAGATATATAAATTTCTAAAATTTCCAGCATCGCTTAATAATTTTTTCTCAGCTATGAAAATTTCAACTACATATTCTATAACCGCTGCAGTTGTTGCAGAGTGGATAGGAGGATTTTCAGGAGTTGGGGTATATATGATGAGAGTGCGAAAAGCATACGCCTATGCGAACATGTTTGCCGCTATATTGCTCATATCGGTATCGAGTTTGATTTTAATTGGAATTTTAGATTTATGTATAAAAATAATTAATAGAAATAGGGGGAAATATGAAAAGTAGAAAAAATATATTAAGATTACTTGCACTTCTGATATTAACAGTTGCATTGCTATTGTCATTTTCTGCGTGTGGTAAATCAAATAAGAAGATTGCAAAAATAAATTTTGCATTGGATTGGACTCCAAACACTAACCATACGGGATTATATGTAGCAAAGGCACTGGGTTATTATAAAGCAGAAGGACTAGATGTAAATATACAGCAAGCAGGAGAGACTGGAACATCATCACTTGTTGCTACAGGAAAAATGCAGTTTGGGATAGATTTTCAAGAACAAATGTATGCAAACTATCATAGCGGTGTAAATGTTACAGCGATTGCATCTCTGATACAACATAACACATCGGGGATATTGTCATTAAAAGAAAAAGGTATTAATTCACCTAAAGATATGGCAGATAAGAAATATTCCACATATGGACTGCCTGTTGAACAGACTATTATTGAAAATTTAATAAAACAGGATGGAGGAGTGTTGCCAGCAGACATTAAAAAACTGTATTATCCAAACTTCACAACAGATCCAATAACAACTATAGATCAGGGACTTGCAGATTCGGCGTGGGTATATGAAGCATGGGATGCTCTTAAAGCACGATTGAAAGATCCTGATAAATATAATTATTTTGCACTCAGAGATTTTGATAAAGACCTTGATTGGTATACACCAGTGTTCATTGGAAATAATAATTATATGAAATCCCATAAAAAACAAACAGAAGCATTTTTAAGAGCTACTCGGAAAGGTTATGAGTATGCGATGAAGTATCCAGAAAAAGCTGCTGAAATTTTTATGAATGCAAATCCCGAGTATGTGACATCAAAGGAGCTTATTATTGAAAGTCAGAAAATGTTGGCAAATAAGTATTATGAGAAAGACGATAAAGGTTGGGGGTACATAGATGGAGCAAGATGGCGTGCTTTTTATAAGTATTTAAATAATCATAAAGCTGAAATCGCCAAAAAGAGCGGATTAGACAGTCTTAACAATATTCCAGAGGATTATGGATACACTAATGAGTATATAAATTAATGAAAGTTCTTGAAGCGATAAATATAACTAAAAAATACCAAGGTAGGGATGTAATATCTAATGTAAACATTTCACTTGAAGAAGGTGAAACAGTTTGTCTTGTGGGAAGTAGCGGAGTGGGGAAGACAACATTGTTTCAGATTTTGTCTGGATTAAGTAACCCAGATGCTGGAAGTGTTTTTCTTCATGGTAAAAATGTAACCAGCAAAACGGGAGAAGTTGGATATATGTTACAGAAAGATTTACTTTTACCGCACTTCACAATTGCAGAAAATGTTGCTTTGCCATTAAGAATAAAAAAAATGCATAAACTATTGGCAATAGAAAAGGGAATGAGATATTTTTATCAATTTGGTTTAAGTGGGTATGAAAATGCATATCCAAGTCAACTTTCGGGTGGAATGCGACAGAGAGCAGCTCTTCTCAGAACATATTTGTTTGGGAAAGATGTAATACTTTTAGATGAACCATTTTCAGCACTTGATGAATTAACAAGATCAGATATGTGGGATTGGTATTTGAAAATATCGACAGAACTTAAACTTTCAACAATTTTTATATCGCACAGCATTGAAGAAGCAGTATTTTTATCAAATAGAGTCTATGTTATGGCTGGTCAGCCGGGTAGAATTGCGGGAGAAATAAATATAGTGCAAAAAGTGCGAGACAATGAGTTTAGATTGTCTGAAGAAATGCAGAAATATAAAAGAAAGATTCTTGAAGAATTAGGGAAAGCTGTACTGCGTGGTTCAATTTAAGCATTGAAATTTGCCAACAATTTTCTATTTGCTATACTTATTGAAACGAGGTTATATGGCTGGTAATTTAATAGTTATTTCAGGGTACAGTGGAGTAGGAAAAGGAACAATAATACCGCATGTAATGAACAAAGTGCCTAATGTAAAAAAGACTATTTCATGTACAACAAGAGAAAAAAGAGCAGGGGAAAAAGACGGTATTAATTATTATTTTATTACAGCTGATGAGTTCAAAAATAAAATAAATAATGATGAGTTCGTTGAATATACACAGACATATACAAATTATTATGGAACTCTTAAAACAGAGGTGGAAAAACATCTTAATGTAGGAGCAAATGTAATATTGGAATTAGATGTCGTAGGGGCTGCAAATATCAAAAAGATGTATCCAGACAGCATGAGCATATTTATAGAACCACCATCTCTTGAGGAATTAAAAAGAAGGTTGATAACAAGAGGCAGCGAAAATCAAGAAAGTTTGGGAAGAAGACTTGATTATATAGAATATGAAAAAAAGCAAATACCGCATTATGATTATGTTGTAACTAATCATGATGTGTTGCGGTGTGCTGATGATATAATTAAAATAATAAATAATAAGATTAAGGAGAATAGATAATGTTATTAGAACCACCTATTGATAAACTTATAAAGAAAGCAGAATGTAGATATGCTCTTACATGTGCTGTAGCAAAAAGAGCGAGAGAGATTGCAACATCTACCGAAGAGACAGGGGAGCAGTTAATGGAGAAACCAATAACAATAGCATGTAAAGAGATATATGAGGGGAAACGCAAAATAGTTCGTGAACAATAATTTAAATGGGAAAAAAATTATTGTCGGAGTAACTGGCGGAATAGCCGCATATAAAGCTTGTGAGATAGTTTCACGCCTTGTTTCATATGGTGCGGAAGTCAAGGTAATTCAGACACAGTCATCATTAGAATTTGTTTCAAAATTAACTTTTTTTAATCTTTCAAAGAATCCTGTATATGTGGATGTTTTCTCTGATGTAAACGAAAAAGAGTTTAATGTTAAACATATTGAGTTGGCAAGATGGGCAGACTTATTTGTAGTTGTGCCGGCAACAGCAAATGTCATAGCTAAGTTTGCATATGGAATAGCTGATGATGCTTTATCAACAACATATCTTGCATGTACATCAAAAAAAATAATTTGTCCTGCAATGAATACTAATATGTGGGAAAATGAAAATACTCAAGAAAATGTTCGGAAGCTTGCCAATATGGGAGTTGCCTTCATAGGACCGGCAAGTGGTAGATTGGCGTGTAATACAACTGGAATTGGCAGACTTGAAAATGTTGAAGTTATTATTAATGAAATTGTAAATGAACTCACAATCAAAAGAGATCTTGAAGGTAGGAAAGTACTTGTAACTTTAGGAGGAACAAAGGAAGCTATTGATCCAGTAAGGTTTATAACAAATAGTTCATCAGGCAAAATGGGATATGAAATAGGTATGGCGGCAAAAAGTAGAGGGGCACAAGTGTGCCTTATATGTGGCAATATATCAATAAATATTCCGAGCATATTCGATGAAATATGTAAAGTTGAAAGTACAGAAGAAATGTATGATGCTGTTAAAGATAGATTTGAAGAAACTGATACATTTATATTTGCAGCAGCACCTGCCGATTATAAACCTAAAGAATTTTCTAAAAATAAAATAAAAGATAAAGAACTCACAATATCATTTGTAAAAAATGTAGATATTGCTGCAAGCATAGGTAAGATAAAAGGGCACAAGGAAACAGTTGTATTTTCAGCTGAAACAGAAAATTTAATAAAAAATGCGAAAGAGAAATTAAAAAATAAAAATGCAGATTTTGTTGTTGCAAATGATGTAACAGTGGAAGGAGCCGGATTTGGTACGGATACAAATATAGTCACAATAATTGGCCGTGACGGGAAAGTATATGAGTATCCAAAATTAAGGAAAAGAGAAGTTGCAAATATAATACTTGATAGATTGGTGCATTAAAAATGGTTGCAGAAGTTGTTGTTAACCGTTCCAATATCAATATAGATAAAACTTTTGATTATATAGTTGATGACGGAGTAAGTATTGGGAGTAGGGTACTTGTAGATTTTGCACATTCAACATTAATTGGAATTGTGGTTGGAATAAAAGAAAAATCAGATTTTGCAAATTTAAAGAAAGCAAAATATTTAGACACACCTCTGGATGATAAAAAAATTAGGCTGATGCAGTACATGGTACAAACATATCATCTGAAGATGGCTGATGTTCTTGGATTGTTTATGCCAAAAAAAATGAGAGAGCAGGCAGAACCAGAGAGAGGCAAAGTATTTTATCAAATTTCATCAGCTTTTTCTGAAGAAGAAATGCGAAGCAAAATTAGAGGCAGTGCGGTGAGACAGCTGGAATGCTTAGAGTATATGCTTTTATATAGTGGTGAGTATGGGACAATTTTAGCCGAACATTTTGGAGCGACAGCAGTTAAGGGATTAGAAGAAAAACAGATACTAGTTAAGTCTAATAGATATGAAAATAGAAATAATATAAATGCATTAAAAAGAGATAAAAAGGACATAGTCCTTACCCCTTTACAGCAAAATGCGGTAAATACAATCATGCAAAGTGATTCAAAATTTCTTTTATATGGGGTTACTGGATCGGGGAAAACAGAAATATATAAAAGAATAATTAAAGAAGAAATTGCCAACGGAAAATCCGCAGTCATGCTAGTTCCTGAAATATCATTGACACCGCAAATGCTTGGAACATTTAGGCAAGACTTTGGAGATAGAGTTGCTGTTCTACATTCAAAATTAAATGAGACTGAAAGATATAATGAGTGGAAAAAAATACATGATGGAGAAGCTTCAATTGTAATAGGACCGAGATCTGCAATATTTGCATCTTGTGTAAATTTGGGTGTTGTTATTATAGATGAAGAACATGACAATAGTTATATAAGTGAAAGCAATCCAAGGTATGACACAAAAAATGTTGCAGAAAAAGTGTCTGAGTTATATGGCTGTAAATTAATACTTGGGTCTGCAACGCCAGATGTTGAAACATATTATAAAGCAGATAATGGAGCATATAAAATTATAAGACTCGATAAAAGAATATCGCAACATGATATGCATGAAGTTGAGATAGTAGATGTGAGAAGAGAAAATCTTGTTGGTGGAGTTTTCTCACAAGTTCTGTTACAAGCTATTAAAACTGCATTGGATAATAAAGAACAGGTGATGATTCTTCTAAATAGAAGGGGATATTATCCGCATACAGTATGCTCTTCATGTGGGGAACCGATTAAATGTTTAAATTGTGATGTCGGTCTAACATATCATGCTGATGAAAATGTAATGATGTGCCACTATTGCGGAACAAAATATCATGTGGTAACGAAATGTCCTAAATGTGGTAGCAAACAAATGAGATCATATAGTTACGGCACTGAAAAGTTGGCTCAGACAATACAAAGTATTTTCCCGGAATCCAATGTAATGCGAATGGACTTTGATACCGCAAATAGGAAAAACAGTTATTATGAAATACTAACAGCATTTCAAGAACATAAAGCAGATATATTAGTTGGCACGCAGATGATTGCAAAAGGACATGATTTCTCAAATGTAACGGTAGTTGGAATTTTAGAAATGGATAGGCAGTTATATCGGTGTGATTATATGGCAACTGAAAGAACATTTCAACTTGCGACCCAAGTCTCGGGGAGAGCCGGAAGGGCAGACAAGAAGGGGAGAGTTATGTTGCAGACATTCAGTCCTAATCATTATGTTTATTATTATGTTAGGAATAATGATTATGATGGCTTTTATAAAAAAGAGTTAACAATAAGAGAAGGCACCAAGTTTCCTCCATTTGCTAGAATAGTGAGAATAATGTTTAATGGAGTCGATAAACGAGAAATACTTGATGCTATGAAACCGGTATACCTTGCAATTAAAGAGCTACAAGAAAAATATGGGGAATATATATACTTAAACGCCGGAGAAGCACTGTTAGGAAAAGCAAGAAACACATTGAGATATAATATTATTGTAAGAATGGAAAATTCTCAGTTTGATAAAGTGATAGGTGAAATATATAATGTAGTGGATAAAAATCAAATGAAGGGAATTTTAACATTTGTTGAAATAGATCCCCACAATATGGTTTAGGAGATAAATGGCATTATTTAAAATATTGGAATATCCGCATCCTGTATTAAAAATGAAGGCACAACCTGTAAAGAAGTTTGATAAGAGACTTCATAATATTTTGGATAGTATGAAAGAGACTTTAGTATTCCACGATGGATTAGGACTTGCAGCACCTCAAATAGGAGTTAGCGAGCGTTTTGCAATTGTAAATACTGATGATGGATATTATGAACTTATAAACCCAGTTTTAATTGCACATGGCGGCATACAAACTGGAATTGAAGGCTGTCTTTCGGTACCTAAAAAGTATGGGGAAGTAACGAGATACAAAACAATAAAAGTTAAAGCTTTAGACAGATATGGTAAACAGCATATATTCCATGTGCAGGATTTAACTGCGAGAGCATTTCAACATGAAATGGATCATCTTGATGGAGTTATGTATATATCAAAATGTAACGATGGGTTATATGAAGCATGAAAATAATATTCTTCGGGAACGGAGAATTTTCCGTTAAAGTATTAGAAAAACTTAATCAATATCATAAAGTGCATAGTGTAGTAACTACGCCTGATAAAAAACAGGGACGAGGTCAACAATTTGTTGAACCCATGGTGAAGGTTTTTGCAAAAGAACATAATATAGAGTGTAAACAATTTACCAAAGTTTCAGTTGATGGCATTGATTACCTTAAAAACGAAAAACCCGACATTATACTAACGGCAGCATTTGGGCAGATATTATCAAGAGAACTTTTATCAATACCTAAAATAGGAGTATTGAATGTACATGGTTCTATACTTCCTAAATATCGTGGAGCATCTCCAATACAAAGTGCAATTATTAATGGAGATAAGGAGACTGGGATAACCATAATGCGTACAGTATATGAATTAGATGCTGGCGATATTTTGTTGCAAAAATCCGTAAAAATAGAAAATTTCGACACATCGAGTACAATGTTTGAAAAACTGGCTGTATTGGGTGGAGAATGTATCGTTGAAGCAGTTGATAAAATTCAAAGTGGCAATTATACATTCACGCCGCAAAATGATAGTGAGGCTACATATACCAAAATAATGAAGAAAGAAGATGCAAAGATAAATTTCCAAAAGACCGCAAAACAGGTATACGATTTTATAAGGGGTATGTACAGCTGGCCTATTGCGTATTTTGAAATTGAAAATGAAAAAATAAAGGTGTATGAATCAGAGATTATACACACGGAGCAACAATATAAAGCGGGGACAATTTTAAGTGCCGACAATAAAAGTGGATTAATAGTTGCATGTTTAGAAGATGCCATAAGACTTAAAAAACTTCAAAAAACATCTGGCAAAGTTCTTGATGATGTGGCATTTCTTAATGGGTTTAAGATCACAACAACAGTTCTTTAAGAGAAAAAACATAGGATATATTTTTATTGACTCAGAATATTAAAGTTAATAATGCCAAAAAGTAGAATAGTATTTTTCAGTAGTTGATCTAATTGGAGTACTTAGAAAAAATAAAAATTCTCAAGTGTGCCGGGGTGCTTAAAAAGAGATTAAAAGAGAAGGTAAATGAAATCATTACAAATTTAACGGTTTGGAAATGGTAGGATATGGGAAAATGTGTTTAACAGATGTGGCGTATATGTGAGAAAGCAAATTAGATTTTTAAAAAAGAATTGGATTTGGATAAAGTATAAAACATTCATGGCCACTCTTAGAAAATGTTCACTATGTTAAATTTTTTGTGCAAGTTTAGGATTTATATTAAAAAGTTGCTCAAAAATATCTCAAAAAGTTGCTCAATTATATTTCAAAATATTGTTCAATTTGTTAATATGATTGTGAGAGGTTAAATGGGAATAGATAGGGATTCATATAAATCTAGAATAGTTGATTCTATAATTAAGACAGATTTAGGAGTGTCGGGAGCAGTGTGCATTGAAGGTCCTAAATGGTGTGGGAAAACATGGACTTCAGCATATCATTCAAAAAGTGAATTTATGGTTGGAGATCCTCAAAATAATTTTTCAAACAGAAAATTGGCAGAAATTGATCCAGTAAGTATTTTAAAAGGGGACACTCCAAGGTTGATAGATGAGTGGCAAGAAGTTCCATCTATATGGGATGCTGTGCGTGCAGAAATAGATAGGCGTAACAAAAAAGGACAAATAATTTTAACAGGTTCAGCTACTCCCCAAACAAAGGGGATTATGCATAGTGGTGCCGGTAGAATTTTAAAATTGAGAATGAATACTATGTCGTTATATGAATCGGGAGATTCATCTGGAGAAATCAGCCTGCATGAGTTGTGCAACGGTGCATTAGAAACAAAAATGTTAAGTGATATTCAATTGGAAAAGTTGGCATATTATATCGTTCGTGGTGGATGGCCCGCTAATATTTCCGCAGGGATAAATGAAGCACATATAATGCCAATATCATATGTAGATACATTGATTGATGAGAACATAAACAGCGTAGATGATGAAACTAGATACAGTACTTCTAAATTCAAACTTTTATTAAGATCGCTTGCTAGAAATGAATCAATAACAGCATCAGAGTTGTCACTTTTAAATGATATAATCGGTTATGAAAAAGAAAATATGAGCAGAAATACATTAGGTAAATACCTCGACAAATTAAATAGATTGTTTGTTACAAATAATCAGTTACCGTTTTCTGCAAATTTGCGTTCTTCATTGAGAGTAAAGCAGTTTGAGAAAAGGCATTTTTCAGATCCAGCGATTGCATGTGCATTGCTTAATATAACTCCAAAAAAGTTGATGCAAGATTTAAATACTTTCGGGTTATTATTTGAAGCATTGGTTGTAAGAGATTTGGGAATTTACGCACAGTCATTCGGAGCAAAACTATTTCATTACCAAGATTATAAGAATAATGAATTGGATGCTGTAATTGAATTGGATAATGGGGAATGGTGTGCGTTTGAAATAAAATTGGGATGCAACAAAATTGATGAAGGAGCAAATAGCCTTATAAGGACATGTTTGGAGATAGAAAAGAATGGAGGGAAACCAGCGAAAATAAAATGTGTTATATGTGGTTTATCAAATGTAGCATATCAACGCAAAGATGGGGTTTATGTTGTTCCTGTTACATCGTTAAAGGATTAGAAATATTTGATATATGAACATAATGAATGAAGAACAGTGTTGAGAATATCAAATCTAAGAATAGAGATATAAAAATTTACTAAAATTTAAAACTGAAATAGTGACAGGATTGTAGTAAAATAGTCGTATGGTTAATTATTTGAGTGACGCCTTACAAGTATTAAGTGAAGTATATTTAGATAAAAAATATGTTAATGTTGCTTTAACGCATATAAGGACAAATCCCTTAACTACAAAAATCATATATGGAGTTATAGAAAACGAGATTCAACTTGAAGATATTATTTCTCAACTCGTTGCGAAACAGCCTGACAAACGTATAAAAATAATATTGAAAATAGGAATCTATTTGTTATTGTATACAGATAATATTCCTCAGTACGCAATAGTAAATGAAAGTGTTAATTTGACAAAAAAAATAGGCAAGCAGGGATTGTCTGGATTTGTAAATAGTGTATTAAAAAAAGTTTCACGAAAAGAATATGAAGTGAAAAATGATCTTGGGATAAGTTGTTCGAAACCAGATTGGTTCATAAACAAGATTAAAGAAGATTATGACAATGAAACTGTAGAGAGAATTATAAAAGCTAAACCTGAAATTAGAGAACACATAAGAGAGAACAGAAATAAGCCAATTGGGATCGAAGAAGAATTTACTAAAAGAAAAATTGAATACGAGAAGACACAAGTAGACGGGTATTATGTAAAGTTAGATGGTTATGTTAAAGAGTTAGTACATAATGGCAATTGCACAATAATGTCTCCATCTTCTATGTTGACATGTCAGGTATTTAATATTGATAAAAATAAAAAGTTATTAGATTTATGTTCGGCACCAGGTGGAAAGGCGATATATCTATCAGAACTTAGTGCTGGGACAAGTAATATAACAGCATGTGATATTCATTTTCACCGTTTGAACTTAATAGAGTCATACACAAAGAAAATGAAAACAAAAAATATAATAGTAGAAAAGAATGATGCTATGCAGTTTAATCCTGAATATGAAAATCAGTTTGATTATGTTTTATTGGATGCACCATGCTCATGTATGGGAACATTTTTAAAACACCCGGATGTATTTTTAAATAAAGAATTAATAGATATTAAAACATTAGCGAAGAATCAAAAAAAGATGGCTGATAACGCCGTAAGATACTTAAAGAAGGGAGGTCTTCTAGTATATTCTACATGCACTATTTTCAAAGAGGAGAATGGAGAAGTTGCAGATTATATAGGTGAATATTTAAAGGAAGATTATAGCAATTGCATAATTAAAGATAGGTATGTGTCATTATTTGATAAATACAATGAAGGTTTCTTTATAGCGAGATTTATTAAATGAAAAATATTTTAAATATTTCAAAAGAAGAACTTATCAACATTCTGGGCATTCAAAAAAATTTTATATATGAACAGATTATGGATTTTATATATAAGGGTAAGAACTATGATGAAATGAGTAGTATATCTTTTGAATTGCGTAATAAGTTAAAAGAGTCAATTCCATATATTCCAGTGCATATTAAAACAGTTCAGAAAAGTACAGATGGTACAAAGAAATATTTATTTGAATTATATGACGGCAATTGTATAGAAGCCGTTTTTATGCCAAATGCATATGGCAATACAGTATGCCTTTCAACCCAGGTTGGTTGCAGAATGGGTTGTAGATTTTGTGCATCAACAATAGGTGGAAGAATTAGAAATCTTGATTATACTGAAATGATTGGTCAAGTGATTGTATTAAATAGGGATAACAGAGTACAGAATGAAAGAAGCATAAAAAATATAGTTCTCATGGGAATAGGTGAGCCGTTAGACAATTACGACAATACAGTTGAGTTTATTAGAGAAATCACAACGGGCAGATTGAATTTCGGCAAGAGAAATATTTCTTTATCAACATGTGGGTTAGTAGATCAGATAGATAAGCTCATGAATGAAAATCTCGGGATAAACTTATGTATCAGTTTGCACGCTCCATTTGATGAGATTCGAGATAGAATAATGCCTATAAATTTAAAATATAAAATATCAGATATTTTGGAAGCTTGTAAAAGATATTATAGTGTGACGAAGCGTCAGATTATATTTGAATATGTAATGATAAAAGGAGTTAATGATACAAAGGCATGTTTTGATGAGATTGTTAAGATATCAAAAATGATGGACTGTCATTTTAACTTTATAACTCTAAATAAGATTCAAGAGTCTGGATATCAAGGGACTGATAAGTCTGGAGTGTATAAATTTGTTGATGATTTGAATAAATTGGGAGTAAATGCCACAGTTAGAAGAAGCTTAGGAAGAGATATTGATGGTGCATGTGGACAATTGAGACGCAAATCTTTGATAAAGTGAAAATAAATAATATTAGAGTTATCAGTATGTCTAATCGGACAAATATTTAAAGAATCAACAACTATCGTATTCATTTATAGTCTCTAAAAACAAGTATACTTCTATTACTAAAGTAGCAAGGCAATTAACATTAACAGAATGACGATGTGGATGTATAATAAAAATAGGTTTGAAAGATTATTGAGGTGCAGATGTGAGAAATTCGCTTTGTGAGAAATTAATTTGGATTGTATTGTCACCAACTATATTCAAGCACATGGGAAAGTCATGGAAAAATCTTGATTTGAAATATTTAAAGAAACTTTCAAAAAATAATTATAAAGCCATGATTTGTAGGACACCAGATATAGGAAATGTTACGAAAAATTCGTTAAGAATGGTACTTGCATGTGGGATGTTGTGGTTCTCTATATATGATGCAATGGAAGGAAAAATGAGTCATGATGAATTTGGCGATATGGTCATTGCCACGACAGAATCTAAATTGTTACAGAAAAATTTCAAAGATAAAAAACCATTTACTCTTAAAGCACAAAAAAAGGAAATAGAAAAACATAAGATTGCGAATGCAGTATCGAACAGTGAATTTAATTGGAATACTGAATTTATTTTGGGAAGAGATGAAAATGAATATACCGCAATATATCATCAATGCGGATTGTGTGCTTTAGGTAGACAAGAGCATCATGAAGATCTTATACCATATTTCTGCAAGTTAGATTATAAGTTTATAGAATTTATGGGTGGAGTATTAAAACGAAGTGGAACTATTGCTACAGGAGCGAACTACTGTGATTTTTATATATGTAAAAAAGGTTCCAAGTGGGATAAATAAAAAAGTTTAAAAATTGTTGTTAATGATTAAGTTTGGTAAAATCAAAATATGGGACAGGAAGAATTAAAAATTACATCAATAAGAAAGTTGTCTGATCTTTTTGAAAAGACATTGCAGAGAAAATGTGCAGAATTAGCTATGAATGAAGGTTTGAATGCAAAGAGTTTAACCGCAACTGAAATTATGTTTATATCAGAAGTTAGCTCAAGTAAAACTGCGGTGCAAATTGCAAAAGATTTGTGTGTAACAAAGGCTTTAATTTCTATAACAGCAAAAAAATTAATTGATAAGGGATACATAACAACTGAAAAATCTCTGGTGGACAGAAGATCATCTACATTTTCATTTACACCTATGGGTATTAAGCTAAAACGTGTAATTGAAGAGGTGCGAGTAGAACTTATCAATAAAGCTGAAAAACTTGTAAGTGCAGATGGAATAAAAGTTATTAATGTAATAACAGAGATTCTTTTATTAAATATGAAAAATTAATTTTATTAAAAGTTGCTTAGTTATTTTCAATTCTTAGGTCAACATACTGAGGGGTGTTATCTTCGTAGTGATCTATAAATTCTTTACTTAATGTTTTGCTGATTGCAGTATCATATAAGCGTGATGACAACCGTTCATTAAAATGACTAGAAATTTGAGAAGGAGATAAATTGGTTGTAAAAATAGTAATTAAATCATTTTGAGTTCTTTTTTCAATTAAATCAATATAATATTCATTTGTTATAGTATTTATAACTTGTTCGTTACCTAGATCATCAACAACAAGTATGTCTGCAGTATAGATATCATCATTATCACTAAGTTCTTCATTATTAAAACATACATCTTTAAATTTATTATTGAGATTAAATGATTTGATAAATTTGCAAGTCTTGAAATTGTCTGTTGCCATATCAATTAGTGATAGAGCAAGTGTTGTTTTTCCGACTCCAGGTCCTCCAAATAATATGTAAATGGAATGAGTGGCTTTATTTATTGCAATTTGTTTCATAATATTAAAATAAGGTTTTAATTTAGTATTAGTAACCAGTTTTAGTTGTTTGAATTTTTTAAACTCATTTAAATTATCAAAACACAATTTTAATGCTTCTTGCTTAAATAAGGTTTTTGTTACACATGAACATAGTTTGCCATTTTTAATTATTGAATCATTACATTTTTTACAAATATATAAAGTGCTTGTCAGTTGAGTGAGAGAATGTTTTTTCAAAACTGTTTCATAATTTTTTTCAAGTTCATTAAACTTTTTGAGAGTATAGTCTTTTGACTTGCATAGATCGAACATTTTTATTCTTGCTTCTTTAACTTCAGGTATGGATTCTGTTGCAGCTTGAATGCGGGAAGCCTCATTGAATTGAATCTGATCTAATTGTTCATTTCTATCATTTAAAATATTTTTAATAATTTTATTTAACATGTTTTCACCTAACTGGCATTTTTTAAGAGTTTATCATACGCTGAAGAGTTTCCCGAATTGGTAAAGTCATATGACTTACCGGTTTTTTTATTTGTTTGATTATTAGCAACAGAGCTTTTAAATATGCTTTCAATTTCATTTTGTTTGAATGCATTTTGTTGTTTACAGTTAGAGAGTAGTTTATTTATTTTACTTTGCCAATATGGATTGCCTTCGTATTTTTTTACTGCAAATTTTATTGTATTAAAATCAAAGCCCCACTTACTTGTCCATACATTAAACATATCTCTATCATTTTGAGATACGGTTTTATTAAAGCCACTGAGCTTAAATAATTCCTTAATTTTCTTATCATCCTGCTTAATCGAGACATAGTATTGGTTAATATCTTCGTCCGTGGTTATACCACTTTCATAGAGAAAATGAATTTTATCATTGAGAAACTGCAAAGTTTTACCATTATTTTCAAAACAGTCTTGAGCTATTTTGTCGATACTTACTTTAGTATATCCCATATTTGTCCAAGGAATAATATATGTTTTAATTTCGTTATCAAGATCTGAAAGAAATAAACCAAGTTTTTTATTTATTGAAATAGCGATGTTTTTTCTTTCAGTATCTGTTTCTTTGTATGCTGCAATATTATTAGCACCACGAATCCCATGTTCTTGTAAAGTATTTAAAATATTATCTATAGCAGTAAATGATTTGGTCTTAAATTCAATAGCGACTTGTATGATTTCACCCAAATCAAATGTTTCAGTCCATTTATCAAATAGGAGATAATCATCGGCGTCAAAGAATTTTTTACCAATCTTTGTGCCGAGCATTTTAATATCATCATCTTTAAGGTAATATCTATTAATTATTGGTTCTATTGCTGCTAAAGTTTTAAAACCTCTTGTGGCAAAATCTTCAGCCACTTTTAAAATATATTTGTAGCTTATATTGTCATTTTTTATTTTCATGCAATATTTTATAATTGCTACCAACGCTATATTTTCAAATTTTTTGGAAGTAATAAAATCATAGTACTCATTCATTTCAAATGGATAAAAGTAACGTTCAGGAAGAAGTTTAGTAATTTCATTCTGAAAGTCATTAAATTCGCTTGAATCATGTAACTTAAACAATTTTCCTTTGCCAGGATTAAGAAAAGAAATAGTGGCAGGATTCATTTGATTTTCAATCTTGATTAGATTCATATCCTCAAGTTCTTTAAAAATTTCATTCACTTTATCTTGATCAATATTTATTGCATTTGAAATATCATTAAAATTGCAATCTCTATTAATGCAATGTAGACAGTACAGGTAAACTTTGATTTGATCAGCATTTAATGTTGGCAAGAAATTAGAGATAAAAGAGTCACTTACAAGAGTATAAGTGTCCATATTTGACTGATCTTTAAAAACAATTTTTCCCATATGTCATGTTATTATAACAAAAAAAGGTCTGAATATGAATATTAAAAACTGTTGAAAAAAATGAAAGTTTGCAAGAGAAATTTTAGGATAGTACAATTCAAAAGAGAAACATTTTTGCAGATTGAATAAACTATATAAGTTTTAAAGTAAGGTAACAAATTAACTACGAAGTATGATTGAAAAGATATGATGTGTATGAAAAGAAGATGCAAGTGTGGAGTAGTGATTGTGAATATAGAGTTGCATGTAGATGAGTTATGAAGGGTAAAGTAATTAAGATAATATCTTCGCAGTATACAGTTTTTACAGATAAAGGGATATACTCTTGCCCTGTAAGAAAGAAAATATCTGTATTGAGACCATGCGTTGGAGATTTGGTTGAGATTGAAGAATTAAATGGAGAGCATGTTATTAGCCATATTTATGAAAGAAAGAATTATCTTATTAGACCAAGAATTTCAAACATAGACAAGTGTTATATTATTGTTTCAAATGTGCCAGAACCAGACTTTATATTAGTAGATAAGTTGATAATAAATTGCCTCTATGAAGGTATTGATATCTGCATTGTTAATAATAAGATGGATATAAAAAAACTTAATCTTAGTGAATATGAAAAATTATATCCAGTATATTATGTTTCAGCACATACAGGAGAAGGAATGGCTCAGCTGTTTGAAAGCATGCGTGGAAAGATTTGTGCAGTTGCTGGACAGTCTGGAGTTGGGAAAAGCTCATTGATAAATCATATATTTGGAAATAATAAAATAAAAACGGATAATATTTCTGAGCATATAAGTAGAGGAAAACATACAACAAGACATATCGAAATACATACAATGAATGATGTTTACATAGTGGACACCTGTGGTTTTTCAATATTAGATACAGTGGAGATAAAACCTGAGAATCTTAGGAATTATTATGAAGAGTTTGATAGTTGTTCACATGAATGTGAATTTAGTTCATGTCGTCATTTAAATGAAAAAAATTGTAAAGTAAAAGATGAAGTAGGAAAAAGTATTTCACCAGGAAGATACGATAGATATATTAAAATTTTTAATGAGTTGATAGATAAAGGTAAATATGACTAAAATGGAATTTTGTAAAAATAGTAGCAAGTTTTAATTTTAGATATTGAGAATATATTTATATGAAAACACATTAGATTTTTTAATAGGACACAGAGATTTATTTAAAGTCATTTGAATTTTAACTGCGTTTGTATGCAGATAGTGATGATTTAAAATGGTACTTACATTTGAATGAAAAAAATTATAAAATAAAAATGGAAGTTGGGGGAAAGACATTCCATAAAAATTAAAATGAAGGTGAAATATGATTAAAGTGGCACCATCAATTTTGTCGGCAGATTTTGGTAAAATGGCTGAAGCGGTATCCCTTCTTAAAGAATGGAACGCAGATTGGGTACATTGTGATGTTATGGATGGTAATTATGTTCCGAATATTACATTTGGCATGCCAATGATAAGGGCTCTAAGAAAATATTCAGACATGTTTTTTGATGTACATTTGATGATAGATAAACCGGAACGATATATACAGCAGTTTTGTGATGCCGGAGCAAATCTTATAACATTTCACCCAGATGCTTCAGAGAATGTGCAACAATGTATAGATATTGCAAAAAAGAATAAAGTACTGATTGGACTTGTCGTTAATGCAGATAAAGATATTTCTATAGTTGAACCATATCTTTCACAATTAGATGTTGTTTTGATAATGACAGTTCAAGCAGGGTTTGGTGGGCAGTCATTCAGAGAAGATTGTTTAAAAAAAGTTGAGAGTGTTTATAACGAGCGAAAGAAAAAACAATACAAATATTTAATTGAAATAGATGGTGGAGTGTCACTTAAGACAATTGATGCTTGTAAAAAATCTGGTTGCGATGTCGTGGTTGCTGGAAGTGCAGTATTTAGTGCCGATGACAAAAAAGAAATTATAAAACAGTTGCAAGGGTAGTTTAGATCATAAAGTAAAATTGAAATGTTACGAATAAGTGTCTTGATTGTTAAAAGAGATTATGGATTTGGGCATTCTTGCAAATTCGATAGGAAGAAAATGAAGTACGTGTTAGTATTGCAAATTCCATAAATCTAATGATGTTGGAGATGCTATTATCTTTATTTAGATCGTGTGATAAAATTATTTAAAAATGAAAAGCAACAAACAAAAAACGGTTTTCTATCGACAATCGTTTTTGCTATTTTTACATTTGTTGTTTGTTTTGATTAGCTATTGATTATTTCAATGTAAAACTATGTGCTTTTAGTTGTGAATTATTTGTTTTAAATGTGCAAATAATATTTAGAAATTAGAAAGGACAAGCTGATTTTTTCTTTCCAGATCTTAAGCAACGGGTACAAACATATACGCTTGGTGCACCAGCTTCATCGGAAAGTTTTACTTTATGCACATTAACTGACCATGAACGTCTTGTTTTTCTATGTGAATGGCTTACATTATTTCCGCTCATCTGTTTCTTTTCACAAATGCTGCAAACTCTCGACATCGGTATACCTCCTAAACACTTTTAGAATTCTAGCAAAAAAGATATTCACATGCAAATTATTTTTTAAGTGAACTGCCCATAGTCTAAAGCCTATAGGCTTCCTGCTTCTCTGACCTCGCAACCTACTATCTCCACAGGCGTTAATTCGGGCAGTCCCTGCCCTATTGTTTGTTCTTATACTACTTGTCTTAATCCCTCTGCTAATATGTTTTTTGCCGCATTGATATCTCTATCGTGTTTTGTATTGCAGACAGGGCATATCCAGTCTCTTACTTTTAAATCTTTTACATTTGCATTTTTATATCCACAACTAAAACATACCTGGCTACTTGCATAAAATGTATCTATCTTAATATAAGTTCTACCATTCCATTTTGACTTATATTCCAGTTGTCTTGTCAGCTCATACCACGATACATCACTGATAGATTTTGCTAAATTATGATTTCTTACCATATTTTTTATCTGTAAGTTTTCCGAAACTATCACTTGGTTTTCGTTTATAATTTCGTTTGAAATCTTATGTAGATAATCTTTTCTGGTATTTTTTATTTTCTCATGGTATAGTGCTATTTGTTTTCTTTTTTTCTTATAGTTCTCGCTCCCTTTTGTTTTATTTGCTAATTGTCTTTGTAATTTTATCAACTTTTTCTCATATTTTTTAATTGTCTTTGGATTTTCATATTTCTTCCCATCTGATGTGATACATAAATCTTTTATCCCTAAATCCAGTCCTATTTGCCCATTTGTTTTTACAAGTGGTCTATGTTCAGTTTCTACAAGAATGGACACATAATACTTGCCACTTGGCACTTTAGATATAGTTGCCGATTTTATTTGCCCTGCAAAATTTCTATGGATTTTTGCTTTTATCTCTTTTAACTTTGGCAACTTTATTCTTCCTCTATCAAAATCTACTGTTATATTTCCATTTGTAAAATTAGTTGTGTATGATTTATGACTATCGTGCTTACTCTTAAACTTCGGATAACCTGCATGCTCTTTGAAAAACTTTTGATAAGCACTATCCATATTATAAATTGCATTTGTTAAAGCAAATTTATCTACTTCTTTCAGCCATGTATAAACTTCTTTCAGCTCTCTATTGCAATAATTATTACAATCTGTTTTACTGATGGACTTTTTCTCTTTTTCATAAGTATTTTTTCTGTATGCAAGGGTCTGATTATATACAAAACGACAACAGCCAAATGTCTTTGCCAACTGTATTTCTTGCTCTTTGTTCGGATAAATTCGATATCTATATGACTTTAACATTAAGCTTACCTGCCTTTCCTACCCTTGATTTTCTATATATTGCTTTAATATTTCTTCAGAAACATTGTCTACGCTACAAGCAAAATATCCATCCGTCCAAAATGTATCTTCTTTCCAAAAATGTTTCTTAAGATATTCTGTATGCTTTTTCCATATATGATATCTTGTATAGCTCTTAATTAGATTATCCACTTTACTTATGGATATTGTAGGCTCACTTTCTATCATATAGCGTATATGATCTTTGTCTGTTTCCATATATTTTATGATTATATTATTCTTTGTGCATATCTCGTAAGAAAATTGTTTTGTATAATCTGATATTTCTTTTGATACTAAAAGCTTTTTTCTATACTTACATACAAAAATAATATGATACTGTAGTTAATATTTATGTCTATTCTTTGATTTCCATATTCCTATAATAATTATTAGATCACAAATATCTATTTTTTGCTACCTTAACCCACCGTTTAAAGCCAGTGGGATTGCGGTAGCATTGTTTCAATATAATGATAAAACGAAATATATAATAAAAAGAAAGCTGATAGATGACATGTGAATATTTAGCATTCGAAGACGAACGAAAGAGGACCATCTTGTTGTTGTTCAATATACATATGTGCACCAAATACCCCGTTCTTTACAATTACCCCTTCTTTTCTTATTTCATTAGTAATATATTCGTAAAGTTGTCGTGCTCTTTCTGGTTTTTCAGCCTTAATAAAATCAGGACGATTTCCAGTTCCTTTTCCTAATGTACCTGCTAATGAAAATTGTGAAACAAGTAAAATTTCGCCGCCGGCTTGTTTTATATTTAAATTCATTTTGCCATTTTCATCTCTAAACACACGTAATTTTGCCATTTTTTGGGCAAAGTATTTTGCTTGTTCGAAAGTATCTCCTTCAGTTATGCCTATAAATATTGTAAGACCAGAAGGAATTTCACTTATAAGTTTATTTTCAACATATAATTTGGAATTGAATGTTCGTTGAATTACCGCTCTCATAAATCACATTTTAGGGGTATCATTGTAATAAAGCAACCCGTGTGATAGAATTTTTTTATTAACATCTGGGAGAAAATGATATGAAAATAATTCCTAGACCCTTTGATGTCACATATGGTGATGGAGAGTTTGTTTTTAATAAACATACAGAATTTTCAGGCAGTGAATTGTTTAAAAATGAGCTATTTTTTCTGGACTTTGAAGATAATAAACCAAACAGAATAACAATTAAATATAGTGATATTGAATATGATTATATTTTAGATATAAATAGCGAAATAACAATAACAGCAAATGAACAAAAAGGGGTATTCTATGCCGTTATGTCGCTCAAACAATTGATTTTTGAGTATTATGATAATGGAATAAGTATCATTCCATATATGACAATAAAAGACAAAGCAAAAATGGAATATCGTAGCTATATGTTGGATGTGTGCAGACATTATTTTAATCTTGAAACGATAAAGAAGGTGGTCGATTGTCTTGCTTACTCGAAGATAAATAAACTTCATTTACATTTAACAGATGATCAGGGCTTCAGGATAGAAAGTAAAGTATATCCAGAATTGCATAAGAAGGGGGCAATAAGAAAACAAACATGCGGAGATGGAAAAGAAGTTGCTGGTTATTTTACACAAGAAGATATTAAGGATTTGATAAGATACTGTGATGAGCGATTTATTGAAGTAATACCTGAATTTGATTTGCCAGGGCATACAGCAACATATATTGCAGCATATCCGGAGTTATCTTGTTTTAACAGTAAAATTGACACTATGGAATGGTTCGGAATACATAAGTATGTATTATGTTTGGGTAAAGAAGAAGTTTATAAATTTATAGAAAAATTGTTAGCCGAATTTGCAGTTTTATTTCCATCAAAGTATATCCATTTAGGAGGCGATGAAGCACCATGCACAGCATGGCAAATGTGTCCTAAATGTCAGGAGCTTTATAAAAAATCGGGAGTAAAAAATTATCTTGAATTTCAGCTTCTATTTACAAATAGGGTCGTAGAAATTGTTAAAAATTTGGGTAAAACTCCAATAATGTGGAATGAAGCTTTCACTGGTGGGATGAATAAAGATGCTGTCATGCAGTATTGGATGGAAGCTCCAGGTAGACCGAAAGTTACAAAGAAACAGATTCAAAGTGGACAGAAAACAATTATAAGTAAAACAATGGTACATTATTTAGATTATCCACATTATATTTCACCCATGAAAAAAATATATAAATATAATCCGATAAAGCATGGAATAAAAAACACATCAAATATATTGGGATATGAAGCACCTTTATGGACAGAATACATTACAACTACAGAGGAATTATTCAAACATACATTTCCTAGAATATTTGCTTTGGCTGAGAACACATGGAGCGGATTGGGCGGATCATATAAGGAATTCAAAAATAATAGATTGATCAATTTGTTAGGAATATTAATGGTATATGGTTACGAATTTGAAGACTTGGGGCTTGTGGATTCTAAAGGTATTAAGAATTTAATTACAAATATTAATTTTTTCAAATCATTTACTGGTGGTAGTTTGAGTTTGAAACGCAAAGCAGAGGAAATGGAGAATATTAAGAGGGATGCAGCAAATTATAGAGTATAAAAATTTTGGTAAATGTGTGCAGTTTGAAGAAAATGGCATGATAGTTATGGTAACTATTGATGTCGGACCAAGAATTATATATTTTGGCGATAAACAAAACAACATATTAAAAGAGGATCTTGAAAGAAAAGTTCAGGTATACAACGATGCATACAAAGATAATTGGCATTTATATGGTGGACATAGATTATGGAAATCACCAGAGAACATTTGCACATATGTAGCTGATAATAAACCGGTGTCATACAGATTGAACGAGCATGGAGGAACATTTATATCAAATATTGATCCAAAATTTGATTATATTTTAGATATCGGTATCAAAAAAAATAAGGTGTATATAGAAAATACGATTGTATCAAAGAGTAAAAATATAGAAAGTATCGCCGCATGGGCTTTGACGGTTATGGATATTGGTGGTGAGCTGACAGTTAATTTAAATAAGAAAATGGATGATTTAAATCCTCAGCAAAACTTAGTTATATGGCCATATACTGACATTTACGATGAAAGAATTAAAATTAGTAAAGAAAAGCTTATCGTGCAACAAAAAAGCGGATTAGAACCACTAAAACTCGGATTATTTTTAAATACACCTGAAGCAGAATATAGTTTAAAAGGTATGAAATTTAAATGTAAATTTAAAGAAGAAAAGAGTACAGGAAAGTATGGTGATTTTATGTCAAATATGGAAATATACACTAGTGGGGATATCTTGGAGATAGAAGGACTTTCAAGCATGAGAGATTTAAAATGTGGTGAAAGTGTGACATTGCATGAAGAATGGAGTCTAATAAATTAAGAGGGGAAATATGACATATATAGAATTTGTTCCGAAAACATCAAGGAAAAAGCCAATAACACATCTAGCAATAGTTGCACACAAAGATGACGGTGAAATGGTTGGGATGCAAGGCATAACATCATGTTTTGAAAGTGGAGGTTTTGCATTAATTGTCCTTACTGACGGTGGAAATTGCCCGAGAGATGGTAAATATAAAGATGTTTCATATGAAGACATGGTGGAATTGAGAACTGCAGAACAAAAAAGAGCAGCTACATATGGAAAATATGAAAAAGTATTTTTATTTGATTTGTCGTCATCGACTATAAAAGAAAAAAAACAAGAAATTGCAGAAAAAATAGCGGAAATAATAGACAAAGAAACAGAGCTTCAAACGGTGTATACCCATTCACCATTTGATAGTCATCCTACTCATGTTAATGCATCAAAAATTGCAATTGAAGGGATTAGACTATCTAAAAATGAAAAAAAACCGAAACTATTTATTGGTGTGGAATTGTGGCGTGATCTTGACTGGTTGGAAAAAGAAGATAAAGTGATTCTTGATATATCGGGATATGAGAAGTTTGCATATACTCTTTTATCAAATTTCCCATCACAGAATCAATCAAAATCATATGACAAGGCGTATTGTTCTAGAATAGGTGCAAATGCTACATTTGCAGAATCACATTCAAACAATATATTTTCGGCAGTATCTTTTGGCATAAATCTTATGCCACTGTTAAATAGAAGTTTAGGTGAATTTGTTGACGAAAAAATAGAAAAATTTAGAGCTTCAGTAAGAGCAAATATTGATTAAATTTTTGTTAAATTTTTAACTAACATATTGATTAGTTACCCCATATCACTGTAATATATTTATATATTATATATAAAAAGCTGTTTTATTGACTTGTTGAGATTAATAGGGGAGAAATTATGAAACATTTACGCACAGCAAAATTTTTTATCTTATTCGTTCTGATCGCACTTGTAATCGGGATGTTTGCGTCTTGTACGACAGGTAAGAAGAAAGGTAAGATCGGTACACCAGGCGGAAGAATAGACAATCAGCATGATATTAAAGCCAAAGGTAATATTTCATCTTTGGATGCTTGGGAGGATTTGAAAAAAGCCGTAAGATCCACATCAGAAGGTAATAAAAGATATATCAATATCGATACCGAACTGAATTTGGATTTTAAAAGCCAAATTAAAAATCCAAGTAGAGGTCAGCAGACATATAGCAAGCTTCCACCTTTGAAAATGCGTCTTGCAGCTAATATTGATACTAATGACATTGATGCAGCCAGTAAGTTAGCTCTAGATGTATATAATCAAGAGACCAATACTAAAGTTATGGGATTTTACTATGATGGAGCTGTTGATGTTGGAGGCGTAAAAAAATCCATGTTTTTTATGGATTTATCCGGTCTAAAAAAGAGTAACCATATCGAAGGTGATAAAATACATCAAGTTGTTGATAGCAACGGGAATACAAGATATGGTGTGTACGCAGTAAACACAGAAGACATTAACCCATCAGTTATTTTCAGACTTATACAGCAGGTGCAAGAAAAGGATCCAGGCGTATTAAGAGCCTTGGCACAGAATATATTGGGATTAAATCTTGGTAACTTCCTAAAAACTCCCCAAGGAAAACCATTAGTTTCAGTAACTGTTGAGAGATTATTTAAAGAATTCCTTCTTGGTCATAATAAAGTAGCGACAAAAACGGCATCATTGAATCCTGGTGATTACAGTTTAGATATTCCATTGAATATGGGGCTTGTTGCCGCAATGATACCATTAGCATTAAAATTGCTCCCTGGCGATATATATGAATTAGCAAATAGAGAATTAGGTATAAACCTTGAAACACTTACAGCATTAGCAAGTCTTGAAGTAAATATAAAGGCTGATGTAGTAGGCGGAAAACTCAAATCATTGGGAACAAAGTTCTCTGGAATAATTGATTCCGACATGAATAAAGTGCTTGAAAACAAGTACGGTGCTTTTCATAGAGAATTCCTATTCAATGTAGAAAAAACAAATAACATAACAAACGGACTTGCTCCAGCAGCAGATGTTAACTTCTTTGATGAAAATAATAGATTTGCATTGAGAGATGTAGATGGCAAGATGCTTGATTTGAGTAAAATGGCTACATATAATCCTCTTCAATTTGATGTTGATGCAAAGCTTAAATTCAACATGGAAGATAGGAAATTCACAGTTGAAAATGCTGTCGGAATGTTTGGTGATTTAATTAAAAATATTTTAAATGAAAAACTTGATATTAATTCACAACTTTATCAAACATTAATTGAAACACATGCGGGTTCTGTAGATCTTGATATAAGAGTTGCTGGAAAATATTCAAATATCAATTTTGGGAAAACTGAATTTTATCTTGAAGTAAAGAGAAATGGAGAGACACTTGCAACTATCGCATATATAGGTTCTGAAGATAGAGCATATGCAGATTTATCAAAAGTTACAAGTAGTCAGACAAAGTTGAAAACGAATAATCTTGAATTGGAGAAATTCTTGATAAATTCTGCAATGGATGTATATGCAAACATCAAATCAAAGTTGAATTCTTTAGCAACATCCACATCAGTAGAAGAAAGAAATATATACAAGGAATACAATAAAGAAATAAGAAATACAGTTGCAATGTATACGACTGCTGGGGAATCACCAAACCCTACGATTGATTTAATATATAGCATTTTAAAGGCAATTAAAATAGATCAAAATCAGAATATTGCGAATATAAAAGAATTAGGACTAAATCTTACAAAAGAAGTTTTAAATAAAATATTTAGTCAATTTGTGTTTAAAGATAAAACGCCTTCTCCAATTGAAAAAATAGATATCAATTGGAATAATAGCGGTTTTGGGTTAGATAAAGTATTTAAATTTGATACAAAAATAGAGGGACAGAATAGTGATATTTTAAATAACTTTGGTGGAAGTTTCGGTATTGAATCAAATATAGTATTTGGAAAATATAAAGAAGGTATTTCAGGCAAATTGTCTGATATAAAGGCTGACCCAGGTTATATTGAGGCGACAAAGAATTCATTGAAAGATGGATTGAAGAATTTAGGATTAAATCTTGAAAATGTAAATGTAAAAGCTACAGTTCCAATGAAACTTGAAACAAACTTTATACAAGGACAATTGTTGAAAATGCGTTATCAAGATCAATTTCAAACATCAGGTAACGATAGAAAAGAAATATTTGGAAAAACTTTGAGAAATCTCATATTTGATTTCCTTGTTTCATTTAAGGAGAACATGGATCCGAATGTGGAAATTGACTTAAATGCAGCTTTAAATTTGAAGAATGGATTTAACCTTGAAATGATTTTTAATTCTGAAATTGAATTGGTCGTTAAAGGTAGGTCAAAATCCGACAGTGCGATTAAAGAGATATTCAAACTTAATATTAGTAAGGGTGAAATCTTTATAAAGAGCAATTTGTTAGGTATTGAAAAAGCAAAATTAAAAGTGAGTGAAATATTACCACAGCTTGAGTCGTTAATTAAGAATTTAAAAAATAAATCTAATAAACCAGAAGAAAATAATAATAACCCGGTATCTGAAGATCAGATGCAGATGTATAGTTTTGTTGAAAGTGTAAAAGGTAAATATGCAAAAGAAATTACTGGAAGTGGAGAGGAATATTATTTACCAACAGCAGCGAGACCAGCAGTAAATGCTGTAAGATATTTGCTTAATGTTGATGCATCTGGTGAGTTTGTAAAAGTAACAAAAAATAAAGAAACATATTTCAAACGTAAAAATGCATTGAAAGATGATGAAAAATCATATGTTGAAAAAAAGAATCCATTAATACCGATATTGACATCGTTGATAAGTGGAATAGATTTAAGTAATAAAAAAGCAGAAGCATATCTTGCAAGTGGAATTCTTGCTAAATTGGCGAGCGTTTTGAAAATATTGGATAAGGTAAGTATCGAATTTGAGGATGTACATTCAGGAAAAGTATACTTCAAATATAATGGGCTGAAATTAAGTGAAATAGAACTTGGAGCTCAAGGTCTAATCGGAGCAAATAAAGTTGAATTCAAATTAAGTGGAATGAAGTTTGGTGTATCTGGAGATCCGCTAATAAGTGGAAGAGATAAGCAATTTGCAGATACAAGTGAAGCGGAAAATTATGTAGATGTATTTGAAAAAACACAATATTATGCACAGGCAAGAACAAGATTTAATTTTGATCTTGTAAAAGCTCCTACAGACATAATGAATTTACATAATAATGTAAAGATGGATTATACATTTGATATGAAGGGATCATTGGATTTTGCACCATTACTTCAATATCTACAAGGAAAAGACATTACAACAACTACAAATAGAACAGAATTTTTGATGGAATTAAGAGGAGCGAATTTCAAAGATAATGTAAATGATGATGATAGAGAACTCTATATGGGAGCATACTATTCAAATGGATATTTGCACCTAGATATGAGCAAATTAGGTATTGAAAAGACAAAAGTTAAATTTGATATAAATGAATTTTTGTTGTCATTACTATTAAAAGATGCAAAGACAAAAATTAATGGAGCATCAACAACATCGGCGTTGACATGTGAAAATTCTAAAGAATTAAAAGAAGAAGATATGTTAGATCTTGCTTTAGGGATTGGATTAACACTTTCTTCTAAGAAGCTACAATTAAAGATGCTAGGTGCTTTAGCAGAAGCAATTAAAAAGCTATTTAAGATTGATAGTGGCAAAATAGATGCTGTTTTGAATGTATATCTGGAACAGATATTTAAAACAAATAAGATAGGTGAAGATTTCCAGACAATAAGTCCTGATTTGGATATGCAGCTAAGTACATTAGATGCAGGTGGAAATGAGACAGCAAAATTAAAAATCACAATGTTGGGCTTAGCCGCCAAACTTGGTGATACAAAAGTAATGGTCAAAGATAAGGAATTGGCAACATTCTTAAGCGATGATGTTTATAAAGATGTACAGGTTTTTGATAAATACGGAGATATCAGTTTAAAAGAAGCATATGCTGAATTTAAAGGTAATTTTGAATTTAATGCAGCAAGTGGTTCTCAGCAATGGACAGTTGGAGAATGGATTAAACAATTATGGGATAAGATTGATCCAGATAAAAAACTTGAAAATTTAAAGAGTATAATTGGAGAACTGGCATTTAATTACAATATACCATTGGATGTAGCGAAGGGAATTGGATATAGAATTGCAGCAAACTTAAGACTTGGCGATGGAAAAGAAACATTTGATCTTAGAGACAATGCTAAGTTTGTAAAAATGACTAAAAAAATAACTGATCCTGATTGGGAACCTGTAAGTTATCAATTATATAAATATAATGCAAGTTTAAATAAATTTATACCATTAGTTGGAGATGAAATTGTTCCGGGTACGGGATATTCAAATGATGTATTTAGAAAAGTATACTTAAATGAAAAAGGAAATCATTTTGAAGAAATATCTCAAGAAGAAAGAAATGAGATCAAAAAATATGATCCAAGTAAATCAGAGGATAAGAAAAAACTTGCAGCTCTTGATATGTATTTAAAGAATGGAGAAGAATATCTAAAGATAACGGCTGAAGCGATTCAAGGAATAGATGAATCAACGAAGATATACAAAAGAAAGAGCCCATTTGATTTGAAGAATATACTTTCAAATTCAGATATATCCATGGAATTCTATAATGGAAATATTAATGATTATAAGTTTGATAAGAAAGATGTGGATGATCCAAAATACTTTGGAAAAGTTAATAAATTTGCCGTAAGAATATTGAGTCAAGGTGAAAAGAATGCTAAAGGTGAATCTTTAAGTACCGTTTATTTGGAATATAAAGATTTCCGCTTCAAGGTTGAAGATATAGCTTTTGAAAGTTTGTTTAAAAAGAACGGCAGTACCGGGGGAAATGGTAGCGGTACAACAGAGAACAATAATAATAAACCATCATTTGCAAACTTACTTAAGAGTGCATTGAGTGGAATAGATGTTGATAGTGAAAAGATCACTGCAAAAATTGCACCGGCATTTGTGGCATCTTTAGTTAAGACAATTTGGAATATTGATGTAGATAAGAATAATTTTGTAAGTTTAAATGAATATTCACAGTTATCGTTGAGATGGGCAAATTTAGGATTCAAGTTTGGAATAGGTGTTGATCCATTTACTATGAATATTTCTGTGGAAAAATGGAAAATAAGCTTATCTGATAAAAACACCGTTTTACCTAGTGGTTTTGATTCATCGGCGTATACATCACCAAAGAGTAAGGGTAAATTCTCATCAACAATAGACGCAGAACTAGAAGTTAAATTGACAGATGATCATCAAGTATCTATTAAGTTGCAAGATTATTTAGCAGCATTTAGTGCAGATTTATTGACTAACCTTGGCATTGATATTGAAAAGAATGTTGCATATAAATTCAGTGCATCGCTTGGATATAATATTGATTTAAAAGATCCATCAAAGACTGAAATATATTGTGAGATTTATGATAAAAATACTAAAGAATTTATTGCGAGACTATATTTGAAAGGCAATAAATTGATGGTTGATAAAGGTATATTTGGTAAAAAGGCTGAAAAACCTAATAGACAGAGATATGTGATTGAAAATACAAAATTTTCAACATTGCTCATTAATGAATTGAATAATTTATTTGATAAGGTACAGAACAAATTAGCACAGACAACTGGCTCAGATATCACTGTAAGCATGGATGTATTTAAAAATGCTATAGGTATTAGTGTTACACAGAAAGTTGTTTTAGCATTAGTTGGTCTTCTTACAAAACAGTCAAATATAAAGGATTTATTAGATAAGATGCCTAACCAAGATTTCAAATTGTTTGCAGATGCTAATTTTGAAACTTGGACAGTAAATGCTGGATTTACAAGCAAGATTGGTTCAATGAAATTTACAATTAAGAATCCAACAATTTCAACAGAAAAAAATACAAAAGTATCAAATATAGTTAGTGAAGCTGAAAGATATGTAAGTATTTCTAATGATGAATATGATAAGTTACCAGATGCAGCGGTATCGGGTGAATTGGATAAGCAGGATTTTGAAAGTACAGATAGATATACATATACATTAGATGAAAGCAATACAAGATATAAAGCAGATTTGAATGGGAAATTCATGAAGCTTAAAGAGGGGAAATCAGGATTCTATACATATCAGAAGACTGGCATAATGACATTCAATTTAACAATGGAAATCACATATGATGTAGTTTCAACATATAAGTATATAGAGAGACCGGCGGTGGGAGATCCAGATCCAATTGAAAAATATGCATATAGTAATAGATTTGATAAAAATGAATTAGATGGTTCATTTACACAAAATGATAACGGTAGATGGGTAAGAGTTCCATTGAATTTGAATGGAATAATTGACACTTTACTTAAGATGTCAAAGATAAGAGAAAAACTTGAAAAAATAGAGATACCTTTGAATAAGGGCAAGGCAAATGAAAGAAAAATATCATTACTGAACTTATTAAATAGAATAGCTTTACAAAATGCAGTTAATGATGAGTTTACTGATACATATTATTTAACGCTTAAAGGAAGAATAAATGCCGAAGCATTAGGAATTTATGAAGTACTTAGAGGAGAAAAGAGAATAGAAGATATCCGTCTTGATGTGGATTCATTGGTAAATTCAGTTGAACTTGGTGCTGAACTTCTTTTAGGGAAAGGAACACCTCATGAAAAGAAAATAGGTCTTTATCTGATAAAAGGACAAATATTCCTCAAAGTTAAAGATATAATTGGTACAAATATTAAACTTGATTTATATGATTTTGCAAAGGGATTTGGAATCTTTAATGAAAAATCCGATATAAGAAGTGCATTGGTTGCTGGAAATGTTAAATCAAATACAGAACAAGGTGGCAAATATGGAACAAATACAGCTGAATCTATATCTGAAAATAAGCCGGCAGTTGAGACAAATAAGCTTGAAAAAATAGGTAAGATACTTGAGGTTGTTGATTCTATTATTAAAGGTGTTGTTCTAAGAAGTTTGACCAGTGGAACAAATATGACTCACTTTGATGTTTTGTTGCAGTCAAGAGCAATAAGATCAATATTTGAACTCATAACTGACAATGACGCTTCTTCGTTAAATAATTTGTCATTAAATGATGAAAAATCCGGATTATTTGTCCAATTCCCAACAGAAGAGAATGGAAATTCGTCAAAAATCACATTTAGAATTGAGACTAAAGAACAAAATGGCATTAAGTATGGTCAGCAATTGAGTGTAGGAGCGACAAGCGATATTAACATGAATAGTCAGAATGTAGATCATATATTAAGCGATAGTGAAATGAATGATCATACATCAATAGATTCATATATAAACAATGTTTTGGATATAGTAACTAAGATGACGAAACAGAGATTTGTTGAAGTTAATAGTGATGTAATGCATTACATGTTTGTTAAATATAGTGAGTCTGATAAAGATAATAAATCTCAATATTTATACAAATTTATACCACATAAAGATGGTACAGATAGAGTTATAAGTGGTGAATTTAACAAGATTTTAAGTGATAAGATTTCTGAAACGAAACAATCTGACAGATATAAGAGAATTCATGTCATATACATGGGAGGTAAATTCTACAAGATTAAGTTTGAGCAAGATGATCATGGTGGATTCTTATATGATAAAAATTCTGGAGACTATAAGGCAGCATCATCAGATAAGTTGAAGAGTGTTGATAAAAAGCATAGATATTCATTTACTTATGAAGAATTATCGACAGAAGAGATGAATTCAATTACTGGTTCAAATCCTGATCAGCATTTAGCTGTTTTACAAGGTTCACATCTTGGAATAGGAATAAGATATGCGACATTAAGTGGAAAAAACACATCAAATGATGTTATTGGAACGCCAACTGCAAAAGTTGAAGAAATGGAAGGCACATCGTTAAATCCTGTTGAGTACTACTATTTTGAAGAGGATCAGAGTGGAAATCATATATACAACACAACATTAAAAGCTTATAAAGCTTTAACTAGAGATGAAGTTGCCGCTCTTAAGAAAGAAAATGAGAAAAAAGAAGAAAAAGATAAAGTTAAACTCTATTCCAAGTTTAGTGTAAAGAAAACTGGTGGAAAAAATATAGTTACAAAATATATACCAAATAGTGATGGTGAATATATTAGAAATAAGGATACATTTGAATTTGAACATAATCCATCATCAACTGAACAGAAATATGCATTACAAGAAGATGAATTAGCATATGGCACACAGTTGTTCAAGAAAAAAGATCAAGTAACATTCGAAAATCAGTTTGTTTCATTCTCTGCAACAGCTATAGGAAGAATAGAGAATTTAGATACAAAGAAATATAATACAAGTTCCATGGGTGGAATTCTTGCGGACACATTCAGAAATATGATTTTTGAAATACAGGCGAGGAGTACATTTGAAGATGGATTAGGCATTAGATTTAGAGGAAACTTTGATATTTCTGTATTTGATTTCAAATCGTTATTTGCGAATGATTTTAATAAATTTATTAATAATACAAATTGGGAACAGCTTGAACTCGGAGTTGAAATTGTTGAAGTTGCGAATGGCAGAGTTGTATATGGTGATGATCCTGATGGAAGGTTAAATCCGGATGGAACAAAACTTCAAGTACCTAAAGTACGTGGTGGAATATATGTTGCAAATAATAAAGTATATTTTGATGGCGTAGACATCTTTGACAATGTGACAACATATACATATATTCCTAACTTCGACAAGATTATGAAGAGTATTCCAAATCTTATTGAAAAAGGTAAAAAACTTATTGAAGGACTTAAAGAAACTTTAAAGAAGATGAAAACTACAAGTGGTAGCACTGATGTAAGAGATTCTTTCCTTGAATTTGTTCTTTCAAATGAATCATTGCAGCTTGTATTGACAAAATCAATTATTAAATTGTTGTTGGCGACATTTGCACCACAAATCGGAAGTCTTGAGAATGTGTTTGATGAAATGGAATTAAATTTCGGTATGGATTTCGGCGAAGTAGTGTATAAAAAAGTTTCAGAGATAGTAAATAAGAAAGAAGAATTAAATGAAATAGTACCGGCGAAGAATAGACATAAAGCAACAAATGAAGAGTTGTATGATGATACAAATCCTGCTCATTCTGCGAATAAAGATAAATTTGTTTATGAAAAGAAGACTGTAGGATCAACAACATATTATGTATTTAATAAAGATGGAAGCTCTGCAGGTAGATATAAGGTCAATTTTGTACAAAGTAATGAAACGGATGGATTATATATACCAGTTTATGCAGTTGGTAGGACATATTATCGATATATCGTTCCAGAAGAAGGAAGATACAAAAAATATAATAATGTAGAGTGGAATGAGAATAAGTCAGGTAGGTATGCGAAGACAACAATCAACGGTGTTATAGAATATGTTGATCTTGAACAACATCAGATATATGAAAAGATTTCATCAACAGAATTTAAAACAGCAGCTGATCGTGAAGGTGAAAGATATGTTAAATACGGTAGTAAATATTACAAGATAGATAAATATTATGACAGATATCTTGGCTATATATTGAATAAAGATGGTGAGTATTTCAAATATACCAATAGATATAGAAGCTTTGATAGAGTCGCAATGGGAGTTGAATTAAAGCTCGGCAAAGCGAAGTTCTCAGGGAAAGTTACAGGACTTGGCATCAATTTTGGAGCAAAAGAAGAATTATTGCCAAAGTATGTAAAGGAAGGAAAGAGTAAGAAGAATGTAAATTCAGATGTTCCATTAAGAGATTATACGGATACAAGGATTTCATTCTCAACAACATTTGATTTTGAAATGTCCGTAACAGAAGGTGTTATGGATTTTGGTAAGATAATAAGCCATATAGTAGGAGAGCTTACGGGTGTGACTTTGGAAACACCTGCAACGGCTAAAGGATATTCATCAGCACATTTGAGGGCAGATATAAAGGCGATGTTCGATTTAAAGAACTATGCTAATTCTGAAATTAATTTTGAGTTAAAGCAGGTCAGTGAAGTTGGATTGCCAAACAAATGGCTCGGATTCTATTTTGTAAATGATGTATTATATATGGATTTAAGTTACTTTGGATTACCAAAAGTAAGTGTATCTTCATTATCAATGCATAATCTTGTAAAAGATATTATTGAGACTATTAAGAAGGGTGAAAAAATAGATTTCAAGAATCTTATTAATAAAAATGCTGGAGCATACACAACAGCTGGTGATGAAAGTGATGTAGGTGCAAGTGTACTGTTCGATAAGCGAAGAGTAACGACAATTGTAACAAAAATACTGATTGATTGGTTATTAGACAAAGTTGAATTGGCACCTGGAAAGACATTAAGATACTTGATTAATGAACAGGTCGATAGAAGTTTACAGTTTAATTTTAATATAAGAGATACATTGAATTTCGGGCTTGATATTAACTTTGGAATTAAAGGAGAGAGATTTAATAAGGTAAGTGATCTTTCAACAGTAGAAGAAAATAAAGAACTAACATATTTTGATTTTGTCTCAAAGAGCAATGGAAGATATGTTAAAGAAAATGGTGTATTCAGAATGCTATCAAGGGACGAAGAAAGCACCTTAGAGAGATATGAAAAGAGAGAAATAATAAAGACAGGCTCTTCAAATTATGAAGTACAAAAGTATGTCCAAAATGATAATGGAAATATTGTATTTGATTTAAGAACAAGATCATTCAGAAAGATTAAAATAGGCGAATTTGTAGAATCTAGGTATAGATATAACAGAGAGACAGATGTATTAGCAACAGCAGGTGATATTTATAAGGTTTCAAAGACAACGAATTTGGCAGCAAATCCTTATGATACAAAGCTTAAAATATCTATTTCATTCATGGACGCTCAGATGTACTTTACGGATGGACAAAATTATTCATTGTCGAACGAAACATTGAAAGGTTATGTGGACATTGAAGAAATGAAGACACTTCGTTTTAAAGATACTATAGATATAACAACATTGATAAGGAAAGCAGACATCATTGATCTAAAGGATTTATTAGCTCATTTCTTATCAGGTGATGATATTCAAAAGATAGAAGCATTAATAAGAAACGGTGAGGGAGAAGATTTACAGTATAAAGTAGAATTAAGAATTGAAGGTGAAATTAAGTTGGCTGCAATGGTTAACTATTTAAGAAAACACCTAGCACCTAATGCAGAAATCGACTTTTTCTCAAGACAGTTTAAGATATTTGATGCAATCAAATTAATAAAAGATTTGATTGACAAAAAAGATTTGCAAGTTGCTGAGTTATTAAATTTCGTTAATGCGAAAATGGAATTGTATGTAAATGGAAATGTTCAAGAAGCTGGTGGAAAGAAATATTATGCTGATCAGCACAAGATGGCTGGAATTTATGTTGAACCTGATCAATATAAAGAGTTAACGGCAGATGAAAAAGACCCTAGCAAGACTGAATATGTAGCTCCAAAATATAGATACAGTCATTATTTTAAAAACGGACATGGTTCATATATATATAAAAATGGTAAATATGTATCATCAGTTGGATATGACGATACAGTAGATAAATATAGCTATGATCCATTTAACTGGTATCCAAATGAATATGGCGAATTTAAGAAAATAGGCGGATCAGTAAAAATAGATTTAAGTTATATGAATGTAAAGAGCTTATCCATAGCAATGGAAGACTTGATTTTACTTGCAAAAGACTTAATGAAGGGCAAAAATAACGGAGCACAGACAACAGCTGATATTTCATTGGCAAAATTAAATCTGAAATTCCCATTCCTTAATGATGAGATAGCATCGGTAATAACGGCATTCTTAAAGGGTATAAGAATGACATCATCATACATTAGAATGATGATAACTCCGGATTACATTAACCAGATATTAAAGCTGATTGCTAAGAATAAAGAACCTGTTCAATTTACACATAAATTTAAGAATACATCATATGCACAAATGAACACCGAACTGATCAATTATCAGTTTAAGAAAGAAGCTGATTCTAGTGATGATGAAATAAGTAAGTCAATTAATAGATTTAAAGTAATTGAAGATATTTATGGCTCATATTATGTTAAAGATGGTCAATATTTCTTAACAGATAATTTGTCATCAAATGAACTTACAGAATATTTAAACAGTGGTGGAAAACTATACAGTATTAATAGAGTAGATGGTTATTTGTATGTTGATGGAAATAACGATCACAATTATGACAATGTAGAATATAACGGGAAATATGAGCTAACAAGCAATATTGGCAACTTAAATGGTATTGGGCAAGACTATTTGGTTCATTCATCGAAAGCTACTGAAGAGGAAAGGTTAAGAGCTAGAACAAGAATGTTGTCAGGAACAAAGAGGACATATAGATTACATACAGTAATAAAGGATAGGAGAGGATGGTATAAGAAGAATCTTGATGGCACATATAGTAAGTTTGCATCCGAACAAGAAAGAAATAGTTACATTGCTGTAAATGGAGAAGATTCAGTATATACATTTACAAACACAGATTTATTGCTACCTGGAAGTGGAGAAACGGCAACACATGCATATAATCCTACTACTGGAGCAATAACTGAATCAACAAGTGGAAATTATGTCTATCCGATATTTGATACAGAATTGCATATAGGCGTAAATACAGATGTTAAGAAGCCAATATTTACAACAAAATTATATATTTGGGATTATAGTGCAACAATTAATCTTAATGTACCTGAATTTAAGGCAAATCAGATTGATTTTAAAAATGTTACACCAGATACACAGTTAGAACATAATAGATATATTGAAAAACTGGTTTATGGATATGAAAAGGAAACAATAGAAGGATTCAAGAGGAAGTATAGTAAGGTAGATGGTTCATTTGATATTGATAAATATATAGTAAATCCAAGTCTTGTATTCTATCGTGAAAATAAAGGTGCTTTACAGCAGATTCCTACAGAAGAGGCATATCATAAACTTGATACATCTGAATTGTATAAAAAGTCAGCCGACGGTTCATTTACAAAGTTTGATGGAATTACAATGGCTGATTGGGAAAAAATATTTGATAAGAATGAAGACAATGTATATTTAAGTATACTTGGTGGAACTAAAAAGATAAGGTTATCCAGTTCAAATATTTATACAAAAGATGAGTTGAGAAAGATTCATCAAATAGCAAAGAATGGTAATTTGATAATGAATGCTGACCCTGTTGATTCACCATATAGTGCTGCTAAGGAATCATATGTTGTTAAGAAATATCCTGCAAGTAGTACAGAAGGATATGTTTATGATGTTGAACAAAATAAATATGTTCCATATGCAACATATACGGCACCAGCAGGACTTGATAAAACTAAATTTACAAGATACGAAAAAGTTAATGTAGATTACATCCGTGGAGACGAAATATTTAATATTTCAACAGTATTAAGAGGTGGAGTATTCTTAAATAACGCTTATTTACACATAACAGAATATGTGCAGATGAAAAAGGCGATGGATCCTTCATTCAGCATTTCAAATATTGATGTTTCAAATAGATATAGAAATGAAGCGGGTGTGTATATCCAAGATAATGATGGTGATTATGTAGTGGTTAATCCAGCAGGAGAATCAGAGGCACTTGGAAAAGTATTGGGAGCACTGCTAGGGAATCTTAAGAGTAAATTGGAAGTTGCTAAACATTTTACTGGAGAAATCTTATTTGAAGTTAAGATTAATCTTTCATTTGAAATGCATGTGCAACCAAAACTAGAAATAACCATTCATGATATTGATTTAGCTTTGGATGTATGGAGAAGAAGAAATGATAAAAATGACCATGGAACACTAGCAGATGGTTCATTGCTCCATATTTTTGGACTTTATTACAATAGAGATAGCCAGACAGGCGATGCAGGATTATATCTTGATTTATCGTGGATACTTGGTAAAGAAGGTAAATTTGCAGTTAAATTAAAAAATTCATCTGTTGAAGAAGTCGTAGGAAAGATAATTACTGAACAGCTACTTAAGTTAAATGGTAAGAAAGCGGCTCAGACAACGGCAGATCCAATATTGCCTGGGGCAGATGCATTGAAAAAAGCGATGTATTTGTCAATTTTGAAGAATTCGGTTTCGGTTGACATTACAGTAGGAATTCTTAAAACAATAATGACTGCAGCTATGGAAAATGCTTCAAAGATAACGAAGATATTCCCTAATTTCAAATTATATGCAAAGGGAACATCATTGCCATATTCAATGATTGCAGGAATGCTGTTATTTAATGAAGACGGAACGAAAGCATTGGTTGATATTGCATTCAGAATTGAAGGTTTGAATGGTAATCGTGAAACATCATCGTTGGTTTCATATTCTACACTTGAGGCAAGCGAGAATACACTTGAAGAAAACAGATTAAAAGGACTTGATGATGCAAATTATGATCCTAAGAAAGCAGGTGAGTATACATTCTATTATGCTAACTTTACACATAAGGAAAATGGTAACTTTAAGACAGATAAAATTGATTGGAAGAAACCATATTTGAGAACTCCAGGTACAGGTGATTTTGAGAGAGATGCAAATGAATCTGGACAGTCAACGGAATATAAAGAAATGTTACCAAGTGCAGTTCCTGGATATTATGATGATGAAAACATTTATATTTTGAAAGAAAATGGTAAAGATTATGAATTGTTTGGTCACAAATATAATCTTGCAAGTTCAAAATATAAAGATATTAAAGATAGACTTGAATTTAAGCGTTCAAAAGATCAGTTCTTTGTAGCTACAGATTTAGGATATCAAAGGTTGTCCAAGTCAGCACTAGCTGGTTATCAAGGTAAGATATATAAAGATACAGCAGGCAATGAATGGGATAGACTTGATCCAAGTATCGCTGAAATTAAGAGTGGCACAAAGAAAGTATACAAGATGGTTTCTGACTTCCTTGCATACAAGACAGTAATGACTGTTGATCTTAATCAAATTGTCGATGACATAACTAAGAAGACATTTGATTTTAAAGATTTATTAAAGAAGATTGAACTTAATTCAGTTGAGTTGAGCACAAATATAAGTCTTACAGCATCAATGGAAGGAGTTGTAAACTGGACAAAACAGATGTCCGACTTTGTAAATACAGCGACTCAGAAATATTTGATGGCACTTATAGCGGGACTGAATAAAGATGAAAATCAAGCAGAAAAAGTTAATTTTGATATTAAAGTACAGCCTAAGATATGGGCAAATGTAAAGAATTTAACGACAAAAACTGAATTGATAGATAAACTTGAAGGAACAAAAGTTCAGTTAGATATAACTATTAAACATAAGATTACATCTGAGACAGAAAAGACAGTACATTTGTCAGTTTTTGTAGAAATTAAAGATGGTAAATTAAATGCATATCTAGATTTCAGTAATATTGATCTTGGTAAGACAGGTAATTTCCTTGCTCAAAAAATCAAACTTTCATTTGATTTGAAAAAGATGTTGCAAAGAAGAACATTTGCAAATACAACATCAGGAAAGAGAGATATTGAAAATGATGAAGAAAATAAAGGAATTTTGTCTGCAAAGCTCGTTGAAATCTTAAATATGTTGGTTGGTAAAGTGCTACTTAATAATGATTTGCTTTCATTAGGCTTTAATCCTGAGATCATTACAGCACTTGTAAAGAAATTTGCTCCAGAGCTCACAGATAACCCTGAAACAAACAGAATTTTAGGATATTTACCTAAGTTAAAAGAGACATATGATGAAACAAATAGTGCTGTTAATTTAAGTCTTAACGGATACAGACCTAAAGGCAATCTTAGAATAGGACTTGAAGTTGGTAATGAATATTATTTAACACTTGATGAATATAAAGACAAAAAGGCAGAAACACACTTTGGTGGAACAGCATGGGCTACTGCAAATGGAACATTTAATAAGAATCCTGATGGAACATATTCATATGCAAATGCAGCTGGACAATATGTAATGGTTTCAAATAAAGAATATGCATTAATAGAGTATGCATATCCTAATAAGACATGGGTTGGTAAGAAATATAAACTTGATAATAGTGGAAATTTTGTAGAGGATACAAACGGTAAATATTTGAAATTAGGTGAAGCGAGAGTACTAGTTGAAACTGGAAATTTGAAACTTGAAACTAACAAAACATTTACATCTCCTGCAATTAATCCTGCGGAATATAAAGAACTGACAGATCAGAAATTGAGAATAAATACGAGTTTGGACTTTGCATTTGTTGGAAAAAATAAGGCAGGAGAAAATGAAGTTGATTTTGGGGCTGTTCTTGATAGAGTTCTTGAAATATTGGCACCAAATGCAACAGTTGCAAATAAATTAAAACTCAGAATACAAGAAAATCTGGGATACGAAGATAAACAGTATGCAAATCTAAAAGTATTTGGATATATAGACTTTAGAAATTTTGCGAATACACAGCTCAAATTTGTATTTAGTAAATATGATCATGAAAATGGAGGAGTTTTAAAAGAAATATTTAAAGCATACTACTACAATGATTCACTATTTATAGATGGTACTAGATTCTTCGGAAGCGAAGCAAAATTTGGAATAACGAATATTGGATTAACAAAAATGCTTAATGAAAAATTGGGCAATGTGCTTAATAAGATTAATTCAATGACAACAACATCTTCGGTATTTGAATTCATGGCAAATCCATTTAATTCGGGAGCACAGTTTGATTATCCATATCTTATGATGTTGGTTAAACCGCAGACTGCAATAATGCAGTTAAATGCGATGGTTATTAATACGCTGTATCGCAAGATGATGCAGTTGAGAGGAAAACCAGCAGCTGAAAATTATATTCCGGATTTAGGAAGCATTTTATTCAAAGGAACTGGTATAAATAGCAGTGGACAGACTCAGCTTGGTGGAAAAATACAGTTGAAATTGACTGAATCGATTAAGTTTGGTGTTGAAACTAAAGAATTTTCTGCGAATAAAGATTATGCAGATAGTGAAAAAGAGTTTGTAGGAAATGGAGATACCGACTTACTTGAAGAGGTATCAAACTTCAATGATGCAACAGATGGAAAAGATACAAACGGGATGTTGAGAGCAAAGACAGCCGAAGATGTAGCTGCAAACTTTACAAAACTGTATAAGAGAAGATATAAGACAGTATTGAATGTTGCACAAATAGAAGATAAAAAACTTGATATAAGTACATTGTCTTTGAAGATGAATACTTCAGTAAAATTGAATTTAAGTGGAGTTAAACCGGGGGATCCAGCATATGCCGATTCATTTGCAAAGTGGCTTACAGATCTTGTAAAACAGATTGTTGCCGGCAAAAATATGTTTGGTACTTTCGAATTGATTAATTCAGAATCAGAATTTGAACAATTAAGAAATACGAAGATATTTGTTAAAGATGAAAATGAGTATAACAAGTGGAAAGAAGTTGCTTGGACTACAGGATTAGCATTTGAGGCTAATAAGTATTACAAATTTAAAGCATTTGATTTAAATATACTTTCAGATAAACAGGCAGTAAATCTTAATATGCAGTTAAAAGCTGATCTTAACTTGCCTGCAATCATTCAGAATGGTTTAAGTGGAATTCTTTATTCAGATATACAGTTAACGGTTTCGATGGGACAGCCATTTAATCGTCAGCTAATCAAACTTACATATCTTGGTTCATCAAAGTTAAAGAAGGGAACCGGAGCATATGCAAATCAGTATTATGTATGTTATGAAAATGATCTATCAAATACAGATCTTAGAATATTCTCCGATGCGGTATATATAGATGCAAGCGGACTCGGTCTTGGCAAGATTAAATTCCAGGGTATTGCCGGATTGCTTGGTGCAAAACAATCAAGAATGGTTACAACAGCTGGCAAAGTATTTAAAAATCATGGAGCCCTTGCAATAGATATTTTATTGTCAAAGAATAAAGTCGGAGTACGACTTTCTAAGTCAATAGTTGATTTTGTACTTGATCTTGCAAACATAAATCTACCATTTACCTTACCACCATTCAGCGGTATAGAATTTAATGCTGAATATAATGATAAGGGAATAAATAAGATAGATATTAAGTCTGACTTGGATAATAACGGCACAAAAATCTATATGGTAGCAGAGGATATAGGAATAAAAGTAAATGAAAGATTGCTTGATGCAAAAGAATTAGCAAAGAGCGTAAAGGCTGGTTATGCAGGTCTAACATTCTCAAAAACAGCAGGCTTAACATCATTGATACAAAATGTACTGGATAATATAAATTCTGCAATGACAGTTGCATTAGAGAAGAGATCTCTTGCAACATACAATTCAGGAACGAGCACCTTCCAATGGACACATTTAGCTGCAGATGTAATAACATTTGCGACAATGAAGGTAGTCAGAGAGAAAATGGAGCTTGGAACATATAATATAGTTTCTGGTAGTAACATTAGTAGATTGAGAATAAGAGTCAATTCAAAATCGCCAGTTCAGCAGAATAATTTTGGAACATCAGGTAGTCCTTATAATCTTGATGTAGCAATTACTGGAAATGATATTTACCTTACTAATGTACGAATATTGAGCGGTGGATTAAGTGGATTAAGTTTCATAACAAAACCGTTGAATGTTATAGCAGTAGCTGGAGAAAATGGACAACCTAAGTTGCAGATAGCAAAACCTAATGATGGAGATGATGAATTATTTGCCTATCCTACAAATGCAACAAATAAAATTAAATCTGGATGGTCAACAGCAGAAAAGAATGGACATCCATATACAACACCATCAATGTCTGAATTGGCAGGTGATGCTACAAGAAAATATACATATACCCCAAATTTGAATAATTTAATTAAGAAAATTAGATTAAATTTATTCAGTGATGATGGTTATACTCCGAATTTAAGTAGTGGAAAAGTTCAAGGAGCAGGGCAAGGCAATAGTGCAAGAATGACTCTTGAAGCTACACTTGATAGGGATGCATATAATCAGTTGGTTATGATGTTGACAACAATAATATTGGGAATTGTAAGAGAAGAAATAGATAAGGATCCATTAAACTACTATTATTTTGTAGATTGGAAAGTAATTAATAGTGGAAGCAAAATAAATGGAATAGATCGAAGTGGATATGCAAAGACAAGTAACAATCATTTGAGTTATTCCGGTAAGAATCAGGTAACACAAGTGTTGCGTGAATTTGATGAAAAAGTTGTTTCTGGAGCGAGCACAAGAGACCTTGTTGATTTTTGGAAACCTATAGCTCCATCAATTACAAGATTAATGGAAACATTTGTAACAGCTTGTGCGGCGAAATTAGCAGGAAATTATGGAACAATGATGACACTTTCTACAGGATGGCATGCATTGATGAATTTGGCAGCATTTATTTCAGGATTCTTGCCTTTACCATTCGCAGATTATGAAAATGGTGGAAACTCAGGATTTGATCCTAAATTGAAATTATATTTGGATATGAATCCAGATTTAGGCAAATACAATATGGGTAGTGATAAAAAATTATATCCAGGGTTACAAGCTATGGAACTGACTGTCAACTGTGATAGAGAAGATGGCAGTATGGAATATAAATATAATAAGAATCCTAATAGCCCAAGACATTATAATATATTTAATAATCCTAATCAGCAGACAACAAACAGGAATGATGCATGGAATTATATGATAATGCGTATAACTCCAGATTCAATGTTGGATAGAAATGTAAAAATTAATGAATCTCTTGATACTCAATCACATTACAGCAAGCCAATGATTGGGTTCCATGAATCTGAAAAGATTAATAGGCTTATAAGTGGAAATATCCCTAAGGAAATTGTGGTAACTGATCCTGCAACAAGAAGTGCAGTAATGTATTCGGGAGAAAATATGACCGGAACAAGCACGAATGTACACTTAAGGGATTCAGAACTTTCAAATCCGGCAACTTTACCACAGTATGCTGATTTGGAATATACAGATAAGGATCACAATTCTACAATAGGTAATCCAAGTGCGGAATATTCAAATGGAAGAGGTACAAGAATAGTATGGGATGCATCATCAATAGACTTTACACCTAAGAAAACAACTGAAAATGGTAGAGTTCTTGTGGGATATGTATATGGATATGCTCTTAATAGTGTAGTTGCTGCAATACCTGTATATATTAATGATGATTTTGCACTTGAAGATGTGAAAGAAGTATATCAGTCAGGCACTAAATTTAAGGAAAGAGATATCTCATTGGATGTAAATGAAAGCTCAAAGGCATTTAATAATAAATTGCCTTCATTAGTATCAGTAAAATTCAAGAGCGGATCATCATATACATTCGGTGAAGTTGCAAAAAATCAGCTTGGCAAGCAGATGTATTCAATAGTTTACGATTCACATGGACAGCCTGTTACATTAGGTAAGACACCGGAAGGACAGCAGATACTTAATAAAGATGGTAATAAATATAAGTTAATGCCTGCATTTGTTGCTGGACTTATACCAGATGGTGATGATTATCAGAGAGATGATCTTGTTCTTGAAAATGGCAAAGGAAAATATTACAAACTTGACATGAGTAAGTTGCCAAACAGAGGGAAGGCACCTATCGGTTCTTTTGAATGGAATTACAAACAGTTCAAATATAATTGGGATACTACAGAAGTTAAAGTTCCATTTAAATATCAGTGGGGTAATTCAAATACTATATCTGGAGCTTCAATTATTAAAGTAAAGAATTATAAGATTAATGAAGTTAAGAAGTTTAAGAATTCTATAATTAATAAGACATTTAAGACTTTGAAATTTGATTCATTGAAGGAGATTCCTGCAAATATCGAGGAGTTTATAACAAAACTTGATCAGATAATGACAGATGTTGGCACATTTGATATTAAATGGGATTTGACCAATTTGAAGAAGAGACTTGAAGAAATAGCAGTTCGAAATGCAGATGGTGAAATTATTGGATATGAATATTTTAAAGGAATTAATGTTCAGGTTAGTGCTTATGTTGGTGGAAATAAGTTCAAAGTAATGAAGAAGCTTAATGATCAGACAGGTAAACCAGAATATGGATTTATGGGTGCTGGATCAATATTGGCTGATTACACGAATAACAGTAGTAATATTGATTATAAAGGATACTATATTGCTCAGAAAGTTGATGTAACAGTTCAGATTAAAGGTTCTGAGAAAGAAAGTATTAATAAAGATTTGTTATTTGATCCTTATGATAAAAATGAACTGAATGATCTTACATTCAAGGATGAAAAGTATAGAGTTAAGATTAAAGGCACAGAGAAGCCAGTTGATTTAAAGTCAAATCAGTTTGATGTTGAAGCACCATATGTATGGAATGTGGGTCTTGGTAAATATGAACACTATAATCTTGCGACGGAAGACATTACATATAAGGGATATGATGGACCTAACATGTATGCAAAATTGATTGTTAAGACACCTAAGTTGATAAACAGTACTTCATCTACAGTGTCAAATGTAATCAATCAGGAGATTTATTTACCAATTAAAGTTCTTAAGATGAAAGCGAAGAAGTATACATACAAACTTAAGAATTATTTAAATGAAGAGTGGTATAAGTCAGTTGATACTTTACAAGGGGTAAGTTTTGAAGGAACAAAGGTAAAACATGATGTTAAACCTATTTGGGGAGACAAGATAACATATTATAAAGATGCAGATCTTAAACAGAAAGCTGACAATATATTCGATGGAGGTAAGTATTATCTTGAATTCCAAGGAAATGTATACAATTCATCAAATGAAGTAATGGGTCTCGGTAACGGAAGTGTTGAGCCTCAGAAGTTCCTCATGGAACTTGATGTAGAGAAATCAAGTATAAGTAAAATATATTTCTATAAAAAAGATATATATCATGATAATTCATATGAAACAATACCTGAGAGTGAACTGAAGGATATTAATAATTATACAAAAGAACAGTATGCGGATTATGAAGGAACCGGCAAATTGGATGCATATAAATATGTAAGTAATAAAGATGCATATTTAAAAGCTGCTGAATTCGGTAAATATAGAGAAGGCACACCGGTTAAAGTAGAACTTGAGAATGGAGAAACTTCAATTATCTTTGCAAAAGGATTTGATCTTGAAAAGTTTAATTTAAATCAGCCTATTACAAAACTTGGGGTGAAACTTGGCAAAGAAATTAAGGAAGTTGATGTTGCGGTATCATCAAGTACAGTTACAGATATTGAATTCGCATCTCCAAGCTTAACTAAGTCAGGCACACTTGAATACAAATATGATGTACAGAAGGATTGGACTTTACTTGATAAAGCGAAAGTAACGACAGAAGATAATTCATATGAAAATGTAGATGTTTCATGGGACAAAACTTATCCAGGAAATACAGCGGAAGTTGGAGATATTCAGAATAATGAATACTTTATAAGAAAGGCGAAAATTTTCAAAGGTACAGAAATTGAAAAGACTGTTGATGTTAAATTTATGTTTGACAACAAGGTTGCAAAAGCAGTTGCAAGTCATAGAATGAGAAATGTTGAGTATGATGGAGATGAAGTCCTTTATGATGCCTTTACTGGAGGTTCAATACCAGATAGAGCCGATATAACATTAGAAGGTGATACTGAAGCTCAAGAAAATGTTGAAGTTACATTCCGTAGTAATTTTGCACCTACATTGGCTGAAATGAGAACGGGAAGATTTGTAAGAAAAGCGACAGTATATGGTGATAAATCATTTGATGTTGTATTTAAGCTTAAACATGCGATTGATGTAAAAATAAATGGACTTGAAGGCGGCACAAAATACACATTGAAAGAGGATAGATTCTTTGCTGGACTGGAAAAGACTGCGACAGTGGAAATTGATGGTACAGAGTATAGCGGAACAGTTGAATGGTATTACACAAAAGGAAAGACGAGAGAACAGATACTTGGGATGACTCAGTCAGAATTAGATGATGTAAAGGTTAAATATACAGAAGTTGGTCTGGAAAATGCAAAGGTATTTGCGATTGTAAATATAAATGGAGATAGACACTGCATATTTGATATAACAATGAATGTAGAAAAACGAGGACACCAGGTACCAAGATTTACAGTAACTCCAACAATTGATGCGTTCGGTTTAGATGCAAATGCGTTATTGAAGAATAAAGATGACGAAGAATTTGAAGCTGAAGTAGAAGTTGGAAATGAGAAATTCACAACAACATTTAAATATCGTGTGCCTAAGAAACTTGAAGAAGATTTTGCTGAAGTTGTAGGTAAAGATATTGAAATGGAATTTGTATGTACAAATCCAGATTATACTAAAGATGGAACAGAGAAGATAACATTTAAGCACAATGCATATGTTATTAATAGAGATGCATTTGAATTAAGCAATCCAGCATATAGATCTATGACAATTGACCCTACAAAAGTAAAATCATTTAAAGATTTGAAATTACCTAACGAGGTAGATGTTGATACTCAAGAAGGACAAACGGTAAAGATGTTTGCAGAATGGCCTTCAGATTCATATATAAGAACTGATGGTGGTGAATATACAGATGCAAAAGTTAAACTTACATATTATAAAGAAACTTCAATCGGTTCATATTGTTATGTTGAAATTGATGGTGTTAACAAATATATGAAGATAAGTGAATATGAGGCTTTGATGAAAAAGACAGATCCTAATTATGTATTCACGGGGACAAGATATGCGGGATATAGAGTAGATGCATTGATGCCATTAAAAGTTCTACATAGAAGAGTTTTGGATACAGAATTTGAATTAACCGGATATACAAAAATATATGAGAAAGAAGAAGGTTCATATATTGTAAGAACATATGAAGGAACTAATAATGAATATATAAGACTATATTTTGGTAAAAATACAAATATGCCAAAGAAGGTCGAGATAGTAAACATGTATAGATTCAATCCTGATTTCATACCTGCGAAATTGAAGGTAAGATATGGATATATTGATGGTCTTGGAAATAAAGTTGAAGATTGCGAAAAGACATTTAGAATAGATTTCAAAGGATTACCAATTAAAGAAAACATGAGCTTTGATTCCAGAAAGAACTATTCTATGAAGATGTATGTGTATGATAGAGAAGATGGAAATATTGAAAAGACAGACCTTGTATTGTACAAAGAAGATGTAATATATAGCATTTCAAGCTCACAACTTACATCAACAAATACTAATTTGGCATCAGATAATATGGATGTTACAGATACCGGATTGAAACATAGATTTAATGTATATGGTAGTGAAGAAGAATCAATGTTTAGACAACTGTATCAGATAGTTAAGACAAAAGTATATCTTGAAGGCAAATTTATAGCTGAACATGAATGGACAAATTACAAAGACATTGAAAAACTTACCGGTGGAAATATGTACAGCTTGTTCAAAGATGGCGGAAATGTAGTTAAGTATTCAATAGATATAGCAACTAGAAGATTTAAAGCTGATCCAAATGGAGACTATGTATATATGTATAGTGCAGTTGATGAAGTAAATGTAGATTGGAATCTTGATAAAGTTGAATACAACTATCAAGGTGGACGCAAGTATGTGGAGGCAAAAATAAGGAGTACAGTATTTACATCATTGGGATGTGTTGTAAAAGTCCCTGTATTTGTAAATGATGCAACATCAAGTGAAGAGACAAACATTGCACCATATGACACAAGTATGTTTGGTGAAGCGATTGATAGATTATATACATTAAATAGAAGTTTGAATAAGAATTTCGCTGAAAGAATACCAGGATATAGTGGAATAAGATATAAGAAATTATCAGATGGTACATATCAAGTTGCAGATCCTGAGGATCCAGAAGCTATTTACAAAGATCTTAGTGGTACAAAATTAACAAGAGAGGAATTGGCTTTACCTGCAAGTGTTACAAGATACAGCGTGAAGAAGAATGGAATATATTACGAAGATGAATACGGAATATATTATAAAGCTAAATCTGGTGAATATCTTGAAATGACAGATATTCAAAAGGGAGTATTTAAGTATCTGCCTAAGAGAGTAAGGTTAAGTAATGGTGCTGAAGTTGATGCATACTGGGATATTTCTACAGTACAGCTGTTACCAGAAGGTGGAGAATATAGAATAGTTCTAAAGGTCAATGCTGGAAACGAATATAATTACACAAGAAAGGATGGCTCAAAGAAAGTACACAATGTGGGAATACAAAAGATATATTACACAGTTAAAGTTAAGAACTTGAAAGCTACAAGGTTAAATACATCTGAAAACACTACATTATCAGGAATTAAAGGATTCATAAACATTTGGAGTAGTGGTGAGATAGAGCCTAAAAATGGTTCATATTCTTCATATCAGTTTAAATTAAGTGACTTTAAGAATCAGATAAATAATATAACAGAGTTGAAGCTTAGAAATGCTGATGGCGATTTAATGACATTTAAATCTAATTCAACAGGTGGAGATGGTACATTTGAGTGGTCATATAACGAAATGATCGCAAATGCATCAGGGCGAGCAGCATGGCTGAAGGCAAATATTACATTGAAAGATGGCACAACTCAGATATTCAAGATACCATTTGCGTTTACTGAAGACACTATAACAAAGATTGAAAATACATTCTATACATCCAATATAGCTGATGGAACAGCAACTTCAGAATTTGAAGTAGATGCATATAATATTAATAAGCACAAAGTGCCTAGTGAATATAAAGTAACATATACATCAACAAGTTATAAGTTTATGGTAAATGAATTCGGATATGTTATTAAAGGAACAACAGTAAATACAGCTACTTTGAGTGCAAATAGTGATGCTGATGTATCGATGCAGAGTAATTACAAATTGTATATCAGTGGTCAACAGACTAAAGGAGAAAGTGGTAATGCAACACTGTATTTTGGAGATCTTGGTAAAGTAATAGTTCCATATAAGGTTAAAGTAACATCATATAATGCAGCAAATTGGACAGGTGCATCACTTGTAAGTGGTCAGACATTGACAACAAGAATAAATGGGGTACCGGTTGTATGGAAAGGTACAGTTACTATAAAGAGAAAAGATGGTAGCGATGTGACAACATATACAGAAATATTTGCAAGCAATAGTAATTCAATAACATTAAGTGCAGCAAACAATCAAAAGATTGTATATAAGTTGAAAGCATATTATGGTACTGTATTAGATGTTAACAATAACATAATGAGTGGATTTGATAGCAATGGAAATCCAAACGCATGGGTTGTTAGTGCTGAACAAACTATAACTGTAAATGGATAGGAGAATTTTTAACAAGTAGGATATGTTGGGATTTGCTGATACTTTTGTAAAGATGCTTTTATTGGTAGCCATGATGATTCCCGGCTACCTACTTGTGAAAAGTAAGTTGATTAAGGAAGGCTCTTTAAAGAGCTTTTCTGCATTATTACTCTATGTAGGGCAGCCATTTTTATCTCTTGATTCGTTTATAAAGATTCAATATACACCGCAAATAGGGATCAATATTTTATATGCTTTTATATTTGCTGTAGTTTTGCAAGTATCTTTGTTTTTGATAATGTATTTTGCAACATTCAAATTTTATGATGATCATAAGGCTTCACGGGAATTGCTGAAAGATGAGAAATTTGATCCCTTATTTATACTTGAAGGAAGTGAAGAAGAAAGATTATATAAACTTATAAAGCACGGTCGTGGTATTAGAGCAATGACATTATGTACAATATTTGGTAATGTCGGATTTTTTGGTGTACCCGTTTTAAAAGTTTTATTTCCTGAATCTGATGAAACTATAGTTTATTCAACAATGTTTGTGTTAGCTATGAATATAATGGCTTGGACATTGGGAGTGTTCATAATAACCGGTGAAAAGAAATATATAAGTATTAGAAAGGCTATTTTTAATCCACAGACACTGACATTGGTAGTAGCATTACCATTATTTTTTACGAATGCAAAAGTACCTACACCGATAGGCGATGCCATAAAAATGTTAGGAGACATGACAGCACCATTATGTATGATTGTACTAGGACTCAGATTTGGTTTTGTTAAGGTAAAAGATTTTTTCAGCGATTACAAAATATTCATTACAGTATTTCTAAAAATACTTGCCATACCTTTGATCGTATATGGAATTATGTATAAGATTCCGATGGACAGAATATTAAAACAGACTTTAGTTATTTTATCAGGAATGCCTACAGCAGTTATTACATTGGGATTTTCAGAATTGTATGGAGGAGATCAAAAAACAACTGCAAGTATTGTTCTTATGTCATCAGTACTTGCATCACTTACAGTTCCGCTAATAATGTTTCTTACGGGATTGCCAGGATTTGCTAGTTGATAAATTTTGTGGCTAGTACAGCAATATATGCGATGTATCCACCCAACAGCATGATACCTTGCCAGCGTTTAAATTTACCAAAAAGTAATGTTGGAATTATCGCTATAGCTCCTGCGGCTATGCAGAATGGGAAATCAAGTAGAAGTGATTGATTGTTAACTGGTAAAGGTTTCCCGGAGATAAAGGCACACAAAGCAAGAATTAGAGTAATATCAATAACATTTGCTCCAATTATATTTCCAACTGACAAGTCAGCTTTCTTTTTAATAATTGAGGTTATTGTAGTTACAAGTTCTGGGAGTGAAGTTCCAATAGCTATAACGGTTACAGCTATAATACGGCTTGGAACACCAACTTTAAATGCAAATTTTTCTCCATATGTAACTAAAAGTTGAGCACCACCGATTATGCCACCTATGCCAAAAATAAAACGAAATACATTGCTAACAATTTCTTTATTAGATGACTTTTCTTTTAATTTTAATTTAATAATTTTTCCATCTTGACCTAGTGCAAATTCCTTGCTGTTTGTAACCACATGATATTCGTCAATATTGATAGTATTTTCAAGGCAGAATTTTGCTTTGTATTTTTTAATTGTAACGATAATATTTTCCGTTATAAAAACGACAAATAGAATTATTGAAATTCCAGCTCCCCACAAAGCAAGACTTTTTGATTTAAATGAGAGCAACCAGAGACTCACAACACTTATGAGAAATAAAATAAATTTAAAAGCATACTCTTTTCTCTTTATTGCAACAGGTATAAATATGATTGAGAGACTCATGATTAAAGCGATATTTGCATTAACAGAACCAACAGCGTTGCCTATAGCCAAATCTGTTTTTCCTTCACCAGCTGCAATAGTTGAAACAATAATTTCAGGGAGCGTTGTAACGAATGAAACTAGCGTGGCTCCTATAATAAATTGTGGGATACCGAGTTTTTTTGCGATCCAAGAAACTCCATCGACAAATGCATCGCCCCCAAATATTATTAATATTAGACCTATAATTAAAAGAAAAATATAACCTGCAAGTTCCATGTATTCATTCTATATGAATACATGAGTGAGATAAAGAGTGTAAGCGTATAATAATATTTATTTAATAAAGATTAACTTGCAAGGTTAAAAAATTATTTTACAAAAAACACATAAAAGCATATACTTGCAGTATTGAACTGCGGGGAGGTGATAATATGTCAAGAGTTGAAGCCAAAGAAAACGAAACATTAGAAATGATACTTAGAAGATGGAAAAGAAGATGTGCTCATGATGGTATAATCGGTGATCTTCGCAGAAAAGAAGCATACGAAAAACCAAGTGTAAAGAAAAAGAAAAAAGCTGAAGCAGCAAGAAAGCGTATGTACTTGAAACAGAGATAATCATTTAAAAGTTCTAGTTTTTCATTTTTTGTTTTCTCAAAGGACACCGTGCAAACGGTGTTCTTTATTTTAATAAACAAGTTTTGATACACTTAGAAGGGTGGAAAATGGAAAAACTCATTGTTAAATTTTTGAAGCATGAATATTGGTATGGGGGGAATGTTGCATTAGGATTTTTGATGCCGATATCAGCATTTAAGCCATATTATTGTAATGATTTGAGAAATGTCTTATACAATCAATCAGCACCATTTTATGTAAGTACTAAAGGTAGATTTGTGTGGTCTGAGAGTGGATTAAAAACAGTTGTAATAGGGAATAAAATAATTTTTAAATCAAAGGAAAAAATAGAAATTTTTGATCACAACAATAATTTAAAAGATGCGTATCTTGATGCATCAAAGAAGTACTTCCCGTTTGATGGTAAATTGCCTCCTAAAGAAAAATTTATAAGTCCGCAGTATTGTACATGGATTGAACTCTTAAAGAATCAGAATCAAGATGACATAATAAAATATGCACAAAGCATAATTAATTCAGGAATGCCTGCTGGAGAGCTAATTATCGATGATGGATGGCAAAGAGGCTTTGGTGAATGGGATTTTAATGAAAAATTTGCAAATCCAAAGAAAATGGTTGATGAGTTAATTAAACTTGGATTTAAAGTTTCTTTATGGATAGCTCCATTTATATCGCCATCATCACCTGATTTTGAAAAATTGAAGGAGAGAAACGCACTCGTTAGAGATAACATGAATAATGTTGCCATAAGAAAATGGTGGAATGGTAAAGATGCATTGCTTGATATGTCGCATCCATATGCCGTTAAATGGTTTAAAGAACAATGTGAGCGGTTACAGCACAATTATGGAATAGATGGATTTAAACAAGATGGTGGAGATGCTCAGTATTATTTCGATACGGACATTACGGAAATGAATACGACAGCAAATAAACAATCTGAACTGTGGGCAAAACTTGGTACTGAATATAAGTATAACGAGTTGCGGGCAGCATGGAAATGTGGAGGGCTTAGTATAGCACAGAGATTGTCAGATAAGAGACATAGGTGGAATAGTATTTTAGGGCTCAGAGCCCTAATTCCAAATATTTTACTTTTATCTATTATAGGGTCTCCATATGCATGTGCTGACATGGTTGGTGGAGGAAGAGACATTGATTTTAAACCTGGAAAGAAAATGGATAACGAACTATTTGTTAGAGCTGCCGAGTGTGCATCTCTAATGCCAATGATGCAGTATTCAAAATCAATATGGAAATTAAAAAACGAGAAGTTTGCAAACATGTGTGTAGAAGCATCTCATATACATGAAAAATTTGCAGACTATATATATGATCTTGCGAGACAAGCGTCAGGGTCTGGAGAACCGATAGTGCGGTATATGGAGTACGAGTTTCCAAATCAAAACATGCATAGGGCAAAGCAACAATTTATGTTAGGTGACAAATATTTAGTAGCACCGGTTGTGCATAAATGTAGCAGAAAAAAAACAGTCCTATTACCTAAAGGTAAATGGAAATCAATGTTGAATGATAAAGTTTATGAGGGTGAAAATAAACAGAAGTTTAAAGTACCGTTAAACAAATTATTAGTACTTGAAAAGGTATGACTTGTGCTGATTTTTAAAAATGGAAAATTGACTGAAATTAGTTAAATGGGTTATAATTATAACATATTTGATTTATACCGACATGATGTGTTTAGTGTTGTCGGAAGAGAGGAAAAATGAAGTTTTTAAGTAAAGGATTAACAAAATTTGTTGAAGAATCAGTTGAACTATGTAAGCCAGATAAAGTTGTATTAATTGATGGTAGTGAGGAACAACTGAACCAGCTGAGAGCTGAAGCATGTGCAACTGGGGAAATGATAAAATTGAATGAAGAGAAGTTGCCTGGTTGTTATTTACACAGAACAAAAGAAAACGATGTAGCTAGAGTTGAAGGAAGAACATTTATTTGTACAAGAAAAAAAGAAAATGCTGGACCTACAAATAATTGGATGGAACCTAAAGAAGCATATAAAATGTTGAAAGGTCTATATGATGGAGCAATGAAGGGCAGAACAATGTACATTATTCCATATTCAATGGGTGCTGTTGGCTCACCTTTCTCAAAGATAGGTATTGAGTTAACTGATTCAATATATGTTGTTCTCAATATGCATATAATGACAAGAATAGGTCAGAAAGTATTGAATCAGCTTGGTAAGAGTGATGACTTTGTTAGAGGGTTACATGCAAAAGCAGATATAGATGCTGAAAAGAGATACATATGCCAGTTCCCTGAAGATAATACAATTATGTCTGTAAATTCTGGGTATGGCGGAAATGTTTTATTGGGTAAAAAATGTTTTGCATTAAGAATAGCATCATATTTGGGCAATAAAGAAGGCTGGTTAGCAGAACATATGTTGATTTTATGCCTTGAAAAACCAAATGGAGAAAAAAGATATGTTGCTGCAGCATTTCCATCTGCATGTGGAAAAACAAACCTTGCAATGTTAATTCCACCAAAAGAATTTGCGGATAAAGGATATAAAATTTATACAGTAGGTGACGATATTGCATGGATTAAAATTAAAGATGGAAAGATGTATGCAATTAACCCAGAAAATGGTTTCTTTGGGGTTGCTCCAGGAACAAATGAGAAAACAAATCCAAATGCATTGGCATCAACAAGAAAAAATACAATATTTACTAATGTTGTACATAATTTAACAGATAATACAGTTTGGTGGGAAGGTTTGGATAAGAATCCACCAAAAGATGCTATTGATTGGAAAGGAAATCCATGGACGGATAAAGAAAGAGCTGAAGGAATCAAGGGTGCTCATCCAAACTCCAGATTTACAGCACCAGCAATTAATTGTCCTTGTATATCTGAAGATTTCGAAAATCCAAACGGAGTACCTTTGGATGCAATCATATTTGGTGGTAGAAGAGCAAAGACAGCACCATTAGTATATGAAGCAAGAGACTGGAATCATGGAGTATTTATAGGCTCTATAATGGCATCTGAAACAACAGCCGCAGCGAGTGGTGCAGTTGGTGTTGTACGTCGTGATCCTATGGCAATGTTGCCATTCTGTGGATATAATATGGGAGATTATTTCAAACATTGGATAGAGATTGGTAAAAAGGTTAAGCATCAGCCAAAAATATTTAATGTAAACTGGTTCAGAACTGATGAGAATGGTAATTTCTTGTGGCCTGGTTTTGGAGATAATATGAGAGTGCTTGATTGGATCATTAAAAGAGTTGATGGCGAAGTTGATGCAAAAGAAACTGCAATCGGATTTGTTCCTAATGCAAAGGACATCAATATTAATGGATTGAAAATGACCGAAGCAGATATTGAAAATTTATTAACAGTTGAAAATGAACTGTGGCGTGAAGACGCAAAAGGAATAGAAGAGTTTTATGCGAAGTTCGATGCTGATAAAACATTGCCAAAAGAACTAGTAAAGGAACTCGAAACATTAAAAAATAATGTTAAATAAGTAACGGAAGGTGCTCGCAAAACCTGCAAGATGGAGTTATATAAAAAATTTATCAAAGAAGAGATAACTAAGAATGGATGTCTTAAGGATATCTCTTTTTTTAATTATGAAAATTATAATTTTGGATATGATGTTATAGATTATTATGGTAAAAAGACGCCGAATAAAACAGCCCTATTGTGGATATCTGATGATTTAGAGGAAAAAAAATTCACTTTTGCAGATATAATGCACATGTCTAATCAAGTAGCTAATTACTTTTTGTCTTTAGGAATAAAGAAAGGCGACAGGGTACTTGTAGTACTTAGAAGACACTATAATTTCTGGATATCTATGATTGCATTACACAAAATAGGTGCAGTAGCTGTTCCAGCAACTATTCAACTTAAAAAGAAAGATTTACTGTATAGAATTAAAGAGGCAGATATAAATGCAATAATATGTGTATCCACAGAAGAATGTGTGGAAGAAGCAGAGCTTGCAATTAAAGAGTTAAAAAAAGATATAATAAAAATCTCATCTGATGGAATAAGAAATGGATGGTACGATATAGAAGATGCATATAAGCGATGCTCAACAAAACTGAAAATTGATCCGAATAGAATGCCTAAAAGTAGTGAACCAATGCTAATGTTTTTTACATCTGGAACAACAGCATACCCGAAAATTGCAGAACATTCACACACCTATTCACTGGCACATTTTGTCACAGCTAAATGGTGGCATGATATAAAAGAAAATGACATACATTTAACTGTTGCAGAAACTGGATGGGGCAAAGCAGCATGGGGCAAATTATATGGACAATGGATTATTGGTGCATGTGTGTTTGCATTTGATTTTAAAAAGTTTGATTATGTTGAATTGCTTAAGTTGATAGAAAAATACAAGGTGACGACATTTTGTGCACCGCCTACAATATATAGATTTTTAATTAAAGCCGATTTATCTCAGTTTGACTTGTCATCATTACGATACCTTACAACAGCTGGCGAGGCTTTGAATCCAGAAGTTGTTGCAAAAATTAAGGAAGCACTTGGGCTTGAAATAAAGGAAGGATTTGGACAGACAGAAACAACCTTAACAGTTGCCAATTTAATCAATATGCCTCTGAAGGTCTCAAGTATGGGTAAACCTACTCCAAATTATTCGATTTTACTACTTGATTCTGACGGAAATAGTGTACAGCCTGGAGTGGTTGGCGAAATATGTATTTCATTAAAAACAGGCATTCCAATCGGGTTATTTTTAAAATATTATAAAAATCCTACTGAAACTGATAGAGTTATGCACGACGGTTTTTATCATACTGGTGATATGGCATGGCAAGATGAAGATGGTTATCTTTATTTTGTCGGTAGAACAGATGAAATTATAAAATCTAGTGGTTATAGAATTTCACCATTTGAGATTGAGTCTGTATTAATGGAGCATAAAGCAGTTCTTGAATGTGCTGTTATAGGTATTCCGGATTTAACGAGAGGACAGGTCGTTAAAGCGTTTATTGTGCCAGCAAAAGGATATTTGCCATCTGAAGAGTTAAAAAAAGAAATACAGAATTTTGTAAAAAGTTCCACTGCACCTTATAAATATCCTAGACAGATTGATTTTGTTGAAGATTTGCCAAAAACAATTTCTGGGAAAATTATTAGAAACAAGCTAAAAGAAGTTTAATTTTTTACTATCTTTTTGTTTTTTTCACCTCGTATATTATTATATATATATTATTTTAAGTTTCTTTTATGTACGAGGGGTCGTTATGAGAACAAACAAAACAAATAAGTCATTTAGAAATTTGCTTTCACTTACAGTGATTTTTGCAATAATTTGTCTAGTAATATTTAGTTTTTCATTCAGCTTGGCAAAGACAACATTTGCGGCAAAGGCTTCACAATCAGGAAACGTTGTAGATACCGGTTTTGAAGAAGGGAAGTTGGAACTGCAAAATGAAGAAGGCGGATTTTTCAATTATGTTTATAATTTGAAGAAAAATTTGGTGGAAGGTGATCTTGATTTTACATCGAATGCAAGTGATTATACGGTACAAAATCCAGGGGATAATGAGATTGGCCTACATAGCACTCGAGACACATGGGATCCTAATCTTTGGGGAGCACTTAATTATAAAATTCCAGATAAAATTAAAGCTATCATGGCAAAGTATCAAGCGAGCGGAACATTTAAGTATGAGATTAGTACACAGCTGAGTGATGTCAATACAAGTTTGTTATATTCAACGGCACTGTCTGCAGTTGCAACTTCAGGGAAGTTTTCTGCAGGCGATTTTTATGTGCATGACAAAAATAATGGAGGACAGCTGGATAGTACTGCTAATGATTTTTCAAATCAGTATGGAGTAAGTGTCGCAAAGAAAAAAAGAACATCCCACAAGGATCTTAGCTTTAATCAAGAAAGAACATTAAAACAAAGCGACAATGTTATATCGGCTGTATTTTATGAGCATACTTGGGGTAGAAAAAGTAAAAAATATGAAAATCTCAATTTTAAAATTGTGGATCTGAAAATTAAACTTAGAATACCGGATAGAATTTCAATAGGCAGTCCGTATCTAACTCAACCCGGCGGTCAGGCTGCAAACAATGATGCTGGAATACAGACAAGTGCTTTAAAACGAAATCTTAATGATTATAATTTCTTTAGTAACAGTATCGACAATATTTCAGCTCAATATCCAAAAATCAGAGAAGATTTAGAAAAGCATTTGGACAAATTAGATTTTAATGACGGCGGAAATACTACAGTGGATATGAAATCTTTTACAAAAGATAAGATAGCTCATGATGGAGTAAATGACATATATAAATGGGCAAATTTCAGTTTTGTTGATTCTGTTAATTTCCAAAATGAAGGTGCCAAGTTGGGCACTGATTCGGCTTCGCACGGCTTAGCATCGGGGCTCGGGAAATTGGCTTTTGGTGAGGATGAAATAAATTTAGCGGCATTGTCTGATGGAGCTACTGGTGAAAAAGATATTCTTGACGGTACTGAACTAATTGCAAAAGTAAAATATCAGAAAATAAGTAATCATCAAGTAAAAGGTAATGTGTATTTTTATAAAAATACTTCTTTAGAATTTAGAGTTTTTGATAAATGCAACGCACAGATGAAATTGAAGTTTAATATTGCAGGTATTGTTGAAAATGTAGTTGATCCTGTTAATGTTACAGAAGAAACAAATGAATTTACAACGGACCTTTCAAAATTAAAAGCGTGGATACATGGTAATTCAGCATTTGATGTTGATGCAGGATTAAAAGATACACAATACAATATGTATTTCTATTCTCTGTATAGAGTTGATGAAGGTGGAACATTTACATCTGATGGTGAAAATCTTACAATGTCTGATTTGAAAGATAAGATGCCTATGGCATATGGTGATCTTTCTAAGTTGGTATATAAGTTAAATACTGGTTACTTGGGAGATTATGAGCCGGTGAAATCTTCTGGAGATACAAATAAGCCAGGAATTTATAAAATTAAATTATTTACAGTAAGTCTCGCTGGAGCTATGGCAGAGTCTGTAAAAACATTTTATTTTAAAGCAGATAGTATAAAACCTGAGACACAGATTAAAAAATATTATGGTGAATCCAATACAGAAATACAGAAGAGTGATAATGATAAATGGTACAACGAAAAAGTTGTTCTCGAGGCAAAAATTAAGAGAAATATGTCAGGTAACTATTTGTGGTATCAACATGAAGAGGGTGAGGTAAAAGTTTTCTTTAAAAATAATAAAATTACAAAAGTAGTCAGTTTTGGTGAAACTCAGGAAAATCTTGATGTTGATTCTGTAACGGTAGATAGAATCAAATATAACATTTCAGTAGATGGTGAATACACGATTCTAAAAATGACATATGGCGATGTAAAAAATGTCGCAAACAAATATGATAATGTAGATTTCAAAACGAATTATAACACATATATAGGTCTTGATGATGAACATTCACAGCCAGTGTGGTATACGAATGAAGAATGGGGAACAGCTCCACAACATGATATAAGTATTAGAGTAGATAGAACTGCACCTGGTAAAATTACTTATAACGATGAAGAAAATATGGTATCTGAAGAGTATAATTCAGCCAAATGGTATACTGCTGATTGGCTTAAGGAAATTATATTTAACGCTGGAGATCCAGATGAGCTTGGTAGTAGCAGATATAAAGATGTAACTTTTTATTTAGCAACTACGAAAGAACAGGTTGCAACTAATGGTGTGCAAACATTCGATGACAACTATAAAAACATCTCAGATTCAGATGTTAATTCGTATTTTGGGCGTGTATCAAGATTAAAAGGTTCAAATGTCAATGATGATATGACTGTGAAGGCTCAATTAGATCTTGGCGACGATAGTTACGGCAGAAGAACTCTTTATTACTGGGTTAAGGATCAGGCTGGAAATTTCAGTTCGCTCTATAAATTGTATATCAAGGCAGATCCTACAAAATATATATTGAAAAGTTTATTCTACAGAGCTGGAATGAATGAAACAGATACATATAAACCTGAAATGGTGTTTAAAAATTCTGAAGATGAGGAAGTAAACGAGGCAAGAAGGGGAGAAATAATCAAAGTTTCATATACATTGCCATCAGTATTTGCATCTAATAAGGTTACAAGTATTTTTGGTGTAGGAGCTGGAACAATTGACACATTGCTGCTTGAACAGAAAGAAGAACATAAAAAAGATAATGCATTTGCTTCTGATGCTGTTGTGTCATCGGATATTTCAGGATTAGCTGCAACATCATTTAATTACACCATGAATGGGTCAGATGAAAACAAGAAACTAACAGAAGGAGCACCTGGTGTTGGTAATGAAGCAAATACAATAACATTTAAATATGAGTACAAGAGAATTGTGAAATATAAACTTTTATCTTTCTCAGAGGAGTATGCAGGTAAAAATTTAAAAATTCAAACACAGATTGAAGAAGAAGATGAAGAAGAACTAGAAAGATTACAGAATCTTTTCAAGATTTCAGAGAAGATTGCATATTTTAAAAAAGATGACATTGAGGTTGTTGGAGCACCTGGCGTTGGAACATATAAGTTGCATATCGATCAAGAACATGCAACAGAAGAAAAGTATAAAAATGGATATATAATAGATAAGAATGAATATGATTATGTGATCACAAAGCGTAATATTACAGTATCAGTTAAGGACAATTTGGCTAAAAAATATAAAGAAGACTTTAATTTAGGCGACAATAAGAATGTATATAAGATTGAAAATCTAGTTGAAGAAGATAACGAGAGTTTCACAAATACTGGAGAAATAAGTGGTATGCAGGGAACTCTTAAACTTGAAACAACGACAGCCATTTTAGATCTAACGGTAGGAACATATAAAATAATAGAAGATGCTAGATTTGAACACCCTAATTACAATATTACATTTGTAGAAGGTTACTTAGCAGTAAAGCCAGCAGAGATATTGGTACAACCAGAAGAAGCAAGCAAGACATACGGTGATAAAGATCCAGTTGTTAATTTTAAAATCGAAGGTCATGATAATATCACAGATATCATTAAAAATATTGAAGAAGTAGATGCAGCAAATCATATCTATAAAGGCAAAGATGGGGCAAATTTACTTACAAGAGATGCAGGTGAAAATGTTGGTAAATATGGATATAAATCATATACGGCGATATTTGATGTTGATAGTAATTATATAGTTAAGATTAAAGTAGACGGAAACAAGTTTGAAATTAAAAAGAGAAAAATTAAAATAACTCCTCAGGCAGATCAGGAAATTAAAGTAAGAAAGGAAGAAAATATAACAGAAGATCTTATTAAAGGTATAAATGTTGAATACACATTAGATAACGAACAATATCATTCACAACTCGCTGGAATATTGAAAGTTAAATATGATGCAACATTATCTGGCACTGATAGAGAATATGAGTATGAATTACAAATGACAGATGAAGTTTCAAAGAACTTTGATGTCGAATTACAAGGAAGTGAAAAGTTTAGAGTAAAGGTTATTGGCGAAAAAGTCATCGTTAAAAATACGGCGAAACTTGAATATACATATGGAGACCATATTGATATTAAGTATCTAAGAGATAAATTTATGCTTGATGGTGTAGATTTACAAGATACAGATGAAGTTGAACTTAATTGGGATATTGAGAGCCTTGACAATAAAGATGTTGGAAATTATAAAGTAACCCCAACAAATGCAACTCTTAAGATTAATGGTATTCCACATGAAGTTGAATGTGATCCATTTACAGTGTCAATTAATCAGAAAGAACTTGATATAAATGTAACATTGGTAAAAGATACTAAAGAGTATGGAGAAGATGATAGCGTGTATGGTATTTCACACGAAGAATTTCAAGATAAGGATGGATTACCTTTAACAGTAAATGCTGGAAAACTTGGAAGAAGAATAAATGGAAGCACAGCACCGGTAACAAAATACGATGATATAACTGATGAAAACGGAAATATATATAATAGAGACAATAAATATATAGTTGATGTTATAGAAGAATTTGTACTTTCAAATAAAAACTATAAAGCAGTTCTTAGGAAAGAAACAGTACTAAAAATAGCCAGAAAGAAATTAATTATAGAGGACAGTCAGTTTATAGGGAGAAACAAACCATTTGATAGTTCGCCGCTTTATGAAATAAATTTCCCTGCAGAATCAATTTATAATCTTGAATTGGTAAAAGCTGGTGAAGCATATTTGTATGCAGCAGAAGCAACATATGTTGAGGTAGGTACTGATAACCCATCTGGAGAAAAGGGACAAAAAGATATACTTTTCAAATATGTATCTTTGAAAGGAGAAAAAGCATATAACTATGTATTGTATAGAGGATCAAACGAAGTAACATCGTCGGATGTGTTCAGAAAGTCCAATGTTGAGATCGAAAATCTTGATACTTTAACAATCGGTAAATCAATAATAAAAGTTGAGAAACAGTACGACGGTACTAAGAAAGTACACAGTAGCGATGTTCATATGATTCAAAAGCAGATGAAACATTTTGATATTGAAGTACTTAGTGAGACGGATTTTGATGATGTAAAGGTTGGCGAAAAGAAATCTTTAACAGAACTTAAATTCAGATTCTCAAATATTGATGCTTCAGCAATAAATCTTGTAAAAGAAGCTGGAGATGATGATATTGATGTTGAAAATGTTGGTAATAGGTGGGTCGTAACAGTTAGAAATATTTTAGGTGAAATAGTTAAGAGATTAATAAAGCCTACGGATCTTTCATATATTGTTGAAGGTAACAAAGATGAAAATCAAATTTCAACTAGAAGGTATGATGCGACAACAAAAGTAGATGTAAATGTAGACTATGCAAAAGGAATTTTTGCAAGTGGTGGAATATATAAAAATTTGAAAATGTATTTTGATGCTGTTGCGGATGGTAAAGATGTTGGAGAACATAATATTTCTATAGAAGGAGTACAATTAAGCGATCCGAAGAACTTTGATGTTGATATAGAAGCATTTAATAAACATTTTGCAAATAAAAAGATAACTATAACAAAAGCTCAATTGAAGCCAGAAATAATTTTCAGAGATCGAGTTCAATATAACGGGACAGATGAAATTAGTTATACGCTGTCAAAGAGAGATTTTGATGTTGATAAAAAATATTCGGCATATATAACCGGAAAAGTTTTAGCAGAAAGTGATAGAGAACTTAATGCTGAACTCTTAAGAGAATTGGCAAAAATTAGAATAGATGTTGAAGAAGATAGAACATTTGTTCTAACAAGAAACGGCATTAAGGACAAGAATGTGCAGTTTGATAGCGAGGATAAAGAAACATATCATCACTTTATTATCAGAAAAATGGTCATAAGACAAATAGATAATGATTATGCGAACTTTATGAAAAACTACGAATTGTTCGGTTCAAATACATATGATTTAAGTGGTGATTCATATACAGCAAATGGCAAAGTAAGTGATGTTGATTTATCGGAAGGAGAGAAGACAGTTAATAATGTAGAATATTTGAATCAATTGATATTGAAAAGAAGAATAATTGCATTTGACGAATCTGCTCTACAAGGTAAAGAAAGAATGTTTGACGGATATAATGAATACGGAAGAATAAATGCAGAAGTTGAATATAAGGATAGCAGTGCGATTGTTGATTCTGAAAAAGATAAACTTAAACTTGAATTAGTCGCTGTTTATAAGGAAAAAGGAGTTAAGAGAAATAGTGACGGTGACATAATAGAAGTTGATGTTGCTGTGAAAGTTTTAGGTCTTAAGAATCTTGATGAAACAGAAGATTATAAAAAGAATTATCAGTTAAGTATAGGAGAGGGAAGTGAGACATTTAAGTTTGACGGAGTGCATTCAGAAGGTGCTTTCAGAACTAAAGCTAAGTTGTTGCCAGCACCGCTTTATATTGATAATTTTGAAATTAGAGAACTAGAATATACAGGATCAGCAAAAGTAAAAGCAAGAAGTGCTGATGGGCAATATAAATATAATATTAGAGGATTTATTGATAATGATCCTGATAAAGATGATTATGATGTTGAAGTTAATACTGCAGCCTATGTTGATCCAAATGTAGAGAATGATAGTGCAAATAATGCAATTGCAAAACAAGGTTATGTGTTTAATCCAAAACTCACAAGAAAGAACGGAGCTGTTAATTATACAATCGCTTACATAGACAACACATCATCAGACATTCCTTATCTTGAAAAAAATGGAGATAAATATTATTTATTAAAGAAAGCTGTTAAATTCCTTCTTAAATCAAAATACAATGAAGCGGATCATAAAGATAAGGTATTGGCAGAATATGTGTTAAATGGAAATGATGGTTATCTCTTGAAACCTTCTGAAAATATTTCTGATGCTATTGATATCTTGCCAGTATCATATGCAGATGCGATTGGTAAAATAACTAAGAAAGAAATAGTTTTAGAAGGGAAAATCAAAACAGATAGTCCTATGTATGATTCTGAAAAAACAGCGTTATACAAGTATTTTGATAACAAGACGGATTGCAATGCCGTATATAAAACAGATTATGAAATTGAAACACCACATTTGCAGAGTACTGATGTATGGGATGATTCAGATATTAACTTTACCGCAGTATTTAAGAATAGTGTAGTTGGAGAGAGTGAAATTGAAGTTACTGCAGCATTTAATGGGACAGTAAATCAGTTAAGTAAAAACTATAAATTCCCAGAAAAAGCATTTACTCTCAAAGGATATATTAAACAAGTACAGGTTATAGTTCGTGGTGCTGATTTGACGATTCAGTATAATCATTCGTTACAGTCTGAAGATTTAAAAAATAAATATTACCTTAAAGTTGATACTGAGGTTGAGTTGAAAAAAATAGGTAAAAAGCTCTACATGAAATATAGTGACTATAAAGATAAATTCTCAGAGCCAAATGTTTCAGACAGATTTGATATAGATGGAGAAAACACAACTCAGAGTGACAGTGGTACATATGTACAGATGTGGGGAGAAATAAGAGGAATAAACATTCTATCAACAACAGTTAGTGCAGGAAAGAGTGCAGTTGGAAGTCATGCAGTATATAAGATGGAAGTATTCACAGATGATATATTGAGAGCGAATACAAAAGTTGAATATGCAAATGGTACTAATGAGGGTAAGATAGAAATCGTTAAGGGAGTTCTTCATGTTGCACCTATTGGAAGTTATACATATGAATACGCTTCAGGAAATTGGGATTTTGACATATCACTTCAGTTTGCTTCAAAAGAAGATGTCAGTGATAATAACGGATTTACAAGTGCTGATAATGCTGAAAAAGTATTTGGAGCAAAATATAAAGAGTTAAAAAAGAAAATCAAATTTGTGAAGTATAAAAAAGACAATTCATATGAAGAATTGAATGATAGACCTAGATATGTTGAAGATTTAATGGACGGTGAAATGTATCAACCATTATTCCCTTCTGAATTTGAAAATCTCGTTTCAGATAATTATGAGGTGAAGATTAAAGACAGGAAATATTGGGAAGGACAGGGAAGATTGACTGTAACCCAAGCAACATTAAAACTTAGACCACATAAGGATATGGAGTATTATTTTGATGGAACAAATCAGGCAAAAAAATTGTTGAATCTTGAAGAAGCTCCTTTAAAAGCTGGCGAAAGTGATGAGATCACATATAGATTTATGAGAGTTGAAGGGGATCATAAAGAAGAAGTTACGATTGATGGAAACGCACCTCTTGAAGTAGGTAACTATGAAGTAGAAATAACATTGATAAGAAAATTTAATGATGCTAATGGATATACCTACAAACCAATTAAACTTCTTAATAATCCGACAGAAGGTTTGAAAGCTCCAAAAATAAGAGTAAAGAAAGTTAGGTTGCAGTATACGCATGCTGAAATGAATAGAGAGTATAAATACAATATGAGTGCACTCACACTTAGTGGTAATGAGCTTCAATTTGAAAACGATTTCAATGGAACTGTTAAGAATGAATATTTTGATACAACATTTATGAAATATGACATAGCATCTGGAGAGTATGTAAAAGATTTTGAAACAGGATCTGGAAATTATGTTGTTAAATATCAACCTAAGGAAGACAAGAGAGCATTCTTTGAAAGGAATTTCTTTAGTGCAGATATTGAGTATAGATTTAAGATAAGTAAGATCAGAGTGTTTGCAAATTTAAATGGAGATTTCATATATGACCAATATACTGGCGAGCTTATACAGAAATCAGACTTTGTTAGTGGTAAGAATACATATGTTGATTATAGTATTGAAAACATTGATGATATGGACAAGCTTAGCACTATCAATCTTATATATTATAGAGCAAATAAAGATAAGACTAAGATGAGGAGAACTGAAGTAAATACAGCAGGTAAATATTATTTTGGATTTGTTTCTGATGATGATAAAGAAATTAAGCAGAACAACTTTGATGTAGTATATAAAATAAACGGTCAGATATATCCATTTGCAATAAAAGATTATGTGCTTGAACTTTATACGAAAGAAATAAAATCTGCAAATGGTGACACGGTTACAGCAAAAGGAGATTCAATGCTTGCATCAGACTTTATTGTAAAACAGCTTGCTAAAGAAGGAGATGTTGAAGGTAGTAGTGCATATAATATGATTAACAAGATGTTTGAAAATAATGATATAAACAATGTAGCTAAAAAAGTCTATAGAGTAGAGGTTAAAAACGGAATAGCTAAAGCAGATACTGAAAAATTAAGATATAAGATAAAAGCTGACTTGAAACCAGGTAATAAAGTATATACATATAGTAACGGTATATTGAAGGAAGTTAAAGTTAAGAAAGAAGGCAAATATCTAGTATTTGAAGATGTTGATGTTGAATATTTTGTAATAACAAAACCGGGGATGTCAGGCAAAAAAGCAATGCTTGTAGGAATAACTGTTGGAGCGGTCTTGTTATCAGTTTTGATCATATCTGTAACTGTAACTGCAGTACTTGTAAGTAATAAAAAAAGGAGAATAGGTTAATATGAAAATAGCAATTGGATGTGATCATGCTGGGATTGATCTCAAGGACACAGTTGAGAAAGTTTTAACTGGTCTTAATGTAGAAATTATAGATTGCGGAACAGATTCACACGAAAGTGTGGATTATCCGCTATATGGTGAAAAGGTAGCTATACTTGTAGCATCTGGCAAAGCTGATGCGGGTATACTTATGTGTGGAACAGGGATAGGAATATCAATTGCGGCTAATAAAGTTAAGGGAATAAGATGTGCTGTCGTTACAGATACATATATGGCGAGAATGACAAAAGAGCACAACAATGCTAACATTATAGCGTTGGGCTCAAGAGTAGTGACGCCAGCAATAGCGGAAGATATTATTAAAGCTTGGTTTAATGCAGAGTTCCTTGGAGGCAAGCATTTGAAGCGTATTAATATTATTTCCGATATTGAGAATAAAAACTTTAAATAAGCTTTATGGCATTAAATGCCAGAATACGCTGAAACCAACATAAATTTGTTAATCATTTATCGAATAATATCGGTATGTGTGTTGTATTAAGTTAGGTGAGATATAAATGATAGATGAAATAATTAAAGATATTAAAGCTGCAGAAGATAAAGCTGAACAGATTATGCAGGAATCATATTTAAAAGGGCGTGAAATAGTTTTAAATGCTGAAAAACAGGCAGATCAGCGAATTAAAAGCAACATAAAAACGATTAAAACAAAAGCCGAAAGTGATGAAAGAGAATTGGAAGTTCAGTTGGAAAAATCAAAAGAATATAAGATTGAAGAAGCAAAAGTAAAGGCTGAAAATAGGTATCAGGAAAATCTTCTTAAAATAGATGCTTATGCAAATAAGGTAGTGGAGAGATTTATCAATAGGAGCTAAACAATGATACTTGAGATGAAGAAGCTGACCTTAATAGGACATAAGTCAGTACGACATAAGCTTTTTAGAAATTTTAATAGAACTCGACTTGTTGAAGTCGTATCAACAGAAGAAATCTCAAATACAAAAAGATTAGATAATCAGCAACGCACAGCTGGAATTACATCAAAGATGCAGTCGATAGATTTTGCATTAGAAAGTATTCGTCAGGTTAAAAATGAAGCAAAAGTAACGATAAAAAACTTTAAAGATATTGACGAAAAAATATATAAGCACATAGATGAAGAAAACATAATTTCAATAGGAGATTTTGAAAGTATAACAACTCATGAAGTTGAGTTGCTAAATGAAGTTGAAGAAATTCAGACACTGTTTAAACAAAAAGAGGAATTAAAGAAAACTAAAGAACAGGCTGGAGAGATTATAAAAAAATTTGAGAGGTATAAAGAAATTAATATGCCACTCAGCGAGATAAAAGATACACAAAATACAGCTGTTATTTTAGGTTATGTTAGTCTTTCAAAATCTACAGCTATACAGGAAATAAACAATTCTGAAAAATTTCATGTGGAAACTGTGAAAGTTGGGAATGATTTGGTCTTTGTTGCAGTGTCCCTAAAGGAAGATAAAGAACAGCTTATAGAAAAGTTGAATGCTTTAGAGTATATACCATGTAACGAAGATATTATTGAGACACCAGCTAAGGTTATATATGATTCAGAGAAGATAATTAAAGAATCGACACAGGCAATTGAAAAGATTATATATGAAATTTTAAATAAAAGAAGTCATGTAAAGAATTTAAAAATTCTTTATGATTTTTATTACACAGAAACAATGAGGAACAAGGCTCTTGATGAGTTTGCAACAACAAAAAAGAGCTTCGTATTGGTAGGGTATTATCCAAAAGAATGTGAAGATAAAGTTATTGAGATGTTGTCTGAATTACCGGAAGAAAACTTGTATTTTCTAGATGAGGTAACAGAGAATGATGATGTACCGACCCTTGTAAAGTCTAGCAAAATAGTTGAACCTTATGAATATGTAACAAATTTATATTCTGCACCAAAATATGCTAAGGATCTTGATCCTAATCCCTATATGGCATTTTTTTATTTCCTATTCTTTGGGATGATGGTGTCAGATGCAATGTATGGGCTTATTTTAACTATCGCAGCTTTTACAATATATTTGATAAAGAAACCAAGAAAGGGAAAGGGTCAGTTATTGTTGATTATTGGAATGGGCGGAATATCTACAATTATATGGGGAATGATATTTGGTGGATATTTCGGGTTACCGGTATCAAAATGGTTTAATAATGCAAGAATTGCCGTATTCAATCCTACGGAAGGGAATGGTCCTTTATTTGTCTTAGGGATATCATTGGGTCTAGGGTTTATACAGTTAATGTTTGGGATGCTTTTAAAAGCTATAAAACTTGGTAAAGATAAAAAGTATTTTGAGATATTTTCAAGTGTTGTTGTGTGGTACATAATCTTTTTAGGATTAGGAATTGTTGCAGTTGCAGCATTATTTATAAAAAACAGCAATGCAAAATATGTTAAATATATTGGATATGCTGTGACTTTAGCGGGAGTGGTATCTATTTTTCTTTCTGGCATGTACGGAAAGAAAGGAGCAAAGAAGATACTTGGTATTTTTGGAGGCTTCGGGCAGCTTTACGGTGGAATTAATTTTTTATCTGATATTCTTTCGTATGCGAGATTATTTGGATTAGGACTTGCTGGTGGAGTTATAGCAATGGTTGTTAACCAAATATGTGCAGTAATAATTGAAATATTTGGTGGAATAGCTGGAGCTGGAGGAAATCTTATCGCAGTAGGATATATTGTTGCAGCACCTATATTTGTGATAGGACATGGATTCAATATAGGACTTTCAACATTGGGAGCATTTGTGCACAATAGCAGATTGCAGTACATAGAGTTTTTTGGTAAATTTTATGAAGGTGGCGGACATCTGTTCAAGCCTTTTGGAAGTGAAAAAAAATATACATACATAGATTTACGGAGGTAACGGAAGTATGACAATTACAACAGGAACAGCAATAGCAATACTTGGGGCAGCTATAGCAGCAGCATTTTGCGGAATAGGTTCTGCAATAGGTACGGGGTTGGCTGGTAAAGCAGCTGCGGGAGTAACGGCAGAATCTCCTGATAAATATTCAAAAGTTTTGCTTTTACAAGTTTTGCCTGGTTCACAGGGAATATATGGTCTTGTAACGGCATTCTTATTATTTTCTAAAATTAAGCTATTTGGAACAGCTTCATTGCTATCAATACAACAAGGACTGCTTTTATTCTTTGCATGTTTGCCAATAGCGATTGTTGGATTTATAAGTGCTATATATCAAGCTAAAGTAGCAATATCAGGTATTATGATGGTTGGTAAACGACCTGAAGAAAGTGGTAAGGCTATTACATTTTGTATTATGGTTGAGACATATGCAATTTTAGCATTATTGATTTCTTTGTTGGCAATACTTATTCCAAAGATCTAAATCATGGCATTAGAAAACATTATAAACCGAATAATAGGTGACGCTGAAAAAAAAGCTCAGTCGTTCATAGATGCACAACAAGAAAAAGCTGATGAAATTGCAATAGAAACAGACAAAAAAATTGAAGTATATCGCAATAGAGGTGAAGATAGAGCATCTAACACTGCTAAAGCGATGAATGATGTTGCCGATGTCATCGTAGAGTTAGAAATTAGTAAAATTGAGTTACATAAAAAGCGTGAGCTGATAAATAAAATTTTTGATCTTGCTCTTGATAAAATATTAAAGCTTCCAAAAACAGAATATAAGAAAATTGCATTAAAAGATCTTGATGCATTGCGAGATGGAGATGTAGTTATTTTGTCCGAAAAAGAAAAAGGTATTATTCTTAAGAAAGACATTGATGAAATTGCCAAAAAGAAAGGAATTAAAGTTTCATTATCATCAGAATGTAATAGCAATATTGCAGGAATAATAATAGATCGCAAAAGCACAGTATTAGATTTCAATATTGAAACGGAGCTTGAAAGTCTTAAAAAAGAAATGGAAAGCGAAATACTCAAAGGGTTGTATAAATGAAAGATTTTATTTTTCAAAATGCCAGAATTAAAGCTAATGAAAGCAAAATGCTTGATAGGTCAGATTTTGAAAAATTAATTAAGGCGACTGATGAAAATGATATTATTTCAATTTTGAATGATAAAAATGGAACAACTTTTATCAGTATTGATGAATATAGAGAACATAGTGAAAAGGCAGCATTAAGTGTTTTAAAGAATAATAATGTAGGACAAGTATTAGATCCATTCATAATTCAAGAAGATTATAAGAATCTTAAGACTGCGATTAAATCAAAATATACATCTAACGAGTTGAAGGAAAATATTCAGGATGGATTATATACAAGAGAACATATTAAAACATGTGTAAATACATTGGATAAAAGTCTCATAAGTGAATATATGGTTTCAGCTATTGAGGAAATAGAAAGAGAAAAAGTAAAGGATAGCTTTAGAGTTTCACAATATGATGAAATTATAGATCGCTGGATGTATAAGGAAATTTTAAGGATTAGCAATAAGCGAATTAAAAAATTTTTTGAAAAGTATATTGAACTTGTAAATCTAAATACACTTGTACGATGTAAGCTTCTTGGACTGTCAGCAGATGAATTCGGAAGATATTATATTAGCTTTAATAGAAAAAAAATAGATATTGCGACAATATATAGTAAAACTTCAGATGAAATATACAAAGATATTTTTTTTGGAGAATTCGTTAATAGTGTAGAAAACAGTAATGATATATTCAGCAATGAAATAAATCTTGATATATTCGCTTTAAAATATTGGTCTGAAATGAAATTTGAATATGAAACGGAATGTCCGATCATAGTCTTTTATTATAAGCAGAAAATAATATTGAAACTTGTTAATTTAATGTATTGTTTAAAAAAGTTTAAAGATACATCAGTACTCAAATTAGAACAAGTCAATGATGTTGTAAATAAAGTCTTTAATATATAGAGATAGGAGTAGTGGAATGGAAAGAAAAAATATAGCTATAGTTGGAAATACAGATGCGATTCTTCCATTTAATACTTTTGGGGTACACTGTGTAAAAGTGAGTGGCAGTGTAGATGCTAATGAGAAAGTTAAAATATTGGCGAGAGAATATAGTATTATTCTAATAGAAGAAGACATAGCAAAGGAAGTTGATTCTCTCATATCAAGGTATAAAGCAAAGCCATATCCGATTATACTTGTTTTGCCATCAGCGGACAATGAGAACGGTTATGCAATGGATGAAATAAATAAGAATATTGAGAAAGCGATTGGAACAAGTATAAATATCAGTTGAGGATAAAATGAGTATAGGAAAAATAATTAAAGTATCAGGGCCATTAATAGTTGCAGAAGGAATGAAAGATTGCAAAATGTATGATGTTGTTGAAGTCTCTAAACAAAAATTGATAGGCGAAATAATAGAATTGAGAGGAGATAAAGCATCAATACAGGTTTATGAAGATACAAGTATGATAGGATGCGATGAAGAAGTATATACAACAGGAGAACCTTTATCCGTAGAACTTGGACCAGGGCTCATAGGTTCTATATTTGATGGAATTCAAAGACCTTTAAATAAATTGTTGGAGACATCAGGAGAAAGAATTGGCAGAGGCGTACATGTAAATTCATTAGATAGAAAAAAGAAATATTTCTTTAAAGCTAAGGCTAAAAAGGGAGATAAAGTTTCAGCCGGTTGTGTGCTTGGTGAAGTTCAAGAAAATGAATTAATTGTTTGTAAGATACTTGTACCAAATGGTATTGAAGGGGAAGTAAAAGAAATTAAAGATGGTGAATACACAATAGAACAAACTATAGCAAAAATTTCAGACGGGAACAAAGTTCATAATTTAAATATGATACAGAAATGGCCCGTTCGTATTGGAAGACCATATAAAGAAAAACTAACTCCAGATACACCGATGTTAACAGGTCAAAGAGTCATAGATACATTCTTCCCAATAGCCAAAGGTGGTGTTGCTGCTGTTCCTGGTCCTTTTGGAAGTGGGAAGACAATAGTGCAACATCAGCTTGCAAAGTGGGCAGATGCAGACATCATTGTATATATTGGTTGTGGTGAGCGTGGAAATGAGATGACAGATGTTCTTAATGAATTTCCACAATTAATTGATCCTAAGAGTGGACAACCTTTAATGAAAAGGACGGTATTGATTGCGAATACATCAGACATGCCTGTTGCAGCTCGTGAAGCCTCAATATATACAGGTATAACAATTGCGGAATACTTTAGAGATATGGGATATTCTGTTGCCATAATGGCTGATTCAACATCAAGGTGGGCTGAAGCATTGAGAGAAATGAGTGGTCGTCTTGAAGAGATGCCTGGTGAAGAAGGGTATCCGGCATATTTGGGCTCAAGGCTAGCAGAGTTTTATGAAAGAGCAGGTACGGTTAAAATACTTGGACAAAATAAAAAAGGATCCATTACGGCAATAGGAGCGGTATCTCCACCAGGAGGAGACTTGTCAGAACCCGTATCACAAGCCACATTGAGAATAGTTAAAGTTTTCTGGGGGCTATCATCCACACTTGCATATAGGAGACATTTTCCAGCTATTGATTGGTTGATAAGTTATTCTTTGTATCAAAATAATCTATCAAAATGGTATGAAAGAAACATATCAGATGAATGGGTTGAAAATAGAACGGAAGCAATGAGAATATTGCAGGAAGAGGCAAAATTAAATGAAATAGTTAGACTTGTTGGAATTGATGCTTTGTCTGCGAGAGATAGGCTGATAATGGAAACAGCAAAATCAATTAGAGAAGATTATTTACATCAAAATGCATTTCATGAGGTCGATACATTTGCATCATTGAAAAAGCAAGACATGATGATTAAACTTATACTTCAGTTCCATAGAGAGGCTTTAAAGGCAATAGATAACAATGTTGACATTGAAGATATATTGGCGATAAACAGTAAGGAACTTATCGGAAGAAGCAAATATATTGAGGAAAGCACTCTAAAAGAAATAGAAAATATCTTTGAAAAAATAACAGACGAAATCAAGAATTTATACAGTATCGATATATGATAGTTAAGGGGACATATAAGCCTAGCAAACAATATAGTTTTCAGGAAGTTACAGATACAATTCCATCGATACTTGAAATAGCCGGGTATTTTATATCTGATGAAAAATCAATCATGTACGGATATCAATTTAAAATTGACCCCAGTGGAGTGATAACGCTATATCAGAAACAAAATATATTATCTAGTATTATTTTTTCCAAAGTTCAAAGTAATGCATGCAAAATTCTCGTAGATAGATTTAATTTAGTAAATATTACAAAAGAGAATATTGATACAGATGAAAGCAATTATGAAATTGGATTTAAAGAATATATTGGAACTGATGAATCTGGTAAGGGAGATTTATTTGGTCCTACAGTAATTGCAGGAATGTGCGTCAATAAAGAAACTGAATCTATATTAAAAAAGATAAAAGTAAAAGATTGTAAGGCAAATACAGACAAACTTAATTTATATATGGCACAGCAGATATATGATTCGATAGACAAAAAATATTATTCGATTATTTCAGTTCCAGTTAAAGAGTTCAACAATACTTTTAATAAAGAAGAAAACAATACCGCATGTAGCATGGCATATATGCATGGTAGTGCTATAAAAAATATTTCTGAACGAACTGGATGCATGAATGCTGTAATTGATAAGTTTGATAATTCTCCTAAACTCATATCACGACTAAGGGAAGTTTGTCCGAATGTTAATATAAAATTATATCCTAAAGCTGAAAAGTATTTAGGTGTTGCAGCAGCGTCTATAATAGCAAGAGCAGAGTACCTTAAAAACATGTCGATATTGAGTAGAAAAGCAGGTTTTCCACTACACCTTGGCGTATCTGATTCGGTAAAAAAGGATTTGATAAAATTAATAAAAAATTATCCTGATAAGTTATCTGAATTTTGTAAAATGAACTTCAAGACTGTTTCCGAAGTAATTGATAGAAATCAAAACATAACGGATTAGAAATACTAAAAACGGTAAAAATCTTTAAAACACCAATCATTGCTTATAATTATTGAAAATCTATTTTTTTGTTCTTTGCTTGTTTTACATTCAATATTACTAATATAATTAATATATTATAAATTAGAGGTTAAAAATTGAAGGGCACAAAGGGTACGGCACAGTCAAAATCCACAAAAGCATCAGTACAAAAAATAATGTTCGGAGTTTTGATTGCCATTTTTTGTGCATTTTGTTTGTTATGTACTTTTAAGGCATTCGGTGGAGTTGGGCAAATTGTGTATAGAGGATTGCTCGGTGGACTTGGTATTGCCGCATATTCATACCTTATAATTGGTTTGGTAATTTCAATTATTATAATGTCAAATTTGAAATTTAAAAAAAGTTTTTCATTTCTTGTTTTAACTACAACAATTTTTGCTGCAATAATTTATGCACTTCATATTTGGACATCTAGTGTGCATTTTTTTAACAGTAAAACATTTCAAGAATATTTAAAACTTACATACGAAAATACAAATACAGCTGGCGGACTGTTATATAGTGTAAGTTCTTACTGGGTAATGAAAGTAGTTACTCCGGGTGGAGGTTTAATTTTAACAGCAGCAGTGGGGTTGCTGTTAATTTTCTTTTTGATATTTCCTGCTATATCAGCTAATACGACATATGAGATTCCCGATCTCTCAAGAAGAGAACAGAAGAAGCTTGGGTTTTCAAATTTTAGAAGAATTAAAATGAATCCAAATGGGCATAAAATCGGAGGCTATAGGGAACCCGCATTAACAGTATTTGGTCAGGACAGCTTAAAGTTCATACCTATAAAAACATCAGGACAAGTAAAACCTTCTAAGCCAACCCAAGGAGCGGCAGGATATACTCCAATGAGAGAAGGACAGATTTTATCTGCCAAAGAGATGGCGAAACAGGTTTTATATTCTAAGAAAGTTTCAGATGAAGAATTGAGAAATTTAAGGGTTGCAATAAATCCGATGAAAGGATTTCAAAACCTTGGTATTAACAATGGTGGATATGTTACTGATGTGCCGAATGAATTTAATACTGAAAATGGCAATGTTGATAGCAATTCATCTAAGATGTCTCTTGCTGACATAAAAGAAGAAGTTGTAATTGATGGAAAAGGAAGGAAAAAAGTAAAGCTGAGTCTTGATTCAATTAAAGCAGAAGAGGCGATGAGATATAAAGGAGAATATATGGCACCAGCTGATGTGGTTGCCGAAGCATACGAAAAAGCAGAAAGTTTAGATGCTATGACAGCGGATGAATGGCAGTCAGAAGTTGTTGAACCAGATGACAGTTTTAGCCAATTTAATAAATTTTTTAATAAAAATAAAGTAAAGAACAAGAACAGTGTGACAAATAGAATAGATGAGACAATAAGTGAAAGGAAAAAGAAAAAAGTTGAATTAACATCAGATGTCAGTGATGAATATAATGGAAAAACTCTTGATGATCTTGGAGCATTTGGAACAGTGCCGGCAGCATTTGAAAGTACAAAAATCACTGAAGGATATGTGAATAAAGTAAAAGAAGACAGAATATATAATTCATTTGATCTTAATGAAGAAAAGAAGAATATAGATGAAGATTTTAAACAGACATCTTTAGATGAAATTCTTGCAAGAATGGAAAAGAAGAAGCAACCAGTATCTCAGAAGACAGTTATAGAAAAACAACCAGTACAAAAGCAAAATAGCGAACCTATAGCAGAACCAGTTAGAAAGAGAAAGAGATTTGTTTCGTTACCTAAAAATCTTCTTGTAAAGCCTGATGAAAGACAGAGACAGAATGTTGATTATGGTGAAATGACTATGTCGTTAATTAGATGTCTTGAAAGGTTTAATGTTAAAGCATCTTTAATAAAATATCAGGAAGGTCCGACATTCACATTATTTGAATTAAATGTAACTATGCCGGCAGGAAAGAGTGTAAGTACTATTAACTCATATGCCCAGGATCTTGCAATGCAAATGGAAGTTGATAATGTAAGGATACTTGCTCCTATACCTGGAAAGAATGCAGTAGGTATTGAGATTCCTAATAAGCATAGAAGAATGGTTAGACTTAGTGAAATGTTGTGGTCAAAAGAATTTTGGGATTATCAACAAACTGATGTTTTTCCTATCGGAGTTGATATATATGGTAGAAATAAGTTCGGGATAGTAAGTCAGACGCCACATTTATTAATAGCTGGAGCAACAGGTGCAGGGAAGAGTTGTTGTCTTAATTCAATAATTGTAAGTCTTCTATACAAATCATCCCCAGAGGATTTGAGATTGATTCTCATAGATCCTAAGCGAGTTGAATTTTCAGTATATTCAGGAATACCGCATTTGCTAACTGACGACATTGTATGCGAAGTTGAAAAAGCATATAAGGCTTTAAATTGGGCAGTGCAGGAAATGGATAGGCGTGTTAAATTATTCCAAACTTATCAAGTTAGAGATCTTGATGATTATAATCGTAGACATGAAGAAAATGGAGTTGAAAAACTTCCAAGAATTGTTATAGTTGTTGATGAATTGGCAGAGCTATTGTCTGTAGGAAAGAAGGTAGTTGAAGAAGCAATTAATAAAATAGCCCGACTTGCAAGAGCTGCTGGTATACACTTGATACTTGCAACTCAAAGACCGTCAGTTGATGTTGTAAGCGGAACTATTAAAAACAATTTGCCTTCAAGAATAGTATTCAGAGTATCCAGCGGTGCTGATAGTAGAACAATAATAGATCAAGTAGGTGCTGAAGATTTATTAGGTAATGGAGATCTTTTATACTTAAATCCTAAACAGCAGAATCTTGAGAGATTACAAAACCCATTTGTTTCAACTGATGAAGTACGCAGTATTGTCGATCATCTTAAAGAGCATAATGAAAGTTATTTTGATCAATCGGTCCAAGATGCGATATTTAAAGAGGAAGAAGAAAAGCCTGAAACTGAAAGCTATTCTGGTGGACGAGGTAGAGATAATGAAAAACTTTTTGAAGCACTTAAGATGTGTGCAATAGATGGTGGAGCTGTAAGCAAAAGTAAGATACAGAGAAAATTAAATGTTGGGTTCAATCGTGCAGCAAATCTTTATGATGAGATGCTGGATGGAGGGTTTTTGGAAGAAATTGAGCCAGGTAAATATATTGTTTCAATGACTCCAGAAGAAATAGATGAGTTATATAACGCAACCAGAAATGAGTAAGGTCGGAGTAATAAGTTTAGGTTGTGATAAAAATAGGGTAGATACTGAAAAGATGCTGGCGAGAATCGCTAGTTCGTCAAATAGTATAGTTGGAACAATTGAAGATGCAGATATTGTTATAATAAATACTTGTGCATTTATTCATGACGCTAAACAGGAAAGCATAGATGAAATTTTAAATGTCGCATCTTTTAAAAATAAGAAGATTATAGTTACAGGATGTTTAAGTGCAAGGTATGGGGATATACTTCATCATGAGATTCCTGAAATATCTGCAGTTTTGGGGACAAATCAATATGACAAAATTAATGAAATTTTAAGTTGTATTTCTCAAAGCCGCTACATTGAAGATTTAAAACATAAAGATACTTTTACACCAGATAGAATTCTAACAACCCCACCACATTACGCATATTTAAAAGTGGGGGATGGATGTGATAACCATTGTACATATTGCATAATACCTTCTATAAGAGGAAGATACTATTCACATCCTATTCAGGATCTTGTAAAAGAAGCAGAACAGCTTTTTGATTGTGGAGTAAAGGAAATTATGCTGGTTGCTCAAGATGTTTCTAGATATGGTGAAGATCTATATAAAGAAAATAAACTTATCGATTTGTTGAAGAGATTAGAAAAGATAGGATTTGATTTAATCCAGCTTTTGTATATGTATCCAGAAAAAGTAAACGATGAATTAATAGAATATATTGCAGAGTCACAAACGATATCAAAGTATATTGATATACCATTTCAGCATGCCTCCAATAAGATATTAAAGCTGATGAATAGGCATCAAACAAAGGAAGAATATATAGCCCTTATATCAAAACTTAAACAGAAAGGGATCAAAATAAGAAGTTCATTTATTGTTGGATTTCCAAATGAGAGTGAAGAAGATTTTAATGAACTTAAAGATTTTATAAAAACTTATAAAATTGAGCATGCGGGATTTTTTGCATATTCAAGAGAAGAAGGAACTCCAGCGGACCGCATGAAAGGACATATAAATGAGAGTATAAAAAAAAGAAGACTTAGGGAAATAAGAAAAATACAAGATGAAATAATGTATGAAAATAATAAAGAGTATATAGGACATGTGGTGACCGTACGGTATGATGATATAGATTATACAAATAATATGTTTATTGGACACACGGAATTTCAGATTCCGGGGATAGATACGGCAACATATTTTACATCTAATATTTGTTTGAATGTGGGTGAAAGGTATAACATATTAGTTGATAAAGCGGATACATATCATATATATGGTCATGTGATAGCTCGGGAGCAGTAGATGGAAAAAATTACGGCAGCAACAAAAATAACAATAACAAGAATTTTTGCAATTATACCTACGATGATTTTTTATATTCTTGCGATGGTATTATGGGAAAAGTTTGAGCTTAAAATAGCCTTTACAGTATTAGCGGCAATTTTATTTATTCTTTTATGTACGACAGATTTTATAGACGGACATATAGCCAGAAAAACAGGTACAGTTTCAGAATTGGGAAAGTTTCTTGATCCACTTGCAGATAAGATAGTTGTGTTGATTATGCTTTGTTTATATATCACATTTTCAAATGGTAAAGGGACATATTTTGAAATATATCCATATAGCTCATTGGTCGTTGCGATATTGACAGGCTTTATTTTTACAAGAGAACTTGCTATAGGAATATTTAGAGCAATAGCGGCAAAAAAAGGTATAGTATTGAGTGCCGATCTTTTAGGTAAGTTAAAGACAATATTTTTAAATATTTCAGTTTCGGGATTGGTATTCTGTCATTTTGATATTGAAATTGCAAATGCGATTATGAAGCATAATTCAAATATACATTATGCATATATATTGGGACCGATATCGCATATAATATTTTATGTAGCGGCAATATTAGCACTAGTATCTGGGTTTCATTATGTAATCAAAAATAAAGAAGTATTTAAGTGAGAAATGAAAAGTACAATAAAGATTTTCGGATTGGATGGAGAAACAATTAAGGATAAGTTATCCGAACTACAAATTAAAAATTTTAAAGTAACCGAATTATATCTTGATGCAAAGATCGTCTTTGAAGTTGATGATAATGATAGAATATTGATGTCTGAAGTTCTTCAGACATTTGAAGATTATCTTTATTGTATTGGAAATGAAACACTAGAAGGTTTCCTTTTTAAGCTACTTAAAATTAACGGTAAGATGTTGTCTACAGCCGAAAGTATCACTGGAGGGGCAATAGCACATTCGGTTACACGCATTCCAGGAGCATCAGAGTTTTTTTATGAAGGAATTGTTTGTTATAACAAAAATTCTAAAATTAAGCGGTTGGGAGTTTCAGAGGAAATAATAAAAAATCATTCGTTAGTATCTAAAGAAGTTGCAAATGATATGGTTAAGGGATTATGTATCGATGAACATATATTAGGCATTTCAACAACTGGAGTTGCAGGACCTGAGTCACACGATGGAAATAAAGTTGGTAAGGTTTGTATAGGAATAGGGTCGGATGACTATATAGTCAGTTTCGAAAAATATTTTGAAGGAAGTAGAGAGGAGATAATTAATAAGACAAAAAATGCAGCACTCTTTTATGCAATTAGATATTTGCGAAGTGATTTGATTAAATTGTTAGATACAGTTGGAGAATATGAAGAAGAGGAATGAAGAAGCAAGAACTTGCATCAAGATATTTAAAAAGATGTTTAGTTATGAGAAAATGCGAAAATGGATAAATTAATCTTATTTCATGGTACTTCTGAGAAAATCGTAGCACCGACATACGGCGAGGGCGAAAAAGAGCACGCTTATGGACAAGGGTTTTATTTAACCGAAAGTATAGATCTTGCCAAAGAATGGGCAGTTTGTAGACCGAATGAGGAAAACGGATGGGTTCACAAGTATCAACTTGATACTGCAGAGCTTAAAATTTTGGATTTTCAAGATAAAGGCGTTTTGAGTTGGCTTGCTGAATTGATGAAACATAGAGATGCTGCCGATTCTAAGCGTTATCGCATACTTTCAAAGAAGTTTATAGAAAAATACGGTATAGATACAAAATATTATGATGTTATCAGAGGATGGCGAGCAAATGCTTCTTATTTCTATATTGCAAAGGAATTTGTAAGAGACAATATAGATAGAAATTCTTGAAGAATTGCTTTCTTTGGGTGATTTGGGTATTCAGTATTGCATTAAGTCCGAGCTTGCTTATTCTAAGCTGCACGAATTAGAGGATGGCTTAATAGCAGTTCAGTATGCTGAGTTTAACGAAAAGTATAACCAGCGTGATATTACTGCAAGACAGAAAATGAGAAAGCTTGTTGATTCAGAAGCTAATCATGTAAGTAATGTGTTTAGTACGCTTTTTAAGGATTGATTATTATGAGAGCGTATTACAAAGATTATTTAAATGATGTAGTGGAAAATCAGGGTAAGCTTTTTGACTTCGTTGCACAAAATTTTTCCGATAAGGATACTGAGGACTTTATTAAGACCTATATGCAAAGCAAAACAAGAAAAAGTATTGATGAAGCGAAAGCTTATGTCAATACCATGAGTGCAAAAGAGTTGTGGGACTATTTTATCGGAACAGAACATTATATTTTGAAGTCCGGCAAGGCACTTGACGGCTTTATGCCTGATTGGATTGGTGAATTTTATGCTTATTATCAGTGGTATTACAATATCCCGAGTTCAGAGGTGTTGAAAAAAGTTCCAATTGATTTTTTGAAAAAAGCGTACTACGGGTTACACGATTTGGAACTTGACTTAGCGGTGCAAAAAGTTGGAGAAGAACGATGAGTGTTATTTGTTTTCACAATCCAAATGAAGAAAATGGTTATTTAAGCAATTGGTATATATCACCATTTGAAGTGGATAAAATTACTTTTTCATCAGTGGAACAATTTATGATGTATCATAAGGCGATTTGCTTTGGGGACGAAACAGTAGCAACAAAAATATTTTCCGCCGACGATGTCGCTGAAATAAAGGCACTTGGAAGACAAGTATTAAATTATGATGAGCATATATGGAACGGTATTAGGCAGATCGTTGTTTATGAAGGAGTTTTGGCAAAATTCACACAGAATGAAGCTTTAAAAGATAAACTTAGATCTACTGGCGGAGCAATATTAGCGGAATGTGCGGTAAAAGACTTAATTTGGGGAGTTGGACTATCAATGAAAGATCCTAATAGGATTGATAGAACAAAATGGAAAGGACAAAATTTGTTGGGATATACACTTATGAAGGTGCGTGAACATTTATAATTAATTATTTCTGGGGGCTTCGACTTGTAGACGAATTTGAGATATTCAATTTAAATGGTATCGATAAGTGGATTAGGCATAGTTAATTTGCTTATAGACACATATTAAATAATTTCCAACAATATCAAGGGTGTTATTGAAAAAAATAAAAGTCTATTTTATTATTTCGACAGCGTTAACTATATCCAGGTTTAAATATGAGATAGTAGTTATAATTAATAGAATCAAACACATAATTAGTCGTAAGTAAGTCGTAAGCTTGGAGTAAATATGGCAATTCCAACGAACTACACAGAAATCTAGGATATTCGTGTAATGCGTGAAGAACTTTTAGAGAATGTATAGCAAGATTATTAGATAAAGGCGAAATTGAATACTTTATAAATAATATGAGAGCCCCAACAAATGTTTTGGTTAGAAAATAAAAAGCACAGTTAACAATAAGTTATTGTAGTGAATTATGGCATTTTATTTAAAATAAGTTTAACGATATAGATGTACCATAGGCGACCTATGTGGAAAATGGCGAATAGTTTTTTGATGCATTAATTTATTTAAATAAATTTTCAAATAGCTATCTTTCATGTGGGAAAATTCAACTATCATTAAATTGGAGAATTTTTGTATTGAATTGCGTAAAAGTATCATAAAGAAATTGAAATCAATTTTAAGTCATTTCACAATGTCAGAATGCTTTCATGCAACTGATAGAAGAAAATAAATAATTAGATAAAAGACTTTGATTAGATTCGTAAAAATACAATCATGTAATGCAAATGAATATATAGCTATTTTAAGACTAATTAGCTTGTAATAATATCCATAAAAACAGATATATTTAGGGATATTAATTCCCCACTTTAATTTGCTGTCCCCAATAAATCACTATTTATA
>CAUUJG010000001.1:0-169770 GCA_963545485.1 uncultured Clostridia bacterium | reverse complement strand
GATGTATGTTGTTGTGTTGAGTTTTTAAAAGGATTGCTTTTGCCATATAAAGAAGTTTTTGTATTTGTTTTTTACATCTGTTAAAACCTATTTGCTCAGGGTTCTATATATGGCTGAAATTTATATCCCTTTAGGTTTTGAATATAGAAAAAGAGATAACATTTCTGCTATCTCCTTTTGTTTTTACTTTGCACATAAATCAAACCTTTTCAACTACATATAGTCCTAATTTGCTTTATATTTATTTAGCTTATCTTTTATAATTTCACCGATCCTAATTGATATGTTTTGAATTACAGGTATGCAAACAGTATTCCCAAGCAAGTCCATTCCGTTTCTATATTTAAGAAATTCTATATTGTATGTTTCTGGAAATCCAAATAGTCTTAACCCCTCTCTCAATGTTAATCTTCTTATTCCACCCTGATCTATAACTCCTAATTTTTCAACATCTGTAGCAACAAGGGTTGGAGCATAACTTCTTGGATCTAATATTTTAGAAAACTCAAAAGATAGTTTTCCTGTTACGATATTGTATCCTTTTGGCTTTGTAAGATCATATTCTCTTTTGTTATTAACTATCTTTTTAGGATGCTCTAATACTAAATATTTTTTACTAACTAAATCGTCTAACATTTCTTCAAGAGCTTTGTGATTATAAAAGGTTCTAATCTGAGAAAGAGTTAAAGGCATTCCATCCATCCATTTAATTCCAATTTCTTCAGCCCACATTTTTTTTCTTCTTTCTCTTAATAGTAAGCTCAACAAATTCTTTTGCTCATTTGTTACTTCTCCTTTTATTTCTATGTCCCAAGAATGAATATTGTCGGATCCGCCTCTTTTGTCTTTGATTGATTTCCCATATAATTCATCTGACGAATAATGCGACAGCAATTTTTTAGTAAAATCACTTTTTACAACTTCTTTACCGTGTTCTTGTATTTCATTAAAATTCTTGTGTTTCACTTCGAAATTATCTAGATTAATCTCAATATCTTTTGTGCCGACTATATACACTCTCTTTCTACTTTGTGGCAACCCAAAATCTATAGAGTCAATCAATTTATAGCTAACCTTATACCCTATTCCCCTCAATATATGCAACATAGTATTCAATGTTGTTCCATTGTCATGGTTAATCAATCCTTCAACATTTTCTAGCAAAAAACCATAGGGACTTTTACTTCTTAGTATCCTTTCTATCTCGAAAAACAATGTCCCTCTAGTATCTTTAAAACCTAATCTATTGCCAGCCGATGAAAATGGTTGGCACGGAAATCCTGCTAACAAAAAATCAAAATTCGGCATATCATCAACATCAATTTTAGTGATATCTCCATAAATATGTTCCTTGGGAAAATTATTTTGATATACTTCTATTGCGTGTTTTTTTATTTCAGAAGTAAAAACACATTCTGTTTTTATACCCATTTGATTTAGAGCATTTTCAAAACCTATTCGGATACCGCCCATTCCTGCAAACAAGTCAATAAATGTAACGCTCGTATTTAATTTTTTGGAATACTCCCGTACACTAAATTTTAGTAGGGTTGAACACTTATTTGAAAATGATCCCATAGGAATAAGCCTATCTATAACCTTCTGTTCTTCTTCTGTTAAATATATTGTTGTTGCTTGTCTTTTTTTATGAGAAGGCAAAGATTTTCTCCCTGAATTAATTCTTCTTCCTCCAATCATTTTTATATCTCCTTTCTTCAGAAATATAACATATATAACTTGAAAAAACAATGCTATAAATTCAAATATACCAAGACCGAACGCTTTTTTATAGAAAAGCTTGCAAGATATGTTATAATAACATCATTTAATGACTGAAAAGGGGCTTAATTATGAATATATTAAGTGCTAACAAAATTTTTAATAAATTAAATAACATAGATTGGAAAAGTACAAATGGCTATATTACATTTAATCTTGCTGATATAGGGGTAATATTAAACACAACTGATACGGTTGGTGTTACATTGCAATCTTGGCTAAAACAATATTTTATAAAAGAAAATATATATTTTAGAGAACCATTGAACACTCAAGAGTTCCCTGATTTTTACCTTTCTAAAAGTAATGAAGAAAATCTACTCGAAGTTAAAGCATTTCATTATTGTAAAAGTCCAGCCTTTGACATCGCTAATTTTGAGTCATATTGTGATTCCTTAAAAACAAAACCTTATAGGTTGTTTGCTGATTATATTATTTTTGGTTATGAAATGGACAACAGCGGTAAGATTACAATTGAAGATATTTGGCTTAAAAAAATATGGGAAATTTCCGGAAGTTCAGCCATGTATCCATTAAAAACCCAAGTAAAAAGAGGCATGATATACAATATACGACCAAACTCTGCTTTTAAAAACTATAAGCCCTCTATTTTTAATGACTCCAAAGACTTTATTGAAGCCATTTATAAAACTTTACAATTATATAAAGGAAATTTTTTTGCCGAAGATTGGTACAGAGAATTCACAGCAAATTATTTGAAGTTATACGAGAGAGAGTTTAAATAAGAACGACTGCCGGATTGTGTAAGTATTTGTGTGTGAAAGTAAAAATAGATAGTTAAAAATCCAAAATTAAAAACTAACCGATGTCCATATTTTATTTTCCCCACACAATCTTTTTCTCGCATTTAGGGGTAGTATCTCAGCGTGGATATTACGTATCTTAACATCAAAATCACGAAAGCTTAGGCACACAAGGGCGATATTTGAGCTAATATTGATATTGTCGGCTAGCGATTTCTTGGCGGTGGCGGAGATTTAGGGATTTGAACCCTAGCTACGTGTTACCGTACTACTCCCTTAGCAGGGGAGCCCCTTCGACCACTTGGGTAAATCTCCATAAAAGTGGTTTTAGTTTAACATACCAAACTCAATTTTGCAATTAAATACTGCTTTTTTCATATATCCAATTGCTTTAAAATTCGATTTTTTGAATCTATTTGTAACATAAGCTATACAGTATCTCAATACAATATGTCTTTTCATAGCTTTTTATTTTTAGCATATCTAATCGGACTAATCTATCAATATTATATATGGATTTATATGGTTTTTGACTAATTTTGATATGGAATTCGCCCGTTTTTTAGGATACAATTAATATCATGAAGTGCTTAGCGATATCTGCTCTTGTTGTGTCTTGTATCAGCACAATAATTTGCATGATATTTAACTTAAATGTACATATAAAAAAATTTAAACTGCACTTATATTGGCTAGTCCCATTTTTTTCCGGGATCACTCTTTTTTTAACAAAAGCTGTGCCTTTCAATATGTTTCACAGTAGAGTGACAAACTCCAGCATGAATCCCTTATTCATACTAATAATCTTTATTTCGCTATCAGGTATGTCTATATTCTTAGATCAAACTGGTTTTTTTAGATTGATAGCTGTGAAGGCACTTAGAAAAAATGGGCTAACTCAAGTTCAAATGTTTTTCATTTTATATTTTATAGTTGCCTTTCTTACTGTTCTTACAAACAACGCTACTGTTATTCTCACATTTACTCCTTTTATATGTTACTTCGCCAAGAACACAGAAATTGATCCAAAACCCTTTCTATTTGTAGAATTTGTTTCAGCAAATACCTGGAGCATGTTTTCACTTATAGGAAACATAACAAATAACTACATCGCCACTACATTTGGAATCAATTTCATAAATTATTTAGGAATGATGACAATACCTACGATTTTTGCTTCTGCAACATCACTATCGATATTATATTTAATTTTTAGAAAACGACTAAAACAACCACTTTCATTTTCACCTATGAATGTGAAAATTCTTAATCTTCCAGCTCTCATAATTGGTGTAACCGGAATATCAATATGCACTTTTTTATTAATTATCTCTCAATTTACAAAATTTCCAATGTGGATTGTTTCATTAACATCATTCTTATTTGTATTTGTATCTGGAACAATTTGTTTTTTAGCAAAAAAACAATCTTTAAAAAAAATACGAAAAACTTTAAGGCGAATGCCGTGGCATCTTATTCCTTTCCTTCTTTCAATGTTTCTTATTGTTTTAGGATTGGAAAATGCTGGCGTCACCCATGACTTCTCTACTATATTTAATAACAAAAATACTATTTTTACTTCTGGATTTCTGTCGGTTGTTTTTTCTAACTTGTTAAACAATATTGCGATGAGCCTTCTTTTCACTAACATGCTTAAAAACCTAAATTCCTCTTTCTTGATTCTTGCAATTTTTGCAACAATCATAGGGTCTAATATCGGCTCACTTCTTACTCCAGTCTCAGCAATGAATGCAACGATGTGGCGTAGTACAATAAGACATAAGCATTTTAAGCTTTCTTTTAGTGAATTTATTAGGGTGGGAACTATTGTAACAATTCCAACTCTTTTTGCCGCTCTTGCGGGGCTCTACATCATGAACCTAATATTTAAAATTCAAATTTAATCAAAATTATTGGTGATTAAGTTGGTAATTGATAAATATATTATATATATTATATCTATATGCTTAGCAGATAGGAGTTTAGAATGACGAAAAAATTATATAAATTACTCGTATTATTAATCGTTTCTTTATTAGTTGTAGCTCTTGCCGGATGTACCAAAAACAAGAACAAAACACCTGGGAAAGATAGCGAAACAAATATTTATGAGATAACCATCAAATATGAGGATGGAACATCTGATTTAAAGATCAAACGTAAATCTGGCGCAAAATTTACTTTTGACGAAAAACATAAAGATGTCAATAAAGATAATAACAGTAACCTTATTTATCTTCCACAAAAAAGCAAAATCGGATATGACTTCAAAGGTTGGAGAATAACTGGTAAAAGTACTTTAACCATTTTGAAGGAAGGAGATGAAATCAAAGAAAATATGACAGTATCTCCAAAATTTGAATCTCAACAATTTAAACTACAATTGGATGCCGGTATAGGTAAAGATCTTGTAGATGTTGATAAAGAACAAACTATATATTACGGTAACAAGGACACTAAAATCAGTGTTCCTAAAGTAAAGTCCGGAAAAGAAACTGAATTTGCAAACATCTGTGACAAATTTTTGTATTGGTATATTAAAGATGAAAACGATAAAGAAATTCAAGTGAGCGATTTGGCAAAAAAAGCTGCGAACACCGTTTCTCTACTAGGTGAATGGAAATATTTGAATGTAAAAGAAAATAAATTGCACGCAAAATGGAGAAAAGAAGCTGCAGATATAACCGTAGAATTTAAAGACAAAGAAACAGGAGATACAATTGTTGCTTCAAAAACAATAAAAGAATATGATGCCATTGCTCGCACTGATGAAATGTTTAATCTGCCTGGTGATAAGGTTGTTCACCACTGGTACTATGAAAAAGAATATATAGATAGCAACAAAGAAAAGAAATATACCGAAATTCCATACAATTTTAAAGATGGTAATGTTGATGGAGATCCTCTAAAAGAAAATGTAACTTTATATGCGAAATATTCTAGCGTTGAAAAAATAGGAACTGAGGATGAATATAATGCATTAGTTAAAAAAATTAAAGATGTAAAAAATGGAGATGATGACGCAAAAAAGAAACAACTTCAAGAATCAATTATTAAATTAACTAACGATATAACATTCACTGGAGAAATAGAAGCTTTATTCTCAGATGCAAGTTTTCCATTTAAGGGCAGATTTGATGGAAATAATAAAACAATTGAATTTGGTGCAAGTGCCAAATTAAAAGGATTTGATGGAGATGATAATTCTAAAGCATATAGCTTGTTTGGATATAACGAAGGTGAAATAAACAAACTTAATGTTCTAAACCCAAAATTCAATACAACTAACACTGATAACAATTATGTGTCCGGAATTGCATATGTAAATAACGGAAAAATAATCAACTGTACTGTTAAATTCGATGACCTAGATTTAATAAGTGATACTTCTGTTGCATTTGGCGGTATCGCATATATATCATCGAAGAATTCAACTACTACACCTACAATAAGCGATTGTTCTGTCATTGCAAATGTAGGATTAAGTGCTAAATCAATTGTATTTGGTGGCATTGTTGCTCGAAATTATGGTTCTGCAATTACTGGTGATTCTACAGAAATTAAAATTAAAAACCTTGATAATGTAAATGAAAGTATAATTGGTGGTATTGCTGGTGAAAATGAAGGACAAATTGAAAAAGTAAAAAATAAATTCGAATTGGTTGTTAACAGCCCTACTGCCAATTTAGGATCTGATAAAACTTACATCGGTGGAGGTGTCGGTATTAATTCCGGAGAAATCAAAACTGTGTCCTCAGATACTACTATAAGAGTTGATAATTCAGATGGACTAAAAATAGGCGGTTTTATAGGTGAAAATCGTAACAATATTATTGGCATTGATTTAAAGTTGACAGTAACAAATATTAATTCTAAAAATGACATTTACTTTGGTGCTGTTGCCTATTCAACATATCAAAAATTTACTGATAAAGACGCAACTGTATCTTCTGTATACTTACATGGAAATATAAACATTAAGCTTTCCGAAGATGCGACAAGACTTCGTTTCTCATATTTTGCTGCAAACCGTGATCTCATAAATGACAATGACAATATGCTAAAATATGGTCGTGCTAGATACCGCAAATTCTTAATTGATTTAAAAACAGAGATTGAATCTAAAAAAGGTACAGACTATGATATGTCTCGACTTGAACTCGGACTTGACTGGTATGAAGATTTCAAAGATGACACTTCATTAGCAAGCGATATATCATTCATTTGCTCTGAAGGAAGCGGAGATAATAAATTCAACATTATTAAAGTTAACGGTGAAGACTATTTTGCAAAAGATTCAAAAGGTGCAAATCTTAAAGATATCAAAATAAACGGTCATGCGTTATTTAATTCAAATGCTAAAAAGACTAATGATAACCTCTACTTCCAGAATAATAAAGCTGGTGAAGTACTGAATAATAATCCATTAGCTCGTGATAATAACATTTGGGATATTCCTAAATTCTACGGTCCATCTGGTCCTGATACTGGATATCCAAAATTAAAGGACCTCGCCTAGAGTAATTTGAAAGAGACCCCAAAGGGTCTCTTTTTTTACAACTATTATAATAATCCATAAAATTTTTGGGAATGTAAGAATTGTTGTGTAAAAAGTATTTTAGAAGTAAAAAAACGATTCTCACGCTATAGGAATATTCAATTTAGATAATAAAGCGATTTTCTTTTTTCTTCATTTAACTGTACCACATAGAGCCGACGGTTTAAATTATGCGTTATAATATAAGTTGAATTTTATGTTGAGGCACAATTTGATATGAATAACCAATCTTATTTTATGCATTTTTATATGCTTGAATTAGAAGTATTTTTAAATTCACAAAAAAAGAATTTACTTACTGTCTCTTTTCAATCTGACGAAGCAAATACCGATCGTCCCTTGAAAGAATATTTAAAATCTGCTATAGAAAATGAGTTAAACATGTTACCTAGCAACCCAATAGTTAGTAAGCTTTTTATTGATGACCAAACTCACTCAATAGAGGAATATAGAGATTATAAGATTAGTCGAGTTATTCTTCCCGATGAAATTGATGAAATCTTAAAACAAAAAATAAAAGAAAGTAAATCTGCTTCTTATACTAATCCTGACATATGTTTAGAAATAAAAGGTAATACTTCTACTTTCTATCAAACTGTAGAACTTAAATCTACAAAGAACGATTCTATTACGGGTTCTAGTATCCAACAAATTATTCCTGATGAATGGGTAATATTTGTAAGACACACATCAAAAGACATTGAAGTAGTAACAGGACAATACATAAATTCTATAAATTCTAAAATGCAGTTTCCTGATAGAAGCCCTAGACCACAAGTTTCTTTTAAAGAACTCCTCTCTTGGAATAGTCTGCACAGAACCATTGAAAACAGCAAATTGATATATACCCCAGACGATTCTTTAACAAATAAATTAGCTTTACTTGATGATTGGCAAGGCGTGTTATCTAAACGATGGATTGACATACTTTTGAATAGTGAAAAAGTTAAAAAATCTGAGCCTTGGTTTAATAATAACATTCGAAAATTTATTTTAGATTTTCTCGAAATCTATGACGCATATAGCGAAGAAGAGAAGGCTCTTATTAAATCCAAAATACAATCTATGATAAAAAAAGAAACAGATGATTAGTGTGTTTCTATTTTGAAGTATTTATCCCATTTTTCGCTTAGTGTTTTACCTATGTTGTATGCTAAAACACAAGGAACTGCATTCCCTATTATCTTATATGCCGAACTAGCACTTACAGCAATATTTTCATCTGTCTTTTCCAAAATAAATTGATAATCATCAGGAAAAGTTTGAAGCCTTGCACACTCTCTTATTGTTAATCTTCTTTGCTCAAGTCCCTTTTCTATTTCATCTATATATTTTCCACCATTTTGAATGTCTAATCTCCTAAATTCAATATTCCCGTGATGTTCCGATCTAATTGTTGGAGAAACATTATCTAATTTAATTTCAATATTTCCTTGTCCTCTAGATAACTTTGCTTTTGAATATTTTTTTTGTGAGTTATCTTTTGTAAAATTTGGTTCCTTTAAATCACAAATTGCTTTACCTGAAGTAACAAATGGATTCAAAGAAACAGTGTTTAAGCTGTAATTATGTGTAGGAATAGGATATGGGTCCATATCTCTATGGTTGCTGATATTAGTTAGTTTTTGTAATGCTTCATTAGTCAATGCACTTCTTTTAAAACCATAAAAAAAAACTCTTTCCCTTGATTGTGGCACTCCATAATTAGCAGCTTGCAAAATTCTTGCGGGAATAACTAAGTATCCACCATCAGCCGCCTTTGAAAAATCGTTTTCAATTATTTCTTTAACATCTTTTAAGCTAACTAAACCTTTCACATTTTCAGCAATAAACACCTTAGGCTTAACTATGCTTACAACCTCTTTCATCCATATATACAATTGCCCTCTATTCTCAACATTTGCTTCCTCTGAGGATATTTTTTCTCCTATATGGCTTTTCAACGAGTTGAACCCTTGCCTTTTCCCTGCTACAGAAAAATCTTGACAAGGGAACCCACCAGTAACAATGTCTATATTCTCGGGGAAAATTTGTTCTCCATTCTTGTGTCTTTTTACTAAATCCACAATGCTTTCAAGATGATAAATTTCATTTGCATTGCTATATTTCTGATTAAAGTATGATACCCAAGCCGCTTTAGCATCTTCTCTTATATCATTGGCAAAAACTGTTTTAAATCCTGTTTTGCTAGTCTTTACCCACTTCCCATAATCTTCTTCAATCCATGTCGAATGAATGTTTTGGTTAATTGAATCTTTTAAACATGTAAATCCACCTTCAAGTCCAATATCCATGCCACCACAACCGCTAAATAGAGATAAAACTCGTTTTTCTTTAAATTTCATATATTATTTTTTTCTCCAAGTTCAACAATATCACCAATTTCACAATCTAAAACATTGCAAATTCTTTCAAGAACTTCTAAAGAAACATACTTTTCATTGCTCATTTTAGAGATTGTACTTGTAGATATCCCACTCTTAATATGCAAATCATATTTTGTCATATTTTTATCAATCAATATCTTCCATAGTTTTTTATAATTAACAGCCATAGCTCACCCCATTTCGAATATGATACCATAAAATGACGACTTCTCAATAAAAATTTATTACTTTTCATCAATCAACTTTCTAATCTTTTTTATTATTGCACTCATTATCGGTATTAGTAATTTCCCAATCCTCACGATATGTGAATATTCAATTCAGTTAATAAAGCGATTTTCTTTTTCGTCATAATACTAATAATCCATTTACCAAAAGAAAATGTTTTGTAAGTTTTAGCTAGTTCATTAAGGAGACCTCTAATAGACATACCTTTCAAATGAGAATTGCCTTCTATGACATTTAGAATCCTAGAGTAAATAATCATTTATAGTTGTATAAAGAACTCATCCCCTAGTATTGATTTTAAGTTATGTTTTCTTTCTACGCCCTCATTTAGTGATAATTTTTCAATCCTAATGTGTTCCTCAATAATCCAACGTTCCTTGTAATATTTATAAGGTTCTTCTGTTTTAAAATTGCAGTTTGAACAAAATGCAATGACACCAAAAAGTAATTTGTTGAAATACTTTAAAAATTCTTTACTAAAGTTTAATTTCTGAGATTCCCCCAAGGTATTTTCTTAAAACTTCTGGTATAACTACACTACCATCCTTATTCTGATTTTGTTCAAGAATTGCTGGTATTAATCTTGATGTTGCTAATCCTGAACCATTAAGTGTATGTACAAATTCCGGCTTCTTTGTCTCGCTGTTTCTATATTTTGTATTATTTCTTCTAGCTTGATAATCTCTCGCATTGCTTACCGAGCTGCATTCCTTATATATACCCATTGATGGTATATATAACTCTATATCATATGTCCTAGCCATAGATGCTGAACAATCACCTGCTGCCAATTTAGAAACTCTGAAATGTAGCCCCAGTTTTTCAACGAGGTCACTTGCCTTCTTTACAAGCTCTTCAAATGCCTTATCGCTTTGTCCCGGAGTTGTTATTTGCACCATTTCGATCTTATTAAACTGATGTCCCCTTATCATTCCTCTTTCTTCTTTCCTCGCACTTCCTGCTTCTTTTCTATAGCAAGGAGTATAAGCAAAGAACTTAAATGGTAATTTTGATTCTTCTATAATTTCATTAGAATACATATTAACGAGTGCGGTTTCAGCTGTAGGCAGCATAAACCTATTTTTTTCTCTCTCTGCATCACAGTCCAACCAATACACTTCTTCAGCAAACTTCGGGAACTGTCCAGCTCCATATCCACAAGAATAATTTAACTGATGTGGCGGAAGAATAAATTCATATCCATCTTTTACATGTTCTTCTATAAAGAAATTTAATAGTGCCCATTCTAATCTGGCACCCATTCCTCTATATATCCAAAATCCGTTACCTGACAGCTTAACACCTCTTTCATAGTCAATTAAATTGTGCATCGTTGCAAGTTCTACATGATCTCTTATTTTAAAATCAAACTCTCTTTTAGAGTTAACAACCCTTATAACTTCATTGTTTTCTTTTTCTCCCGATTTTAGATCACTGTCCGGAATATTTGGAATTACACATAAAATTGCATTGATTTCTTCCTGTACCTTACTAAGCTTTTCATCGTCCTGCACAATTTTATCCCCAAGCTGCCTCATCTCCTCAAATATAGGAGTTACATCTTTCCCTTCCTTTTTAAGTTTCGGAATTGAAGCTGATGTACTATTCCTTAGTGCCTTAAGTTTTTCAACATCCTGAATTATTTCTTTTCTCTTATCATCAAGTTTAATTACCTTGGAAAAATCTATTTCAAAACCTTTGTTCTTTAAAAGTTGTTCTATTTCTTCCTTATTATTCCTTATGCGTATTATGTCTAACATGTTTCCTCTCTAAATTATAATGTTAACCAATTTATTAGGTACTACAATCACTTTTTTAATATCACCAACAATCTTATCCTTAACAAGGTCTATTGCCTGTTTTTCAAGCTTTGCTCTATCCATATTAGGTTCAACTGTTAATTTTCCTCTGATCTTAGCATTTATCTGTACAACAATTTCTATTTCATCTTTGACAAGAGCTTTTTCATCCATGATAGGGAAACCCTGATTAAACACTGAGTACTTGCCTCCTATCATCTCCCAAAGTTCCTCCGCTCTATGTGATGCAAATGGAGCCAACAATAAAATTAAATCTTTTATACTATCTTTAAATATTATATGCTTCTTTTGTACTGATGAATCATATGAATATAATGCATTCACTAATTCCATTATTCTTGCAACTGCTGTGTTGAATGAGAAATTCTCCATATCATTAGTTACACTCTTAATCGTATTATTCCTTGTATAGTTAAGCTGCTTTTCGTCTTTTGTTAGATTGACAGATTCGTAATTATATTCCTTACTTTTCTCCACTATTCTTTCAACCCTTTCAAGGAATTTTGCTATACCATCAAGTCCACTTTCGCTCCATGGTCCTCCCTCTACATAATTAAATCCAAACATAAGATAAAGTCTAAATACATCAGAGCCATACTTTAATATTGCATCATCTGGAGACACAACATTTCCTCTTGATTTTGACATCTTTTGTCCATCAGGTCCCAAAATAATACCCTGATGCACTAATGATTTAAATGGCTCCGAAAAATGGATATATCCCATATCTCTCAATGCTTTTGTGAAAAATCTTGCATAAAGCAAATGCATACATGCGTGTTCTGCACCACCAACATATTTATCTACTGGTAACAATTGATCCACTATTTTTGTGTCAAATGGTGCTTTATCGTTTTTGCTGTCCGTATATCGTAAATAATACCAACTAGAGCATACAAATGTATCTAATGTGTCCGGATCTCTTTTTGCGTCCCTGCCACATTTTGGGCATTTTATATTCATAAACTCATCACATTTTTGCAAAGGTGATTCTCCATCTGGAGTGAAATTTACGTTGTATGGCAAAAGCACTGGTAGATTGGATTCTTCAACTAAAACTTCTCCACAATGCTCACAGTGAATTACTGGGATTGGAGCTCCCCAATATCTTTGTCTGGATACCAACCAATCTCTTAAACGGTAATTGATCTTAAGTCTTCCATTTCCCTGTTTTTCTAAATCACTAACTATAGCCTTTCGGGCTGACGCAGTATTTAAACCATCATATTTCCCACTATTACATAAAATTCCTGCATCCTCACAGTATGGAAGGTCATCATTTGTTTTTGGATTCTTAATAACTCTTTTGATTTCAATACCTAATTTCTTTGCAAAATCAAAATCTCTATCATCATGAGCTGCAACACCCATTACCGCTCCTGTCCCATATGTTCCTATTACATAGTCTGCAACCAAAATAGGAACTCTATCTCCATTTACTGGATTGATAACATATCCACCTGTTAGTACACCTGTCTTTTCTCGTGTTGCCGACATTCTATCTATCTCTGAAACTCTTAAAGTATTCTTTATATACTTATCTACTTCCTTTTGATACTCTTTTGTAGTTATTTCTTTAACTATAGGATTTTCTGGTGCCAAAACTACATATGTAACTCCAAATAATGTATCAGCTCTAGTTGTGAAAACTGTAACCTTTTTATCACTCTTTTCAATCTTAAAATCAACTTCTGCCCCTTCACTTTTGCCTATCCAATACTTCTGCATCGCCTTTGTTTTCTCTGGCCAGTCAAGTGCATCAAGATCTTTTAAAAGTTCCTCTGCATAATCTGTTATTTTAAAAAACCATTGAGTGAGATTTCTTTTTTCAACTATAGAATGACATCTCTCACATTCTCCATTCTGAACTTGTTCATTTGCTAATACTGTATTGCACGATGTACACCAATTCACAGGAGCTTCTTTTCTATATGCCAATCCCTTTTTATACAACTGAACAAACATCCATTGAGTCCATTTGTAGTAATCAGATTCACATGTCTTTATCTCATAATCCCAATCATATGTAGCACCTATTTTTTTAAGTTGCTCTTCCATTGTTTCAATATTTTTTCTTGTGCTGTCTTGTGGATGTATTCCAGTTTTAATCGCATAATTTTCAGCTGGCAAACCAAAAGCATCAAATCCCATTGGATGAAAAACATTGTATCCCTGCATCATTTTAAATCTCGCATAAGAATCAGCAGGTCCGTAATTATACCAATGCCCTGCATGCAATTTAGCACCAGAAGGATATGAGAACATTTCTAATGCATAAAACTTTGGTTTTTTGCTGTTAATATCAAATTTATATAGCTTTGTGTCTTCCCACTTTTTACGCCATTTTTCTTCAATTTGTTTAAAATCCATTCTTGTTTTTCCACCTTTCTCAGTTGTATATATTGTATATTCAGATATGTTAATATGCAAAATATAACCTCTTATATTCTTAGTTATAAAATAGAAATTATATAAATTTTAGCCAATTTTCCTTTGCTTACTTCTATATTTAAATACTGTTGTATGGAAGATACAAATTACAAAAAAATTAATCAAAACATTAAGGAATTTTTTTCAATCATATAAGGATTTTAAAACATATTACCGCTAAAAATACACACAAAACACCATTTTGGTAGAGGCTATAGGACTCGAACCTATGACCCCTTGCTTGTAAGGCAAGTGCTCTAACCAACTGAGCTAAGCCTCCATTTTGGTGACTCCATCGGGACTCGAACCCGAGTTATCGCCGTGAAGGGGCGATGTCTTAACCGCTTGACCATGGAGCCAAATTTTTGGTAGCGGCGGTCAGATTCGAACCAACGACCTTCCGGGTATGAACCGGATGCTATAACCAGCTAAGCTACGCCGCCAAGTACTTAATTTGACCTGTGGTTGCGGGGGCTGGATTTGAACCAACGACCTCCGGGTTATGAGCCCGACGAGATACCACTTCTCTACCCCGCGATATTCAACGCCTAGTCAGTTTAGAATATTAAGCGTTACTTGTCAAATAAATTTTTATTTAACTTTTTACCAAGCAAACCCTATATTTATTATGAACAAAGAGCTAAACTTCTAAAATTCAATAGAACCAATATTAACTAAATACAACATATTATCTATATTAATCTAAAAAAAGAACTATCATTCTCACAGTTAAAATGGATTATTCTACTTTAAAAAATATTTTTCATGCCTATTCTAAATTACACTACTCTCAAACACTACTCTCAAATACTCGGTTAATTTATATCTACTATATTCAACCAACCAAGCAAGAATTCTCGTTCTTCAGATTTTCCTTTTACAGACTGTGATGCGGCTACAATAGGCAACCAGTCTTTAATATATTGAATAGGTGTTTTTGTCTTTGATGAAAATAGCTTCAAGTACTTCTCTGCAATCTCATCCTTTTTATCAAGTTTAAATATAAGATATGTTCGTGCAGCATCAGCACTTGCATTGCCTTGTGTCGCATGTGACCAATCAACTATATATTTTTTACCATCTTTTCCATAAATAACATTACTTGGTCTAAAATCTCCATGACACAATTTGTTGTGCTTCGGCATGCTATGCAATTTTGTTTGAAGTTCATACTTTACACTTTCATCAATCTTCGCTTCTTGAATCTTCATATCCATTTTTACTCTTAATTGAGTAAGTTTAGGAGCTGTATGTTTTTGCATTTCAATTTGCAAACTAACAAACTCTTCAAGATATTTATCAACATCTGCAGGATTCTTATCCATTAAAGACTTTAAATCTTCTCCTTCAATGGCTTTCATTTCTATAGCGAGCTGTCCATCAATCTGATAAACTCCATTAATTGGTGCAACGCATACTCCTGCTTCCTCAACTCTCGCTTGGTTTAAAGCCTCATTAAAAACATCCGACTTAGTGAAACTTTCTGAAAAGAGCTTTATAACATTGCCCTTGCCATCTTTATAAACCTGTTTGTTGTTTGTTGAATAAATAATATCTTTCATTCTTTCCCCTTATTTTTTAACCTCTTCCCCATAATAAGCTGTTAAATACATTTTTTTGATTTCTTCCATTAATGGATATCTTGGGTTTGCTCCGGTGCACTGATCATCAAACGCCTGTACTGTCATTTCATCTAATGTGGCTAAGAAAGCATCCTCCGATACTCCGTAATCTTTGATAGTTTTCTTTATACCTATCTTTGATTTTAGACTATCGATTGCCTTAAGTAAAGACTGAAATTTTTCTTCATCTGTCTTACCCTTCAATCCCAAGCTTTCTGCGACTTCAGCATATCTTGCCAATGTATGAGGATGATCATATTGAGGGAATGTTCCCATCTTTGAAGGAACTTCATTTGCATTGAATTTTAAAACTTCATTTATCATTAAAGCATTGGCAATACCATGTGGAATATGATGAAATGCTCCAAGTTTATGAGCCATTGAGTGACATACTCCAAGGAATGCATTTGCAAAAGCCATACCTGCCATAGAGGCTGCATTTGCCATTTTTTCTCTTGCCTCAGCATCATTTGGTCCGTCATTGTATGCTCTTGGTAAATATTCAAATATTAATTTTAATGCCTGTTTTGCCAAGCCATCTGTATAATCTGTTGCCATCATTGACGCATATGCTTCAAGTGCGTGTGTTACTGCATCAATACCTGAAGCTGATGTTAATCCCTTAGGTGCGTTCATCATCATATCAGCATCTACTATTGCCATATTTGGCATCAATTCGTAGTCTGCCAATGGATATTTAACCCCACTCTCACCATCTGTTATAACGGCAAATGGTGTTACTTCAGACCCTGTTCCTGCGGTTGTTGGAATTGCCACAAAATATGCTTTCTCTCCCATTTTTGGGAATGTATACACTCTTTTTCTGATATCAATAAATGTCATCGCAAGATCTAAAAAGTTTACTTCTGGATGTTCATAAAGTACCCACATAATCTTACCCGCATCCATTGCAGAACCACCGCCGACAGCAATAATACAATCAGGCTTAAATGTTTCCATCTGTTTTGCCCCTTCCATTGCACATGCCAATGTTGGATCTGGTGCTACATCAAAATATGTGGTATGTTCTATTCCCATCTCCTCAAGCTTGTCTGTAATCGCTTTTGTATAACCATTTTGATAAAGGAACTGATCTGTAACAACAAATGCTCTCTTTTTATTGTAATAATCCTTTAATTCACTAAGTGCTACTGGCAAACATCCTTTCTTTAAATATACTTTTTCTGGTGCTCTAAACCACAACATATTTTCTCTCCTTTCAACTACTGTTTTAATATTAATAAGATGTTTTACACCTACATTCTCTGAAACTGAGTTTCCGCCCCAACTTCCACATCCCAATGTAAGTGAAGGTGTTAATTTAAAATTGTAAATATCTCCAATACCACCCTGCGATGATGGCATATTTATTACGCATCTACATGTCTTCATTCTCTTTTGCCACATTTCAATTGCTTCTTTTTGAGTATCCTTATTTATAAATAATGAAGATGTATGACCATATCCGCCATCTGCAATTAGCTGCTCAGCTTTACTTACAGCATCTTCAAAATTTGTAGCCTTATACATAGCAAGTACAGGACTTAATTTTTCATGTGCAAATTCTTCAGCAAGATCAACACTTTGTACTTCTCCTATCAATACCTTTGCATCCTCAGGCACCTTACATCCTGCAAGCTCAGCTATTTTAGATGCTTTCTGTCCAACTATTTTGGCATTAAGTGCACCATTTATAATAATTGTCTTTCTGACTTTTTCTGTTTCTGCAGGAGTTAAGAAATATGCTCCTCTATATTTAAATTCTTCTTTTACTTCATTGTATATATCTTTTAAAACAATTACTGATTGCTCACTAGCACAAATCATTCCGTTATCAAATGTCTTTGAATGGAGTACTGATGAAACTGCCAATTTAATATCTGCTGTTGAATGGAATATCGCAGGTGTATTTCCAGCACCAACACCGACTGCCGGTTTACCAGAACTATATGCTGACTTAACCATTCCAGGACCACCTGTTGCCAAAATCAAGTCTGACGCTTTCATTAACTGTGCTGACAATGCAACGCTTGGTTCGTCAATCCATGCAATAATATTTTCAGGTGCTCCCGCCTTTATTGCTGCATTTAAAACTATTTTTGCCGCCTCTATCGTGCATTTCTTTGCTCTTGGATGTGGTGAAAAAACGAGACCATTTCTTGTTTTCAAAGCAAGTAATGCTTTGAAAATCGCTGTTGAAGTCGGATTGGTTGTTGGAACAACTGCTGCTATAACTCCGATCGGCTCGGCTATCTTTTTTATTCCATATGCTTTGTCTTCTTCTAGAATTCCACAAGTCTTTTCATGTTTATATCTGTTGTAGATATATTCGGCTGCATAGTGATTTTTAATTACCTTATCCTCAACTACACCCATACCTGTTTCTTCTACTGCCATTTTTGCAAGAGGTATTCTCATTTTGTTTGCAGCCATCGCTGCTTCAAAAAAGATCTTATCAACCTGCTCTTGCGTATAGGTCGAGAATTTTTTCTGTGCTTCTCTGACTTCGTCAACTAACCTATTTAAGGTTTCTTCACTATTTACAACATAGTCTCTTTCCATATCTTCTCCATTATTTTTTTAATTGATAAATAAATATCGATATAATATTATCAATTACAATTTTATTAATCAAACAAATTTATTTAAAATTTTTTAATTTCATTATCCTTTTATACTAATCACTATCGGTTCTTAAACCTTTATTATTTCTTCCTTTTTTATTCTTCTTCATTTACCCGACCTATCTTATTGTATGGCACAAAATTATAGTTTTTATTTTCACTTGCTATGAGACTATCTTTTTTTATTGCATACTTCCCTTTTGCCAAATCTATAAATGATGAAACTACTTTATCTTCTGAAATTTTATATGTTTTATTCTCCTCAACTCTTCCATTTTCTTTTACAACATTGGAAATTTTTCCTATTGTGCCATCTTTAGAAACCACAATATTTCCATGTACCGCTCCGTTTGGGGTTGCCGCACTATTGGCATCTTTCTTTTTATCGAATCCAACCATTTTCATTATATTGCTATATTTCGCTTCACTTCGTTTCATGATCTCAACGCTTTCAGTATCGTTAAGCCAGTTAGTATATAACTTTTGTGCATCTTTCATTAATTTCCATTGTCTAGAGTCTGGTTTATTTACATTATCTTTATACCAACCACCGTCAATGCCATCATACGCTCTTGAATCATATTCGATTGAAATCTTTGCATTTACTATGAGATTATCATATATCTTATGTTCTCTTCCGCCGCCTATAAGAAATCCACTCCCCGGTATGTTTGCTAAAAGATTGCCATATGCTACCTGTCCCGCCAAACAGTCGTCAAAGTATATACCATTAGGGGTGAAGTTCCCACTACCAATATCCGTTATAGCGTTATATCTAATTACATTCCCAAAGTAACTTAAATTTCTACCAGAATAAATAGCACCTGCATCCGATGATTCTTTAACTACATGATGTACATAGTTATATTCAATTATGTGTTCATTCCCTGCATAAAAAATCCCCATATGCGGTGCATCAAATATTTCATTATGTTGTGCCTTATTACCCACTCCTAACAAGAATATTCCGGCACTATAGGTCTTTTGAATTTCTCCATATGAATGTATGTAATTGTTTTTAACTACATTGTTCTCCATTCTCAATCCATGAAATCTAATATCGTTAGTTACATCACCTTCTACATATTTCAATTCATATCCAGCGACAATACCGCTCTTCCCTATTTTGGTAGCTTCATTGTCTCTAATTGTGTTATTGTGCCCTTCCACCCTCATTCCATGGGAAGATACATTCTTTATATACATGTTGCTTATAACAATATTGTCTCCTTTAGTTTCAATACCGTTACCTCTAGTATGTTTTATTGTCATTCCATCAAGTGTAAGATTCTTTGACTTTTCATCGACATTTATAATGCTCTTTTTTAATAAAGAAACACTGACTTTAACTTCTTTATTTTTAGCATCCGGAAAATATACATATAAATTCCCGGTTACTCTATCAAGATAATATTCTCCTTCATTATCGAGTTCTTCAAAGACATTATAAACATAATGATTTTGTCCTTCTTTTATACCGTATGGAGAACTATATTTAACATTCAACTGACCTTTTGTACTATCAAAATCAGCAACTGGTGTGGATGCATCTGCCCAGTCCCAGTAATAGTACCCATATGACCAAATGGAATTTAAATCACTTGTTGGTTTTTTCCATCTTTGCATATGGTCTTTCATTTCATCGTCAACCAAAAATTTAGGAGGTCTTGGAGATTCCACTGCACCCCAATTAATTATGTCATCAACATGTTCGGCAGCTTCACCATAATCAACAATTGATCCTATCTTGGAATAACCTTCATTTGGATACCTTGCAAGTGACATCCTTTGATCTTCATAAAAAAACTTCCAGTGCTTCAGGATGTCCCCATTTCTCTCCATATTTTCTTCCTTAAGAAAATCCACCTATAGCATACAATTTATCTATTTCCTCAGATGTCACTCCCAAAGAAAAAAGATTTACTACCTTTACATGGCTCCTTGCGTTTTCTGTTAATCTTGCTGAATCTTCTGCTGATAACTCCTGAAAATCCGATCCTTTTAAATTAAGTGCTCCATCAATCACTACTTCTTTGGAATTATATGATGTATAAACAACTCTATGCCCGTTTGGTATTACATCCTGTTTCCCGAATGAAAGCGGTTGTTTAATATTGTATTTACCACCCATTACTGCGATTGTAATATCTTTATTAATTGAATCCGGATTCTCACGAATTATTTTTCTTACTGTGTCCTGTGCCTGTTTAATAGTTTTAAACGGTTGTGCTTTACTTCCACTATTCGCATCATTCCCTTCATCTGTAGATACATAATAATCGGCATTGTCCACTACCTTTTTTATAGGTTTATTATACTTTGGAAATTCCAAGGGAGTTTCCTTCTTCCCCTGTTGTGGCTTCTTGGATTTTTTACCTAAACATGCCCCAAGTGTTATTGCAATAATAATTAATATTGCCAATAATGATAAAATAATTGCTAGTACAATTTTCTTCTTTTTACTCGGCATCATAAATCACCTGCTATTGTTATTTGTTTCTTTGTCCTTTCAGACAATGCAACTCTCAATATCTACAGTCTATGTACTGACAATATGTTTGGTCAACCTCAGCTGAAAATAAAAAGAGCATGCATCGCATGCTCTTAACGAACTATTTTGTCCCAAACAATCTATCGCCAGCATCCCCAAGTCCTGGCAAAATATATCCATTCGCATTTAACTCTCTATCCTGTGTAGACACATATATTCTTACATCTGGATACTTTAAGGCCACTTTTTCAATTCCTTCAGGTGCTCCAATAATACTCATCAGTCTTATATTTTTACATCCTTTATCCTTTAAAAATTTTATTGCAGCAATAGCACTACCGCCAGTTGCTAACATTGGATCCAATAATATTGCCACACTGTCCTGTATTCCGTCAGGTAACTTACAGTAATATTCATGAGGCTCAAGAGTCTCCTCATCTCTATATAATCCTATGTGCCCTACTTTAGCTGTTGGAAACAATGTATGCACCCCATTTACCATACCCAATCCTGCTCTTAATATCGGAATGATCGACACAGCATTATCCGCAACCATCGTCTGTTCAGTAATTTCAAGTGGTGTTTTTACCTGTACTTTTTTTGTTGGGACATCTTTAAAACACTCGTACGCCATCAGTGTAGTTATTTCTTCAACAAGCTCTCTAAATTCTTTCATACTTGTCATCTCATCTCTTAAAATTGCTATTTTATGTCTAATTAATGGATGATCAAAAATTGTTACATTATCAAACTTCTTCATGTTTTATTCCTTCCTTTTTTTCTTCTTGTTTGTTTCTTCCACTTTTATTTCTTCTACAACTGTATCGTCTGTTGTAACTTTGGTTTCCTCTATAGCTACTTCATCTACAGTTTTTTCTACATCTGGTAAAACCTTCTGTTCATTTTCTGGCAGTGACTGTTGCTCTGCTGTCTGATCATTTGATACTTCCAACTGTTTGTCTTTTTCTTCATCTATAACCTTTCCAGCAAGTGTATATAATGGTTTATCTTCTGATTCCTTTTCTTCTTGTGTTTTTCCTCTCTTTGATGGAATTATCAGATTCAATATTACAGCTACAACCGTTGCTATTGCAAGTGAGCTAATCTCTACGAATCCACCACCTTTGATACTGAAGCCTACTTTTTTTCCACTCAATGAAAGTGCTCCCAATCCTAAGCCTAAAGCAAGTGTTATTGACACTACCATCATATTCTTCGTACTACTGAAGTTTACTTTCGCATCTACAAGTGCTCTTAATCCATTTGCGGCTATCATTCCGAACAGTATCAAGCTCGCTCCACCTACTACTGCTGAAGGAATTCCTCTTATGAAATCTGCAAAAGGTGTAAATACACCAAGACTTATTGCCATCACCGCAGCAATAAATATGTTTTTCGGATTATAATTTTTAGTTATTGCAAGTACTGCTGTATTTTCACCATATGTTGTGTTTGCAGGTCCACCAAGCAGTGCTGATGCCATTGTTGCTATTCCATCTCCGAGTACTGTTCTATGTAAGCCTGGATCCACCATGAAGTCTTTCTGACAAACAACTGAGTTTGCACTTATATCTCCTAAATGTTCCATAAATGTTACCACTGCGATCGGTACGATAGACAACATCGCTGTTGCTAAAACTCCATTTCCTAAACCGCTCCAACCATCTTTCCAGAATCCCCATACCTCTTTATATCTTTGGAAAACTAATATGTTTGGTATTCCTCCCTTGTTATATGTATTTGCAAATATAAATTGATTACTATTAGGATTAAAATTAACTATACCTATTGCCATTCCATATATATAGCCTACTCCAAATCCGAGCAGTATTGGTATTACCTTCATAAATGATTTAGGTTTTGCATATGCGTTAGTAACTACAATTACAAGTGCTGTAATAATTGCTGTAGTCCAATATCTCCATCCACTATCTCCAGTTAAGTGTCCAAATCCGTATAAATTCATTTTGCCTTGTAAGGATGGATTCCATATGTTGTTCAAAAGCACTGTTCCTGCAAGTGTAAGACCTATCGTTATAATTACTGGACCTACAACTATAGGTGGAAAAAGCTTTTTAATCTTCTCAACTCCTATCGCTTTTATAATTCCAGCAAATATAAGGTACACACATCCTGCTGCAAAGAGTGCTATCATTACCGCCAAATTATTACCTGGTTTTCCATATCCTGCAGCTAAAATACCTGGCAAGAATGCAAAGCTTGATCCGAGAAATACTGGTACTTTTCTTTTCGTAAGCAAATAGAATAGTATGGTTCCTATACCTGCTGATAGTAAGGCAAGAGATACATCCATTCCCGTAATAATAGGAACTGTAACTGTTGCTCCGAACATTGCAAACATGTGTTGCAAACTTAATAAAAACTCTTTGCCACTTGGTCGTGACTTAAGCTTCGTGATAATTCCTTTCTTCATCTTCATCTCCTTTATTTTTATTAAATTCCACAATTTGATGTGGTAATTTCTTCTTTGATTTCAGGACAAACAATATTACTGACAAAATTCCCAGTATTAATACAGGTCCCAAAGTTAATGACAACAATGCTGCATATCCATATTGATTTTTTCTGTATACCAATGCTCCTAATGCTATATATCCAATTAGAGATATCCCCGCAACAAGAGTCGCATACGGCATCTGTGTCTTTACATGCTCTATATGATTGCATTGTGCTCCACTTGATGAAAGTATTGTTGTATCTGATATTGGAGAAATATGATCTCCATAAACTGAACCCGCTAGTATTGCGGATATAGTTACAAGTACTTGTGGATTAGGATCATTTCCAAGCACTGCTGTTGCAAGCGGAATTAATATTCCAAATGTTCCCCAACTCGTTCCAGTTGCGAATGAAATTAAGCTTGCTAGTATAAAAAACACTGCTGGCATAAACGCTATTCCTACACTATTCGCACTCACAATTTTCTTTACGAACACATCAGCTTGTAATCCATTTTCACCGATTACTGAAGATATCGTCCATGCAAGTATAAGTATCAAAATTGCAGGAACCATCGATTTAAATCCTTGTGTAATACTATCCATCAAATCTTTAAAGTTCATTACTTTTCTAAACTGATAGTACATAGCTGTAAACAGCACTGCTAAAGTTGATCCCACTGCAAGTGCCAAACTTGAATTTGCGTTTGAAAATGCTTTAACAAAAGATTGTTTTTGTATAGTACTATGATCAAAGTCGGTTGTATATCCGCTGTATATCATACTTCCTATACAAAAGATTATAAGCATCACTATAGGTACAACAAGATCAAACACTCTACCTCTGCTTGACTTAACGACATCTATCGTATCTTCACATGGCAAGTCATACTGACCTGAAAAAATATCTCCTTTAAGTGCATTGATTTCATTTTGACGCATTTTCCCAAAATCAAGCCTTGTACCTATCATAAAAAATATCATTATTAATGTAACTATTGAATATAAGTTGAATGGTATAGTCTTGATGAATGCTACTATGCCATCTCCCTTTAACTGTCCTGTGACTGCAGCTGCCCAACTTGATATTGGAGCTATAATACAGATCGGTGCTGCGGTTGAATCTATTATATATGCAAGTTTTGCTCTTGAAATTCTAAACTTATCAGATACAGGTCTCATTACAGATCCTACTGTAAGGCAGTTAAAATAATCGTCTACAAATATCATTCCGCCTAAGCCTGCTGTTACTAATAAAGCACCTTTACGACTTTTAATATTTCTACCTGCCCATCTGCCGTATGCACCTGATGCTCCTGATCTTACAAGCATGACAACCAATATTCCTAGCATAACTAAAAATATTAAAATACCGCCATTCTTTCCAAGACGATCAGACATCAATTCAAATATCTTACCTAATGCAAATAAAGGATTACCTTTTGCCAACAGCATCCCACCGAAAAGAATTCCTAAAAAAAGTGATATATATACTTGCTTTGTTATTAAAGCCAATACTATCGCTACTATCGCCGGTACAAATGCCCAAAATGTTCCTATAATTTTATCCATAATAATTTACCCGTAGATAAAAAATAAAGCCCCAAAGGGCTTTATTTTTCAGTTACATTTAATTTTTGTTGCCATATATAACGGCATGTGTTCTCCAAACATCTTGCTCAGTTTAAATTATCTAGATAAGGCTTGTCAAATAAGTTATTTGACTTTTGATATATGTAATATAAGATTAACTTATCGATGTTCAAAGACATTTAAAGGAGCTGTCAAAATGAAATATATATTAGTTTTATGTGATGGGATGGGTGATTATAAAATACCCGAAATTGGTAATAAGACACCTTTAGAGTTTGCTAAAACGCCATATATGGATCTAATGGCAAAAACAGGGAAAATTGGTCTCGTAAAGACTATTGCAGATGGATATAAACCTGGTAGCGATGTTGCAAATTTAGGAGTTCTCGGATATAAAGCATCCGAATCATATACAGGTCGTAGTCCTCTCGAAGCTCTATCTATAGGCATCGATATGGCGATAGATGATCTAGCTCTTAGAACAAATCTTGTTACACTGTCAGATGATAAAATTTTTGAAGATAAAAAACTTATAGACTACTCTTCTTCAGAAATTTCAACTGCCGAAGCCAAAATACTAATTGAATTTATTAATTCTAAATTGGGTACTCCCAACTTTCTATTTTATGCCGGCGTAAGCTACAGACATTGTCTTATAATAAAACATGCCAAGCCTGAAGAAATTTTAACACCTCCACATGACATTACTGGTAAATGTATCAAAGATTTTTTGCCAAAAGGCACTCTTGGGGAACAACTCACTGACTATATAAAAAAATCATATGAGTTGCTTAAAGATCACCCTATAAATAAAGAGCGAATAGCAAAGGGCTTGCATCCTGCTAATGCAATTTGGTTCTGGGGAGAAGGTACTAGACCTAAATTGACTGCTTTTAAAGAAAAATACAATAAGTCTGGAGCAATGATTTCAGCAGTAGATCTTCTTAAAGGTATTGCAATAGGTGCAAAAATGAAAAGCATAGATGTTGAGGGCGCAACTGGAACTATCAACACAAACTTCACTGGAAAAGCTGATGCGGCTCTAAATATACTTAATGATGTTGATTTTGTATTTGTTCATCTCGAAGCAGCTGACGAATGCGGACATCAAGGTGATTTAAAAGGCAAGGTAAAGGCGATAGAACTGATTGATGAAAAAATCATAGGTCATATATTTAACAACCTCAAGGGACACGAAGATTTTGCAATGCTCGTTTTACCAGATCACTATACTCCAATTTCTTTATTAACTCACTCTTCTGAACCTGTTCCTTTCTTAATGTATTCAAGTAAAACCGCATTAGGTACAGACAATATATATAGTGAAGAAAACGCAAAAACTAGTGGAATATATTATTCTGATTCGACAGAACTCATAAAAGATTTCTTCTCTCTTTAGAGTTCTAATTTATATAAATTATAGATTTTAGATTTTATTTATTAGCATTGTTTTCTTCATAAGGATTTTTTCTTTTTTTCTACTTTCTGTCCATCAATGTATGTTGCATTTTCCACTGTGTACTTTTTCTTTTCAACCGCTTTCATTATTTTACGAACTGTAAAGAATATCTTCATTATTAAACTTAAAACCGCAACAATCATTGATAATGCAAATAAAAATATTTTTGTTTTGTTTCCATTAATATCGGATTTATACATTGATGCCACTGCTATACCGTACATGCTTAATAAAATGATATTGGATATAATTTTAAAAAAACCAAAGACCTGCTTAAATCCTTTTATATACTTACTACCCTTTTGTAAATTTTGTGTAGCGTAAACAAAAAGTACGCAGAATATAATTATGTTTAAAACAAGCATGACCACCAATGCAATCGCTAATGGTCCCTCTATCCACTTTTTCAAAAACATAATAATAGTCTGTGTAACCGTTATTAGTATTCCGATAACATCAAAAATTAATCTAACTATTAAACTGATTTTTTGTGAACGGTTTTCAACTGCGACTTTTTCGTCACCATTATATATATAAGATTCAACCTTACGCTTACGACACATGAATTCTATATCTTAACTTCTATTTCCCTTCTTTTATTTCTTTCAAAAATCCGCTAAGAATTTTGTTGTGCATTTTTGCAGCTTTCCCTTTCCACATTAAAGAATAACAATGATTATCTTTAAATAACTTTGAATTAGCATTTACAACTTGAGTCCCGTATCCTTGCAGTTTCTTTGTAAGGGCTTCTCCTTGTCCACCACAGAAAATATCCTTTTTGGCAAATGAAATAAATGCTCTTGGGAAATCTTTATTTACATAATTAAATGGGGATAATGCATCATGATATTCATAACCAGCCATATCTTTAACCTTGTATCCAATAAAATCAAGCATCAGCTGATTCGCAAAATCAAAAGGCATTTTTTTCCCAAGTGCCAATTCTATATTATATATACCGCAAATCAATACCAAAGCATTTATTTTCAAATCTGCCTTTACATTAACTTTTGTGCTAAATTCTGTATTGGTTGCTAAATTTGCAAGAGTTGCTGAATAATATGCACCAGCACTGTCTCCACCTATGACCAATTTATCTAAATCATAATTATATTTTTCTGCATTAGCATTAATCCATTTTGCAATTTCACCCAAATCTTGAACTGCATCAATATGCCTACCTTCAGGAGCCAGAGAATATGAAATTGTAACTACAACATAACCTTGTGACGCTATCCACTCAGATATACCTCTTCTGTAGTATTTATTCCCGGCAACAAAACCACCTCCATGGATATATAAAAATACCGGTTTTTTCTCTTTCAGATTATCTAAATAATAAACATCTAGCTTACACACATCCGGTCTTGCATCTGAATACACAATATCTTTATCAACTACTATATCGAATTTTTTCTTAAACTTTCTTTCAACTTTTTTGTTTTGACTTCTATCATATATTTTATCTATCGCAATAAATAGCTTTTTGGGCAAACTCTTCTTCTGTTTTTTCATCTTTTCACCACCTCAGTAAAAATTATATATAATCATACTCAAATAAACAATATCGGATTCTTTTCATCAATATATAAAATTGGCAAGATTTAACGACTGAATCCCAAAGAAAGATTTTCAATTATACTTACATATATAAATCCATTTTTGCACTACATTGCAACAATCATCACGTGCAAACCCACAACTTAATCTTACTATGTATGTAAGCAAATAAAGAACTCTATATATTTTTTTACTTTGAATATTTGATGTTTTATCGGATTAGAGGTGCTGTTTTAATTGTTGACTAACAGTCTTTAATCAAAATTGCAAGAAATTTACACTCTTTGCCATCTATTGCAATCATTCCATGAGGCTGAGAGCTGTCATAATAAACTGTATCTCCTTCTTTTACAATTTCTTCCTTCCCATTAATAGAAATTTTCATTGATCCAGATAGTATATAATCCATTTCTTGTCCTTTATGCGATGACAAGCTGATTGGCTGATGCTGAGCTTTCTCAATATATGGGGCTACAACCAAAAAAGGTTCTGAATGCCTATGATTGAAATTATTAGCCAAGTGTTCATAAATGAACATTTCTCTTCTATTTGTCTTCACTCCTTCATTTTTACGAACAATACTATATGAGGTTAGTTTGGGAGTTTCACCTGTTAAAAGTGCCGTGACATCCACTCCAAATTTTTCCGCACAATTATATAAAAAGGTTACTGAAAAATCTTTTTTCCCACTTTCATATTTAATATATTCATCTTCTGAAATGCCAGTGACTTTTGCCATCTCTTGTGTAGAGATATCCATTATTTCTCTTAAATCTTTAAGCCTAGTGGCAATTTCTATGTTCTTAGACATTATTCACCTTTAATTTCTCGCATCAATTTTTCAAAATATGGAATCGACATCTTTATTGTATCATAAGATACGCAATAAGAAAGACGTAAATAATCTTTAGCCCCAAATCCCTCTCCTGGAACAAGTAAAATGCCTTTTTGCTTCGCCATTTCTGAAAATTTCATTGCATCAGATATTGGTGATTTTATAAATAAATAAAATGCTCCATCTGGATGTACACATTCATACCCAATATTAATTAATGAATTATATATTAAATCTCTATTTTTCTTATATTCCTCAAGCCGTGGTTTCTCTTCCAAACACTTTGAAATCAACTGCTGAAATATTGATGGGGCACAAACAAATCCTAGCGAACGCCCTGCACCGCAGATTGCAAAATACACATCTCTATCATGCACTTTCGGACTAAGACAAATATATCCTATTCTTTCTCCCGGCAAAGATAATGACTTAGAAAAACTATAGCACATAATCGTGTTATCGTAGATATTCATAATGTTGGGTACACTCATATTCTCATATACCAATTCTCTATATGGCTCATCAGAAATGACAAAAATGTCATGTTGATATTTTTTTCCCTTTTTATCCAATATTGTCGCCAGTTTTTCTATCGTTTCTTTAGTGTATATAACTCCAGAAGGATTATTTGGCGAATTAATAATTACTGCCTTTGTCTTTGATGAAATCTTCTTTTCAAAATCTACGAAGTCAATCTGAAAATCATCATCAAAATTTATTTCCACAAATTTTGCATCTGCATTGCTTATAAAAACTTTATACTCTGGGAAGTACGGTCTCATAATCAAGACCTCATCATCTTTATTACAAATTGCCTTTAAACTAACTGTTAACCCCGCCGCAGCCCCGCATGTTAAATAAATATCATCTCCAGATATTTTAATATTTAATTTTTGACTTAAACTGCTCGCAATTTTCTGACGGACATTTTGATCGCCTTGTGCTGATGTATATTTATGAATATTGGTATCATTGATTAACTTAAGTAGTTCACTACTAACTTTATCAGGAGGCAAAATACTCGGATTTCCTAAAGAAAAATCAAAAACTTTAGACTCCCCTCTTTCTTCTTTAAGCTGCCTACCGAATTCAAACAACTCACGAATGACGGATCTTTTTGACCCGAGTTCATACATTTGCCTATTAATCATATGTTACACAAAATACCTATGCTATATGATTTATATAGCATAGATAATGTTTTTTATTTTAGTTTAATCCTGCGAAATATTTAATTGTACGTACCATCTGCGAAGTATAGCTGTTTTCATTGTCATACCATGAAACAACCTGTACTTGTGAATTTCCATCTTCCATATTGGTAACCATTGTCTGAGTTGCATCAAACAAAGAACCGAACTTAATTCCGATAATATCACTTGAAACTAACTCTTCTTCAGTGTATCCAAATGACTGGTTAGCTGCTTTTGCCATTGCAGCATTTATTTCTTCTTTTGTTAACTTGCCTTCGCACACTGCAACAAGAATTGTTGTTGAACCTGTTGGTACAGGAACTCTTTGTGCAGATCCGATTAACTTGCCATTCAATTCTGGGATAACAAGTCCAATAGCTTTTGCTGCACCTGTGCTATTTGGAACAATATTTACAGCAGCTGCTCTTGCTCTTCTTAAATCACCTTTTCTATGTGGTCCATCTAAAACCATTTGATCACCTGTAAAAGCATGAATTGTGCTCATGATACCACTCTTAATAGGTGCTAATTTATTTAAGGTATCAGCCATTGGTGCCAAACAGTTTGTTGTACATGAAGCAGCTGAAATAATTGTATCTGTGCTCTTTAATGTTTTGTGGTTTACCCCGAAAACAATTGTTGGTAAATCATTACCTGCTGGTGCTGAAATAACTACTTTTTTTGCTCCTGCGTTGATATGTGCTTGAGCTTTATCTTTTGATGTATAGAAACCTGTGCATTCCAAAACCACATCTACACCAATTTCACCCCAAGGTAAATTCGCTGCATCTTTCTCAGCATATATTTTAATTTCTTTTCCGTTTACTTCAATTGCTCCATCTTTAGCGAATACTTTATCTGCCAAAGCATATCTTCCCTGTGCACTGTCGTATTTCAATAAGTGTGCCAACATTTTTGAATCTGTTAAGTCATTGATGGCAACAACTTCATACCCCTTTGCTCCAAACATTTGTCTGAAAGCCAATCTACCAATTCTTCCAAAACCATTAATTGCAACTCTTACATCTGCCATAATAATTAAATTCCTCCGAAATTTTTTATACCAATATTTTACATTAGAAATCGTCGTTTTATCAACTAAAAACCGTTTTTAAACCTGTCTAATCTCGCTTACTTCTGAATAATTATTCATTCTAATTCAAAAGTATTCTTTCGCCTTGGCATGCCGGTCTTATAGCCACCATGCCGACAATTAAAATATTCATTCTTCTCGTTTTCGCTTTGTTCAGGCTATAATCACAACTTTTTACCTGATGCCATATCCTTATTAATTTAAAATTATTGCGTAAATCCGCATTTTTATTAAATTAGATTAATATTATTTATAAATTTAACGATATTTTATTTAATAGAAAATCCTCTACTCCAATATAGAAAATACCATCGTCGTCATACCTCGGTACAATACTATTTCTGACTATCACAATTTTACTAAATGAGTCCCCCGTTCTTCTTAATGATTCTGTTTCTTGTATTCGTTTTTCTTTTGTATCAACATTGAGTGCTGATTGAATGTAATATCTGTTACTTCCTCTATTTACAATAAAATCAACTTCTAAATTCTTTTTTTTATTTTTCCCCTCTTCTTTGCAATTATATTCTACAACACCAACATCTACATTTAATCCTCGCATTCTGAGCTCATTATATATTACATTTTCCATAATATGAGACTGTTCATTTTGTCTAAAATTTAATCTTGCATTCCTAAGACCAATATCTGAAAAATAATATTTATATGGCGATGAAATATATTTTCTCCCTTTCACATCATATCTTCTAGCTTTTTCAATTAGAAAAGCATCTATGAAATAATCCAAGTACTTGTTCAATGTAAATTGTGATATTTTTATATTTTTCTCCGACATAAAAGTATTTGAAAACTTCGTTGGATTTGATAACGAACCAATAGATGAAGATATGATATCTAGCAAATCGTCAATTACCGATGTATCTTTAATAATTTTATTGCGTTCAACTACATCTTTAATGTATGTAATCGTAAAAATATTTTTTAAGTACTCACTCCTCTCTTCATGACTTTTAAGTTGAACAGCCATTGGCATTCCTCCATACAGACAATATTCATCAAAAGCTTTTACCTTATCTCCTTCATAGCAAGACGAGAATTCTGCAAATGAATATGGATATACTCTTATTTCATCACCACGATCTCTAAACTGTGTTAATATATCTGAGGAAAGCATCTTTGAGTTACTTCCCGTAATATATAAATCTACATTAGGGATTTTCATGACTCCTAATACCAAATCCACAAAAGTTACCTTTGAATTATTGTCTGGCAAATACGGATTAGGGATATCTTCTACAAATTGAATTTCATCAATAAAAATGTAGTACTTAAGGTCATTACTTTTAATTCTGTTTCTTAAGAATTTATCAAGCTCTATTGGATTTCTATATTTAATATTGATCAAAGCATCAAGAGCAATCGTTATAATTTGATTTTCATTCACTCCAATAGAAATCAAGTACTTTCTGTATAATTCAAACAAAAGATATGATTTACCACATCTTCTAATCCCTGTAATAATTTTCACTCTTCCATTATCTTTTTTATCAATAAGTTGATTTAAATATCTTGGTCTTTGTACTTCCATCTTGTTCCTCCATTTAATAATATAGCGTAAATCCGCATTTTTATTAAATCATTTTGCAGTGTAGGGTTTCCCTTCAAACAAACATTTACAAGTCTGCACTTCTCGCAACACTGTAAATGGTTAATCATTCAGCCCTAAATCCATTTGAAGCTCTCAAAATTTGGCACCTACTTTTGATGCGTTTTTAAAAGCTTGTATCACCATTGTATTGAGTTAATCTGATATCTCCTTTTTTTCTGTTATGTGATACTAGGGCACTTGTAAAAGATTTCAATAACCCAACAAGCTCGCTTAAATATTTAACCATCCTATCTGTTGATAAAAACGATTGGGCTGGGACTATTTTAATTTCATTTCTATGTTTTAGATTCATCGTTATTAAGGGAGTTTTTACTTCCAAATATGTGTCTCTAATATTGTATAAAAGCAATTGTAACAAATAACCTATTAAGCAATATGGAAATTGGACTCAAGTATCCCTTTATGATACTCTTTTTTTATGTTTAAAGCCGATTTTAATATCGCAGAACCTCTATCTATTGAAGATGCATTAAATGTAACCCCATCATCTCTTGCGATGATTGGAGATGCTGTGCAGTCATTATATCTTAGAACAAAATTTTGCATAAATTCACAAGATAAAACCGGGAAAATTCATAAACTACTCGTAAGCTGTGTAAATGCTGTAAGGCAGTCCCAAATTATGAGAAAGTTAATAAATGAATTGAATGACTCCGAAATGATTTTATTTAAGAAGGCAAGAAATTTAAAAATTCTTACATCTGCAAAGCATGCTTCTATTGATGAATATAGATTTGCAACCGCCTACGAAGCTTTAGTCGGTTATTTTTATCTAACCGATAATCAAGCAAAATTAACTAAATTTATATCAGCATCTATTGAGGAGGACTTATGATTATATATGGAAAAAATCCTGTTATTGAAACCTTAAAAACAGATGCTACCATTGAAAAAATTTATATTTCGAAAACTGAAAACGATAAATTAAGTTTAATAAAAAAGATGGCAAAAGAAAAAAATATTTTTTTCAGTCTTGTTGATAAAAAGGTTCTAGATAAGCTTTCTGAAGGGAAAAACCACCAAGGGGTTGCCGCTATCACATCAAACTTTAAATATTCATCCATCGAAGATATTCTTGATCTTGCTAAATCACGAAATGAATATACAAATATAATAGTAATTGATGAAATTACAGATGAACATAACTTAGGGGCAATTATTCGAAGTGCCGACTGTTTTGGAGTGCACGGAATAATTATTTCAAAACATCGCTGTGCTTCCGTTACCGACACTGTTGTTAAAGTTTCTGCCGGAGCAACGCAACATGTTTTGATCGCTAAAGAAACTAATATCAACGATGCTATCAGATTTTTAAAGAAACAAAATGTTTTTGTATTCGCAACTGACTTTGATGGAAAATATCCTGCTTCGTTTGATTTTAAAACAAATATGGCGTTTGTCATAGGTAACGAAGGCGACGGTATTCGTCCCCTTACAAAGCAGTTATGTGATGACATTATAACTATCCCACAATTTGGAAAAATAAATTCATTAAATGCTTCGGTCGCTACAGGAGTTGTTCTTTATGAAATTGCAAAACAACGCCACTAATCTTCTTTTTCGTCGTTCTTATCATCTTTTTTAGTTTTTTTCTTATTAGCTGTTTGTTTTTCAATACCCAATGTTTGTGTTGCACTCTTTTTAATATTCATCTCTTCTTGTATTTTTTTTAATGCTTTTTCCAATCCATCTTCACTATTCACATCCAGTTCTCTCTGCATTTCATCCTCATCAAGACACATTTCAATATATATATCTTCTGCGTAACTTTTATCTTTAGGCTCTAAATAATATTGAAATTTTGGGAAGTATCTTTTTATCCATATATATACATGTGAGTCTTCTGTATAATCTTCTATATATCCTTCTTCCGGAGTATTGTAAAATGCCACGCTTAAGATTGCTTTTGCAAAATCAACTTGGTCTTGTGATGAAAGTTTTTTAATCTGACTTAGCTTATTAATATCACAGTATCTTTCAATTGCATTATCTATGTAGGTCACATATTTATGAAGTCTGTCTGATTCAAAAAATTGATCTGATAAAAAGAACAACTCTATGACTGCACGATAATAGACAAACGCAAAACGACTATGCTTTAAACTTTCCGGTGGCTCAAATTTTTTTGTAAACGATTCAATCGTCTGATCATATGCAACATACAGTATTTTACCTAATGGATATAAGTAACAAGCAAACATAAGTATTTTCTTTTTAATTTCCAAAGGAGTATGCTCTGATAAAAGCAACTGCCCTATGACTCCAACTTCAACTTCAGGTATATGTGAATATGTTTTCATGGTGGCAAAAATAAGTCTTAATGCTTCCCCTGTATTAATCTCCATTCTTAATGACTCACAAAGTACGGCATATATTTCATCCAAATCTACAAAACCCAATGCATGCTTGTAAGAAGTATTAACAAGAATATTTCCACTTTCTACTGTTGTTGCTTTTATGTCACCACCGTATGTTATACATTCAACATCGTCTATTAATCCCCTGGTAAATTCGTCCACAAATAACACTGGTATTCCATATGTTTTAATGTCGAAATCCATCTCTTTTGCATCCTTATAGTCACCTAGCAAATAATTTTCTGAAAGCATTTCTAGATATATACCTATAAAATCCTGTGGAAAAAACCTTCTGAATCCAAGAGCAATTCTATTCATATCATCATATTTTTTCTCTTGCATATACCCCTTGCTGAAACCAAATGCTGATAATCTATTTATATAACCTTCTGTAAAAAATCTTTCTTCATACTTTTTTACAAGATAAAATTTCTTATATAAAAGGCTGGTATTAATATGAGCTGCAACAATATCTAATGAATTTCTACTTTCAAAAAAATCTTCTATTTCTTTATCGCTACAAATTTCAAACATGGATTTCGAAAATGAAGGCAGTGATTGAATGATAATGTTTCCCTTTATATCTATCGTTGAGTTACAGAAATCTACCACCTCTTGATATCTCTTCAGTTTATACAATGTGTCCACCATATATGTATCTCTAACCACTTTTAATCTTGGATTAAAAGGTATCAATGGATATGTCATACACAGTTCAAGTGCTTCCTCATATTTCTGTTCTTTATATAACTTCTGCATTTGATTTAAAAGCCGTACCTGTTCCTTGGTGCGGCTTTCTCTTTCTTCACGCAATTCATTGATGATGTTTTCAATTTTTTGATGTATATCTTCAACCGAATTCAACATCGGTGGGTCTTCCATTTCATCATCTACATTGGATACAAGTTTGTGTCTTTCTGCTCTTGGTGCTATAAATGTAAAAAGTTTTGCATAATCTATTTCACCTTGAGCATTTGTAGATTCTTCAATTTCTTCTTTAGGAAAAAAATCGAAATCACTTTTTTCATATATCTGCTTTGGGAACCGTTTTACATTCTCTGGTTTCATCCTCAAATACAGATACCTCGCTATTCGTACTGTTTCATCATAATTTGCGAGTCTTCTATGAACCATACCTGCAAACGCAGTTCTAATGAGTTGAGCGTCCTCACAATGACGCATATCGTATATCTTATCAAAAATTATTTTATAGTTAGGTTTTTCTTTTTTGAATTCAGCCTTTGCCTCTTCAAATGCTGTTCTGGCTGTTACTGCCGCACTATTTACTATCATTTATTTTTCCTATTTTTATGTGGGCTTACAAATTGTACTTTTGCCTTTTTCTTTTTCTTTGGCTGACTTGCATAATTTACTGCTCTCTGTACGGTCTGTACTTTCCTTACGGCAAGCGTATCAAGCATATTACATTTGCACATGGATCTGTGAATCAATGCTGTCCAAAATACACATTCTATTACAAATCCTATTATTCCCATTATTGCAAGAACTATGCCAAAAACAATCTTATTAATTGAACCTAAAACCATCGGTAAAGATGTTATAAGAAATGTCAATACGACCGCTATCGGAGAATTAAATATTATTACAAATGTATTTTTTATAGCTTGACCATATTTCAAATTATATGAAACATATAATGGTAACAATACTAATGAAAACATTATTGTCAATGTTCCAATTAAATAAATCACAACTCCCAACGCATACCATCCTGCTGAAATATTGTGTCCTGAACTTGGAACTCTTGCTGCATCAATGTACATTGTAATTAACATCATTGCTGCAACCATAATCCCGATTAGACTGAATGTAAGAATAAATTGCCACCAATATTTTTTCACACCTAAAAAAAATGTTTGAATTTTCTTTGTAAATGTATCCTGAAAATATACCCTCTTGGCAACATAATACAATCCAGGCACCGCAATTGATGCAATCATCATAGCTATCACAAGCATTGATATCAATGGAAGTCTTGATTTCAATGTATATTGCAACCATTCCTTCGCCATGTTATGTCCTTCACCGCCATATCCTATTCCTATGTCAGACATGAAATTATATTTACCGACAGCACTCTTATCAAGAAGCGATGAAAGATAAAATATTGTTAAAAAAAACGGAACAAGAAATAAAACAAAAATGAGACATGACTTAAATATGTTACCAATTTGTCCACGAATCACCGCACTGGCTCTCGAAAAAAATGCATTTGGTTTAAATTCTAATTTTTTTTGTGCAGAAACATAACCTTTAATGACTTGAACTTGAACTTCCTCTGGTTCAACTCTCACATCGGCATTTGTAAAAAGATTCCCACATATGAATTTTTTATTTTTCAATTTTTCTTCATTGGTTTGTTTTGCCATATTATGCCCTCGCAAATAGATGTTTATATAATATATTAAGTATTACCTATAATCAAATGATGTTCCTTTTAAATATTTTAGATTTTTGATTTTATTTTTATCGATTTTAGGCATTCTAATCCATTTATTTTTATTCTTTTTGTATATTTTCTTGATTTATACTGTATTTTTGGTACTCTTAGCATATGCAATCAATAGATATCAATACATTTAAAGATAAACAGCACAGAAAATTGCTTCTTCACACATGCTGTGCTCCATGTGCTGCTGGTGTTCTGGACGACCTTGTAGATCATTATGACCTCACTCTCTTCTACTACAATCCAAACATACTTCCTGAAAAAGAATATAATTTGCGTCTTGAAAATCTACATAAACTAACTAAAGCATATAGTGGAATTGATATAATAATTCCTAAATATAGACCAGATGATTTTTTGTCATTTGCAAAAGATCAAATGAATATACCTGAAGGTGGTTCGAGATGTACATCATGTTTCACTATTCGTCTAGCTGAAACTGCAAGGTATTTAGTTAAAAATAATAAATATTTTGCGTTTGCTACAACATTAACATTGAGCCCTCATAAAAATGCTCAACTAATTAATTCCATCGGATACGATATTGCTGATAAATACAAAATTTGTTATTTAGCATCGGACTTCAAAAAAAGTGATGGTGTGTTGAAATCAATAAGAAAATGTAAAGAACTTGATATTTACAGACAAAAATACTGCGGTTGCACTCCTCTCAATTAAAAAAGTTATTTCTACTTAATTTAAAATTTTTAATATTGTTTTTTGATTCGGCATACTGTATTATTAAAACATAACACAAGCCAAGGAGTACTATATGTTAGATGTTAAAGTTAGCAGAGTTTATCTTGTAGAGAAACCAGATATTAAGCTTAAAGCTGTTGCTACAATTGTTATCGATGATTGTATCGCAATACACGATATCAAAATTATCGATGGTGAAGGCGGTTTATTCATTGCTATGCCTTCCCGTAAATTACCAAACGGGCAATTTAAAGATGTTGCACATCCTTTGAATTCAGAGACTCGTGAAGTATTAATTAAAAAACTTATTGCCGCATACGAAGAGGAAGTTAAAAACCCACACTCATCTTCGGCAGATAAAGAAGACTAATTTAAGATTTAATATATTTATTTTTGAACATTTTTACCTATTATCTTTTTGATATTTAGGTATAGGTGTTTGTTATTAGGATAAATCTTTTTATACACTTTGTTATAAAGTTTTTTGTATATTTCAGTATTTTCTACATTTGGTTCATATTCTTTTGTTATATGTGCCATGCTTTTTGATGCTTCAACAAAACTCTTAAAAACTCCTAAATGAGTAAATACCGCCATTGCGGCTCCAAGCGACCCTGTCTCATATGTTTGCATTTTTCTCACTGGTAATCCAAACATATCTGCCGTGATCTGGCATATTTCATCTGAATGCGAACCTCCTCCAGATACTGTTAGATACTCCACTCTATTATTCGCCTTTTTCTCAATAGCTTTTAAACCATCATATAATCCAAAATTAATGCCTTCAATTATCGCTCTATATAAATGTGCTCTAGTATGATAATCTGAAAATCCTATTATTGCCCCTCTTGCATTTGGTAGTGCGATCCCAGGCGACCAATATGGTTGTAAAATCAACCCATCGCACCCAGGATGAATTTCAGATAAATGCTTATCCAACAAATACTCTGGCGTACACCCAAGTTTTTTTGCCTCTACAACCTCTTTGTGTGCAAACTCATTCTTAAACCATGTCAGTAACCAGTATCCTCTATATATTTGTATCTCCGTGTTATATTTGTTCTTTATAATTGCCGGATATGATGGCACATACTTTTGAGGTTCTACATATTTGTCAAGAGTCATCTGAATTGTAGCTGTAGTTCCAAACGAAATTGATGCTCCTTTTGAATCAACGCATCCCGTTCCAATTGTTTCACATCCTTTATCCGAACCTGTTGATATCAGTGGTATACCTTCTTTAATGCCTGTATCTTTTGATGCCTCTTTTGTAATGTATCCTATGACTTCACCTGGTTCTATCAAGTCCGGCATGTGTCTTTTTTTTACATCATACAACCCTGCGGTTATTAGTGAATCGTCAGCCCACTTTTTATTTTTATAATCAAAAGGTAAATGCCCTATTGTGTTTGCCACACAGTCTTTCAATACGCCTGTAAGTCTATAGTTCATATAACATGAAAACAAAATATACTTATCCATTTTGTTCCATATTTCAGGTTCATTCCTTTTAATCCAATTGCATGGGGATTTTGTTCTTTGGCGTACTGCAGTATCGTACATTTTAGCCATTTTAAAAGCAGCCTTTGCCATCGGTTTTATATCAAATTCCGCTTCCTTGCACTCTCTCTGATCCAACCACAAAATACATGGTCTTAAAACATTTCTATCTTTATCCATGAGAATTACCGAATCTCTCATGGTTGTTATAGACATTGCCTCTACTTTGTTCCAGATTTCTTCCCCAACCTGCTGTCTAAGTGCCTTAGTTGAGACGGTTAAATTTTTCCAATATGTTTCAACTTCTTGTTCTGCCCATCCAGGCTGAAGAGAAAAATATGGTTCAAATTTATATTGCTCTTTACCACATTCTGTACCGAACTGATCATATATAATCGCCCTAACACTCTGTGTACCATAGTCTATGGTTAAAACATATCTCTTATTCATTTATGTTGTCCTCAACAATTTTTTCTTTATCATTGATTTCATTTTCTTTATTTGCATTATCTTCATCTTTTTCATCATTCATATCTGATTCAACAAACATTGCATTACCACTTGTAATAAACAACTTATCAACTTCTGGTGTGTTAGACATGTTTTTAAATATTGCACTAAACATTGGAGTAACTATCATACTAGCAATCATTGTAATGACTCCTATTACCGGACTCTGTGAAACCCCGTTCTTAACCAGCTTGGCAAATGTTCTTGTTCCTACTGGCGTTTTCACTGCTCCGAATACGAATGTTAAAATCAAAGTTAATAATAACCCTGTGATAAATGAAGCATATGCCCCAGCCTTATTTGTTTTTTTCCAGAATAACCCATATACATAGGGTCCTATAAAGCATCCGGCTATTGCTCCCCATCCTAACGCCATTAAAGTAACGATGGCTTGAACTTGAAATCCTGCTAGGATTGCGGACACCCCTACAAACACAAGACAAAAAACTCTTAGAACTATATTAGTCTGTTTTTCCTTTAATTTCTTTTTACCATAACCATTTATAATGTCGATAGTTATAGTTGATGACGATGAAAGAGATAATGCAGCCAATGTTGACATTGATGCGGAAAATAACAAAACCATAATCAGCCCGAACAAAGCAGATGGCAAATTATCAAGTAGCATTGTAGGTACAAGCTTATCTATTCCTATCTTACTCACTTCATTTTCGCTGAATGCCACGGATACAAGTGCTCCCATCAAATAGGCTCCAATTCCAATTATCGCTGCAAATACTGTTGATATAATTGTTCCCTTCTTAATCTCACTCTCATCTTTGATTGCATAAAATTTATGTATTGACTGAGGCAATCCCCAAATACCAAAAGATGTAAGTAATGTTAAGATTGAAATATTAAACAGAGGACTCTCAAAAAACTTTCCCTTCCCATGAGGTATAAACCCCTTACTGCCTGCAAAGTTAAAATTAGTAAGATTATCTGGTATTTTGCTTCCTCCATTCCTACCAAACAACACCCCAATAACCGTTATCAAACCGAAAATCATAATAATCCCCTGAATGAAATCTGTAAGGGTTGTTGCGAAATAACCGCCAACAAATAAGTATATTGATGTCAGGATAGCAAGAATCAAAATGCAATAATATGCTTTAAGTCCAAGCGTCTTTTCAAACATATATCCCATACCTTGATATACTGATGCTGAGTATGGAACTAAGAATACAAATATTATCAATGCCGAAAACAATTTTATATACTTTGAATCATATCTCTTTTCAAAAAATTCAGGCATTGTTTTTGCATTTAATTTACTCGTCATGAACTTAGTTCTTTTTGCTAAAACTAACCATGCAAGAAGTGTCCCAAATATTGCATTCCCTATTCCTATCCATATACTTGAGAACCCATATGTCCATCCTGTTTTACCTGCAAACCCAATAAAGACAACTGCTGAAAAATAAGTGGTTCCATATGAAAAAGCACTTAACCATCCGCCCACATTTTTATTGGCAAACATAAATTCATTTACACTCTTACTCTTCTTTCTTGTATATATAGCAATCGAAAGTATAGCTACAGTATATATCGCAAAAATAAGCCACTGAGGCCATACTGTATTTCCATTTTTTGTTGCCAATAACAAGTTCACTCTTACCTCACAATGTCTTTTACACTATTTAAAACTATACTAGGTTTAATTTTTGATTTGCTTAACATGTCTTTATCTGTTTCGCCAGACAACACAAGAATAGATTTAAATCCGCAATTATTACCAAAAGCAATATCTGTATTCAGTCTATCCCCCACCATCGCTATATTTTCTTTACTTGCATTAAAACGCTTCTGGATTCTTTCGCCAGCGGAGATAAATGGCTTGCCTATAATCGTATCAGGTGCTCTACCAATTGTATCTTTTATAAGGTCAATAATTGCTCCAACATCTGGCATCGGACATTCTTCGGCAGGACATGATTCATCTGGATGGGTCGCCACATATAAAATCTCTTTATGCTGATATAACTTCTTGCAAAAGTTATACACCCTACCATATTCAAGTGATGTATCAAAAGCTACAACACAAATATCAGGATCTTTCTCATCAAGGGTTATCCCGTATTCATTAAATTCTGTTTGCAGTGCCGGATTCCCTAATAGAAATACTTTGCTGTGTTTATAATTATCAACAAGCCATTCACATGTAGCTTGCCCACTTGTATATATTTCATTTTTCGAAATACTCAGCCCCATATCGGCAAATTTTTTAATATACTCATTATGATTTCTTGAACTATTGTTTGTGAAAAAACATATTTGTTTACCCATTGCACGAAGCTTTCTAATTGTATCAAAGGCTCCCTCAATTTCTTTGTTGCCAATATAAATTGTTCCATCAAGATCAAATATATATAAATTTATATTTTCCAATTCTTTAATCATTTAATCATCCGTTTTTTATTTATGTAAGTATATTAATATATAAAGGTACTGTTGTAAAAAGTAAAACCCAAAAGTTTATGCACATGATAAATATCGATTTTTAAATGCCTTGAAATCAAATGGGTTCAGATGACCATTATACTGAATTACCCCTCTGAGAATATTTTGCCTTATCTTCATATTTCTAATGAAGTTTATTGCACCACTGAAACGCTAAATATCTTCTTGTAATAAGAACTTCTCTAATTCAATATGTCGCACTGTCGATGTCGAATAATCTATTTTATCGGTTGTTATTAAAATCTTTTCGTTGCTATTATCAAGCAAACTAAAAGGTTTCATTTCTCTATTATATGTACTTTCATTCACCACACTGTATGCAACTTGAACAAATATGATCTTTGACTTTTTTTCACATCGGAAATCAATTTCATATCCATTCAAATTATATAATTGTACTTTGTATCCTTTATATATCAACTCATTAAATACAATATTCTCTAAGTTGTGTTCTATGTCAAAACGGTTTCTGTCAGCCCTTATAGAATTTGATGAAACATCCATATTGTATAGTTTCCCGAAGTAACTAAGTTCTCTTTTAACTTTTGTCGAATATTGTTTTATTTCTTCTATTAGAAATGCTTCTTTCAAATAATTTATAAAATTCATAACCGTGTTAATTGAACATGTGTAGCCTTCATTCAATATGTAATCATAAACAGACTTTGCTGAAAAAATTCTCGAATTATTTCTCAATACAAAATTAACTATCCTCTTAAACAGAACCTCTTTTTTTATTTTATATCTAGCTATCAAATCATGTATGACTATGGAGGTGTCAATATCTTCCAAATATTTAATCTGGTCTTCTGTATTTTTAAACTCAAGCCGTTTAGGAAAACCTCCCCATGTCAGATAATTTAAAATATCAACTTCAACGCCCAAATCCTCCGCATATTTTTTTAATTCAACATAAACAAATGGTCTAATTTGAAACGAGACATGCCTTCCCGATAATTCATTGATAAATTCTCTCGAGAGCATCTTTGAGTTTGAGCCTGATATAAAAATAGAGCATTTCTCTAATCTTAATGTTTTCACAGCATCAACCCACTGAGACATATTTTGTATTTCATCTATAAACAAATAACAAAGGTCATCACTCTTGCGATTATTTCTAACATACTCAACCAACGCCCTAGCTGTTTGAACTTTATCAATATCGTAAATGTGTTCTAGATTTAAAAATATTGTGTTGTTACTTTTTATTTCAATTTCTTTTCGTATCTCATCTAAAATAACTGATTTTCCACATCTTCTAATTCCAGTAATAACTTTAATCAAATCGGAATCATAAAAAGGTCTTATCTTTGACATGTATTGTTCTCTCTTAATCATAAATAACCTCTTTTTAATAATACTGAAATGTTTTATTGAAATCAATAAAAGTTTTCAGTACCACTGAAATGTTTTTTGGTTAAGTGGAAAAGTTTTCACTGGCTGAGACAGGTTGCATTCTACATATTTTTAAATGCTTCTATTTCTAGTGTTGCTTTTTCAACCTGCGTTATCTTTACATCATATGTAGCAAGCTATATACTTTTATCTAGCATTTGTGATTCAAAGGAGGATTGAAAAATGTCTAGAGTTTACAACTTTTCAGCAGGTCCAAGCGTATTACCTTTAGCAGTTTTAGAAGAAGCTCAAAAGAACTTGCTTGACTATCAAGGAGCTGGTTTGAGTGTTATGGAAATGAGCCATAGAAGCAAATGGTACGATGACATTCAAAATGAAGCTATTTCATTAATCAGAGAACTAATGAATATATCTGACGAGTATGATATTGCTCTTGTTCAAGGTGGTGCATCTACTCAATTTGAAGCTGTACCGTTGAACCTTATGCATACTGGGAAAGCAAGTTATATCGTTACCGGCAACTTTTCAAAGAAAGCCTATATTGAAGCACAAAAATATGGTGCCACACAATTAGTGGCGACATCAGAAGATAAGAACTTTACATATATTCCTAAAACATTGAAATCTGACTTTGATAAAGATTCATCTTATCTGCACATCACAGAAAACAACACAATATTTGGACTAAAATATAATAAGTTACCAAATACTGATTTACCTATTGTTTCTGACATGTCCTCATGCATAATGAGTGAAGTTATTGATGTAAATAATTATGGACTTATTTATGCTGGAGCTCAGAAAAATCTAGCACCTGCTGGAGTAACTATTGTTATTGTAAAGAAAAGTTTGCTTGGCAAGGAACTTCCTATTTGTCCTACAATGCTTAAATATCAAACTCAAATCAATACAAACAGTATGTACAACACTCCTCCATGCTGGTCTATATATATGATGATGCTTAATTTAAGATACCTTAAATCTTTGGGTGGCGTTGAAGAAATTGAAAAAATTAACAAAAAAAAGGCTAAACTTCTGTATGACTTCATTGACAACTCTAACTTCTACACAAACAATGTTGAAAAGCCATTTAGATCAAAAATGAATGTTCCATTTGTAACGGCGAATAAGGACATGGATGCAAAATTTGTGAAAGAAGCGACTGAAAACGGTTTGATTTCCTTAAAGGGGCATAAGCTTGTTGGTGGTATGCGTGCATCTATCTATAATGCAATGCCATATGAAGGCGTAAAAAAACTCGTTGACTTCATGAAGAAGTTTGAAATGGAGAATAAATAATGAAAGCGGAAATATTACAATTAAATAAAATTTCACAAGTTGCAGATGCCAGCTTAAAAAATTATTCAATCAAATCTGAAAGTGCATCTCCTATTGGAATTATGCTAAGAAGTTTCAATATGCATGACTATACTCTTCCTTCATCAGTGTTAGCCGTAGCTAGAGCTGGTGCTGGTGTAAACAACATTCCTATTACTGAATATGCCGAAAAAGGAGTATGCGTTTTTAATACACCTGGAGCAAATGCCAATGCGGTTGCAGAATTAGTTGTTGCCTTAGTTCTTGATGCAACAAGGAATTTATTTGCGGGTTCAATATGGGCATCACAATTGCAAAATGAAACAATTACTAAAGATGTTGAAAAAGGCAAGGGAGCTTTTGCAGGACATGAAATTGCCGGCAAAACCATATGTATACTCGGATTGGGAGCTATAGGAAAAAAGGTAGCTAAATTATTTAATGCATTAGGACTAAAAGTAAAAGGTTATGATCCATTTATTTCTGATGCAACAAAAGAAGAGTTGTCATTTGCTGAAATTATTGATGATCCTGCTAAATGTGTAAGAGATTGTGACTTCATCACCGTTCACATTCCTTATATGGACAGTACAAAGAATTTCATAAATGAAAAATTAATAAAAAACTTCAAAAAAAATACTATTCTTATAAATGCAGCAAGAGGAGAATTGGTCAATAACAATGACATGTTAGCTGCCATAGATAAGGGAATAATATCTAAATATGTAACTGACTTTCCAATGTTTGATCTAGTTAATAAAGAAAATGTTATTTTAATACCGCATCTTGGAGCCTCTACTGAAGAAGCCGAAGACAACTGTGCTGTAATGGCAGCCGAAGAGCTCGTTGATTATATTGAAAATGGAAATATTAAAAATTCTGTAAACTTACCAAATCTTGTAAAAGAGAAAACCGGAAAACACAGAATTTGTGTATTAACAAAAGATAACGCTGATATTACATCAAGTTCAACAATTAAAACTGCTTCACGAAACGGATTTACTTATGCAATTATAGATGATGATAACAAGATTGATACAACGGCACTTAAAGCATTAAATGGTATTATCTTTGTTAGAGAAATAAGATAAATTACTCTCTATTCTTACCAATATAATATATAGCCAATGCATTGTACCCTGCATTTGCTGATACAAGTTTATCTATGTAACCAAATTTAATAGGCACATTATTTGTTTTATCTTTTATGGTATTGGCTAAATTTTCAGCTTCTGCAATTTCGTTTGTATGCCCTATAAGAATAAAATCATTATCTTCTGGAATATAATTTTTTTCAAATATTTTTATCATTTCTAGAATAGCTTTTTTCCTGCCAAGCGATTTTGCAATTATTGCCACATGTCCATTATCATCAATAGTCATTACTGGTTTAATGTGTAATACACTTCCAATAAATGCCGTCACCGCACTTATTCGACCACTATTCTTAATGTTTGTTAAGTCATCAACTATAAATGTATGATGAACTCTATGTTTGTTAGTTTCAAGCCATTCAACTATTTCATCATATGACTTGCCCTCATCATTCATTTTATTTGCATAATATAAAAGTAATCCTTGACCACCACCACCAGATAGCGAATCGATTACTGTAAGCTTATTCTTTGAATATGTTTTTTTCAATTCCTCTGCAAGAGTTTTTATATTTGCACATCCACCTGACATACCAGATGAAAATGCGATATATATTACATCATTATTCTCACTTAATAATTTTGTAAATACGTCTCTCACTTCACCCATGCTAACTTGAGATGTTTTGACCCTAACTCCTGATTTTAATTTTTCATAAAAATCAAATAAAGTAATGTCTTCTTCTTTTAGATACACTTTATCTCCTATAGAAAAAGATAACGGTACTAATACATTTTTATGTTCATTATAATAACCATCAAACAGATCTGCCGTATTTTCACTTACTATAACTGTACTCATTTTTTATTCCCGAACATTTTATCATATGCTTCCATATTGTCTTTTATAATCAACTCAGAGAATGCTCTGTTCTTAACTTGGAAAACAGTGGTCTTTTTACCCTCAAGCTGTTTATATACTTTAAAGAAATGTGAAATTTCATCCATTATATGAGGTGGAAGTTCGCTTATATCATGATAAATATTCCACGTAGGGTCTTTAAATGGTATTGCTATAATTTTATAGTCCATTTCACCACCATCCTGCATCAGCATTACTCCTATCGGATAACACTGAACTATTGCTAATGGAACTATCGGCTCAGTACACAAAACCAAAACATCAAGTGGATCTTGATCTTCTGAAAGTGTCCTTGGTATAAACCCATAATTTGTTGGATAATGTGTAGATGTATATAAAACCCTATCTAATTTTAATATTCCTGTTTCCTTATCCAATTCATACTTATTTTTTGTTCCTTTTGATATTTCTACAACAGCTAAAAAATCCGTTGGACTTATACGTTTGCTGTCTACATCGTGCCAAATATTCATTAATACCTCTTATTTAAGATATGTATATAATACACCTCATGACATCTTTAGTTTAACAAAAATATAAAAAACTACAAATTAAAATATTTTTAAATTCGTTATTTATAAATTCATTTTTGTCATCTTTTATGTTTTATAGATATTCTAATCCGTTGTTTTGTGATTTTTGAATAAAATAAAAGGTCTCACGACCTTTGGCACACCCATACGGATTCGAACCGCAGACCTTTGCGTCCGTAGCGCAACGCTCTATCCAGCTGAGCTATGAGTGCATATTCTCTTTAAATATTACAGTAATCTCAACAAACAAATTATATTGTGATGTCTTGCAGTTGTCAATTTTGCTATCTGTCTTCTCTAAAATAATTAAGCCCTAGCGAAGCAGGTGCCTGATTTCTTTTTTTCTTCCCCAACGAACTTAAAACAATTATTACAGCTGTCAAAATAAATGGTAGCATTTCATACACTTCTGATATTGACTCATTTGAAAGAAATCCTAATGTCTTTGGGTAAGCTGCCGCCAATACTGATTTATGTACCGACAATGTAAGCAACATCCCAAACAATAAAGATGCAAATATTGCTCTGAATGGTGACCAGTTTGAGAAAATAACCAGTGCCACGGCAATCCATCCATATCCATTAATCCACAATGTATTCCATGCTCCATTATGAATTGTTAGAACTATACAAAGTCCTCCAATACCAGCAATCCCAGATCCTATCATTGTATATACATATCTCGTCCTATCAACATCAATTCCCACAGCATCCGCTGCCGCAGGATTTTCTCCAACTGCTCTGAGCTTTGCTCCACTCTTTGTGTGCTTAATAAATATTCCTAAAAATATAGCAAGTGCCCCAGCTAAATATACAAGTGCAGAATGTTTAAAGAAAATATTTCCTAAATATGGGATCTGTGCAAGATGACCAAATGGCTTACTTGCTATAAGTTTTGACAGTTTGCTACCTAATTCAATTTGAGGTAACCTAAATGCCGTTCCTAACATGAGTTGTAAGGCAACTCCAAATATAGTGATAGCTAAACCAGTAACATTCTGATTCGCTTTAAATGTAACAGTTAATAAAGAATACAGTAACCCCATCAACCCGCCAAATACAAATGCTGCCAATAATCCAACAAAAAGGCTTTGTGTTCTAAATGCAAACAAATAACCAAAGATAGCACCTATTGCCATTGTGCCTTCTACGCCTAAATTAAGACTCCCATTTTTTTCCATAAGAATTTCGCCAAGAGTAGCAAATAACAACGGTGCTGCAATTAAAATTGAATAGAAGAAAAAGTATACTATTGAATTTCCCACTGTCACATTTCTCCATTCAAACTTTTATAATAAGCACCATTTTCTATATATTTTGAAAACATTCCTTTCGGCACTGCGAGTGATCTGTATAGAAAATTCTTTTTTTCTTTATTCGATTTAACACATTCCATTGATATGCTAAATGCTTTCTTATCTTTTTTTACACTTTTCAGAGAATATATAAAATTTACAATAATTGCGTCATGTTTAATTTTTTCTTTTTTACTTTCTTCTTCTTTTTGTTTTTCTACCTTGCGTATCTTGCCAAAATTAAAAAATCTAGAAAACCTCTCGTTGAATATAAGTTTATAACTAACTATAAAATCTGCAATAAGCATAAAGAAAAGTATTAACCCCTGGAGCACATCTGCGAATTCTTTAAAGCTTCCAATCTGATTTAACCCTACATTAATTATTGACATGAAAAATGCCATCCCAATAATACCTAAAGGATTTAACTTGGCTATCCAAACTACAATAATAGCTGTCCAACCCATATTGCCTGTTATTTCTTCCGAAAGTGTATGCCCCGATGCATTACCTGTAACCTGAAGTGCACCGGCAAGACCTATTATTGCTCCAGATGCAAATATTGTTCTCAACATAATCTTCGTTACATTCATACCTGCATATCTTGCAGTATTAACAGAATCTCCAACGACCGATACTTCATATCCCTGTTTCATAAATTTGAAATATATAAACATGAATATAATCATCAATATAGAAATAATTATAAAAATATCCATTTCATATGATCTACCATTTGCAAGACTTTCTATTTTAAATGAAGGCAAAAAACCATTCTCTGGTAACTGTCTAAACTGAGGTCTTGTATTAGGCACATTAAAGAAAGAATTTTTCTTCAATGCCTTAAGAGTAAATAAAGCTATATAATTGGACATCAAAGTTAATAAGGTTTCGCTTGCCCCAAACTTAACTTTGAAAAGACCCATAAAGAGTGCAAATATTCCCGCACTAATTGCTCCTATTGATAAAATGAAAATCATTGATAACCCTTGAGGAAGACGACCACCTATAATGTTAGCAATTACTGTTGCAAATATTGCACCAACAATTATTTGTCCTTCTCCGCCTATGTTCCAAAATTTCATTTTAAAAGTAAAAGCGGTACCCACAGATACTAAAAGCAAAAATGCGAATGTTTCTGCCAAGCTTATTCTAAATACTGTTCTTTTAAATGCTCCCAAAAATAGTTTTTCAAGATATTGGGCAACATTAACTTTCATGCTTGCCAAAATCATGATACCTATCAGCACTGCAGCTAAAATTGTCCCAATGTATATCAAAAATTTTTGCCAAGGTTTAAACTTGTCATTTTTAACTACATGAAATAATTTTGTTTTTAACACCATTTTTCTCATTTTTATAATTCTATTCTGCTGTCCTCTGCAATTCCATATTTTTTATTATCCTTCTCTTTAGTCAAATCTAAAGATCCGGTCATCATCAGTCCCACTTCTTCCTTTGTGATTTTGTCAGCATGAACAACTCCCATAAGCTTACCATGACAAATAACCATTATTTTGTCACACAATGCCAAAAGAACATCTAAATCTTCGCCGACAAACAATATACCTGTGCCTCTTTCCTTTTCATTGTTTAAAATATTGTATATCGCATATGAGCTGTTAATATCCAAACCTCGAACAGGATATGCTGTAACAATTACATCCGGTCCTTGCTGTATTTCTCTACCGACAAGAACTTTCTGGACATTACCCCCAGATAATTTTCTAACCGCTGTATGAATTGATGGTGTAACTATTTTTAGTTCTTCAACTATCTCTTCCGCTCTCTTGTTTGCCTTCTTTCTATCAATAAAGGGGTTGTACCACTTTTCGTTGTAATCTTTTAAAATAACATTGTCAGATATATCCAATGATGGTGCCAGTCCCATACCAAGTCTATCTTCTGGAATAAAGCTCATCGCTATTCCCTCTTGAATTATTTGCTTTGGAGACAGTCCATTCAAAGGTTTCCCTTTATGACAAATAACCCCTCCTTTTATTTTTCTCAATCCTGCAATAGCTTCGCAAAGTTCTTTCTGACCACATCCGGAAATTCCTGCGACACCTAAAATCTCTCCGCCTCTAATATAGAAACTCATATCATCAATCGCCACAGAACCGTCATCTTTCATTACTTTAAGCTCTCTAATTTCTAGTAATGGTAAACTTTGAGTAATTGGACTTCTTTCTATTTTTAATTCTACACGCTCACCTACCATCATATTTGTGAGCTCCTGAATACTTGTATTTGCTGTCTTTACAGTGTCAACATATTCTCCCTTCCGCATTATTGCAACACGATCACTAATTTCTTTTATTTCGTTTAATTTATGTGTAATGATGATTATTGAATGACCTTTCTCTTTCATCTTTTTTAATACAGCAAATAGTTTATCTATTTCCTGAACTGTGAGTACTGCTGTAGGCTCATCAAGCACTATTATGTCGGCTCCATAATATAAAACTTTAATGATCTCCAGTGCCTGTTTCTCGGATACAGACATATCTGATACTTTTTTCCTCACATCAAGATCAAATCCAAATTCTTTAATTTTATTTTCTATTTTTTTGAATCTTTTTTTTGTCAATATACTTGCAAAAAGCGGCTTAAAAATCCATTTAAGAATCAAGCCTATTCTCATGAAAAACTTCTTTAGATAAAATAGTCCTTTCTTTTCGTCTTTATATCTACGCTTTTCATTTAATGTGTTCCACTCTTTACGAATATCTACACTGCTATTCTTTTCTCCTATTAGGATATTGTCAGCTGCGGAAAAATTTTCCACCAGCTTAAAATGCTGATGAACCATTCCTATTCCTAAACTTTTACTATCTTGTGGCGAATTAATTATTGCTCTTTCTCCTCTGATAAATATTTCCCCAGAATCCGGCATATATATACCACAAAGCATATTCATCAATGTCGTTTTTCCACTTCCATTTTCACCAAGTAAGGCTAAAATTTCACCTTTTTCTAAAGTGATATTAATATTTCTATTGGCATATATGTTGCCAAATTTTTTACTGATATTTTCAAACCTTACTTCTTCTCTCATATTCCATTAATTAATGATCATTTAACTTTCAAATAAAACAAGATGCTCCCAAAAATAGGAGCATCTTGTATAGTGCATCAATTTTATTATTTATCAAATCCGCCAGTTATACCATCAAAAATATAATCCATTGATCCTTGTATAACACCATCTGCAACTGATTCTCCAGCTTTAATTACTGTACGAGGTGCTTCTCCATTGCTAGAACGTCCTTTAATATCTTCAGCCACTTGTTCTACTGTTATATTTCCATCTACTTCTGTGAATTTTAATGTCTTTCCTGAGAATACATCCCATGTACCTTCTTTAAGAAGATTTTTTACTAAGTTCAAATATTTATCTGCATTTTTTGGTGCCTTATCTGAGAGTGCTGTTATGTCAACTAATCCTTCTTTATATCCTTTATAATATTGACCAATTGACTTAAAATCATTGTTTTGAACAGCCTTAATTAACTGTGTGTAGTATACTCCCCAATGCCATATTACTGAAGTTAATACGCTATCTCCCACTTTACCAACTTTATTCATATCTGTGTTGTATCCAATACTAAATTTACCAGCTTTATTAGCAGCATCACACACAGATATTGTGTCAGAGTGATGTCCTATTATGCCTGCACCAGCATTCAACAAAGCTTCTGCACTTGATTTTTCTTTAGTAGGATCAAACCATGAATTAGTTATGCTAACATCCATTGTTACATCTGGATTTACACTTTTTGCTCCCAAATAGAAAGCATTAAAACCACTTACTGTTTCTGCTATGCTGTTACCATATGCTGAAACATATCCCAACTTATTGTTACCAATTTCTTTTGCTTTTAATCCGGCAATCATACCTGACAAATATCTTGCCTGATATATTCTACCAAAATAATTATTCATGTTTGTGTCATTATGCATATACCCTGTACCATGAGAGAATATGACATCTTTGTATTTTGCTGCCAATTCAGCCATTGGCTTCTGATATCCAAAACTGGTTCCGATAATAACCTTACATTTTTCATTCTCTATTAAATCAACAATTGTTTTTGTAATTTTAGCCTCGTCACCATCTGAAATATTCCACTTTCTTACAACCTGACTATCTTTCAGCCCGGTCTCCTTAATCATCTGTTTGATACCGTTTTCATGTGCAGCACTGTATCCTGTTTCTTCTCCTTCAAGCCCGATATGTAAAACACCTATTTTGAACTCTGTTTTATTGTTCTTTTTACCACAACCGGCAAATGCGAACATTAAACAGCTCACTAAAACCAAACTAATTAAAAACAAAAAACCTTTTCTTTTCATACCTTTTTTTCCTCCAAATTTATTTATTTTCGAAATATTATTTCTTTTTCTTTCATACTTTCAATAATGGCTAAAGAGAATATGTCGTATCCCTCTTTCCTTAATTCATCTCCACCATGCTGAAATGCTTTTTCAATAGCAACTGCTATCCCTTTAATTATCGCTCCTGACTGCTTCACAATAGAAATCAATCCCCTCAATGCCTCTCCATGTGCAAGAAAATCGTCAACTATTAATATGTTATCTAATCCGTTTAAATATCTTTTTTCTACGAATATTTCTTTATCTTGTTGCCTTGTAAATGAATGTATTTTGGCAAAATATGTCGCATCTGATAATGTTGATGCCTTCGTTTTTTTTGCAAATAGAACAGGAACTTTGAAATAGTGAGCTGCCGCCATCGCAACAGCTATTCCAGAACTCTCAACAGTAAGAATCTTTGTGATAATTTCATTTTTAAACCTATCGTATATTTCTTTGCCAAGTTCTTCTATAAAGAGACAGTCAATTTGATGATTTAAGAAGCTATCCACTTTTAAAACTCCTCCTTCATAAACTTCAGCATCTTTCAATATTCTTTCTTCTAGTTTTTTCATTTTTCTCCAAGTTAATCTAATTTACCTTGTTTTTAATTTAAAAGGGGGCTTACACAGTCCCCTTTCATTATTCTTTATAATGCTCCTCGGCCATCTTTTCCATAGTTTGCACTATTTTCAGGCCCTCTTCGTTGTCCTTTGCCTTCACGAATATCCCACGATGCTTAAGTATACATATCTTCCCCGACCCTAATGCATACACTACATCCTTTATCATTTTGTTAGAATTCAACTTGCTTTCCTTTATAACATCTATCTTATCACCCAATATCTCTCGATATTTATCCGGAACTTCAACAGTATTGAACTCATTCCCAAGTATTATTGAATAATATGGATGTGCATATATCGTTGTTGAAATATCTGTATCATTTATAAATGTTGCCAAATGAAGTCTCTTATATGATGTTGTTCTCTTTCTAGCTTTTGTTGTTTTATTTTCCAAATCTACAATTGTAAAATCTTCGATTGTAGCATCCTTATTGTCGGTATCATGTGCTGTAAGAAGAATTCTTCCATCACTCATCCTATTTGCAACACTATCTATATTTCTTAAGATTAATTTTTCAGAATACAAATCATTTAACAACTTCTTCATATTCTTTGCGATCTTTTCTTCTTCTGCTGTCTGTATTGCACTTTCTCTTTCAATAATAGATTTCCCGTTTCTTTCGGCAATTCTTCTTTCTCTTTCCTTTGATACTGCTGCTGACACTGCAATCTTATGCCCAAGATATTCAAGACCAGATATTCTATATTTTGCTAATTTTGTTAAATTATTTTTCTCAAGTGTCAATGCAGCATTACATGCAATATCAAGTGCTTCTGCTATTTTATACAATTCTTCAATCGTTCTACCTGTTATCAATGCACCAGCATTATTCATAATGCACACATCACTAAAAGCATGTAGCCTAGCAACTATCTCGGATCCTACATTACTACGTGTACATCCGGCTTTAATTCCACACAACTGTGTGAATGAATCATTTAATGCACTTAATGATTTCCCTTTCTTTGAATACTCAAGTATCGCTGGAGAATCAACAATTGCTGCAAAACAATATTTTTCCTTTCTTTTTAGTGCAACTGCTAATACAACCGCTGCTGCTCTATATGACAAATCAACTGCTTCAAGTGTGTCAGAAGAAATTTCATCAAAATCTGAATCTTTTACTTTTAATAAATTGATATTTGGTTTGGTGATAATTATATCGTCATCATCTGTTCTACAGCATAGGAATCCCTTGGTTATAAACTGACGCTCTCCAAACTCTTTTGCATAAGCTTTGAGATCTGCCAATCCATCAAAGTACATTGAATTCCTCCTATACTTTCGATATAACTTCCAAAAAGAAAATTACAAGCAAATTATAAACAAATGCCTATCATATGACAAACAAAAACACCATTACCATACAAAAATCTTTAAAAAATTATTTTTTATGATAACAAAACACAATATTTAGTGGTTTTTTGTTTCTTTAAACCACAATATGCTGTGTTTTTACAATTTTCAATAATCCATTAGTGTAATTTTTTTTATTGTATTGAAAGTCGATTTTTGTTATATTTTTTTATGTAACGAGGAGGAATAGCATGAATAAAAAAGAATTAATCACAGCTATTATTGAAAAAACTGAACAGTCTGTATCAGAAGTAACAAAAACTCTTGATACATTTTTTGATGTAATTGCAGAATCAATCACAAAGGACAAAGTCGCAATTGCTGGTTTCGGTACTTTTGAATTAAAGGAACGTCCTGAAAGAGACGGAATCAATCCTAAAACAAAAGAACCTATCAAAATCGCAGCTTGCAAAAATCCTAATTTAAAATTTGCAAAAGCATTTAAGGATAGATTTAGCGCATAGTGAAAATTAGTAAGAGTCTTTTGAAGTTTGGCTATCGTCGTGATGACGATAGTAAGTTTCTTTCGCTCAAAAATGAAACCGATCAGAAACTCCCCTCAACAGAAGACATACTTAAAGAATCAACTTATAACGGACTAAATAGTAAAGAAGTAGATGAACGAATAGCAGATGGTCGTGTAAATGGCAACCATCAAGTTAAAACGAAATCGGTCGCCCAGATATTTGCTACTAATATATTTACATTTTTTAATTTAGTTCTCATTTTACTATTAATATTTTTAATTCCTTTATCTATTCAAAATTCTGCAGTTACAAGAGCTCTTCAAAGAGAATTTCCTAACAATCCTCTATACAAAAATGTAAATGCAGCTGCAAATTTCGGATTTGTTTTACTCCTTATAATAAATACAGCTGTCGGAATCGCTCAGGAATTAAAAGCAAAAAAAACAATTGATAAACTCTCTATATTGTCAGCTCCAAAAGTTAAAGTTGTCAGGGACGGTATACAAAAAGATATCCAAGTAAGCGAAATTGTCGTTGACGATTTAATTCTTCTTAAAACAGGGCATCAAATATGTGCTGATAGTGTGGTTATATCAGGGCAAATAGAAGTTAATGAGTCTCTAATCACAGGTGAACCAGATGCCATACTAAAAATGCCGGGAGATAAAATCATAAGCGGAAGCTATGTAGTATCCGGAAGAGCCGCAACAAAAGTTGAAAAAGTTGGTCTGGACAGTTTCGCAATGAAAATTAGTGCAGGTGCTAAATATCTAAAAAAGCATAATTCAGAAATATTAAAATCTATAATGCTTATTATTAAAATCATGGCAATCATTATTATTCCAGTCGGTATTGCTCTTTTCTGCACAAAATTTTTCGCTTCAAACGGCGGATTTAAATTAAAAGGAAATCAGAGAATTTTTGAACTAACTAAAATCGGAAAAAGCACTATTGGCACTTTGTTAGGAATGATCCCATCCGGATTAATAGCTCTTACCACAGCCGTATTTGCTATCAGTGTTATTAGACTATCAAAACATAAAACATTAGCTCAAAATTTATACTGCATTGAGACATTAGCTCGTGTTGATGTCATTTGTCTTGATAAAACAGGTACTATCACAGAAGGTTCTATGGATGTTCATTCGCTGTACTCTCATTCTGGAGATACTGACAAATTTAAAAAGCTATTAAAGAACTTCATAGCTGCAGTTAAAGATGACAATACAACCGCAAATGCAATTAAAGATTACTTAATGAATGTACAGTCAAATGAAGATGCTTCCGAAGTTATTGCTTTCTCGTCTCAAAGAAAATGGAGTGCTGCTAAATTTGATAAAACCTTTTATATTCTTGGGGCTCCCGAATTTGTATTTAAAGAACCTACTAACCAGATGAGAAATAAAATCATTGAGATGTCACAACAAGGCTTTCGTGTACTTGCTTTTGCTTCTACAGAACAAAAAGTCACCAAGGAAAAATTACCAAATTCAATTAAATTTGAGGGCTTTATATTTTTAACCGACAAAATACGTAAAGAAGCCCCTGACACACTAAAATTCTTTAAACAAGAAGGTGTTGATGTGAAAATAATATCCGGTGACAATCCAGATACTGTCAGAGCTGTAGCGTTAAGAGCTGGATTAACTGACTGTGAAAATATAATAGATATGTCCACATTATCTTCCGAAGAAGAAATATATGATGCTGCTGAAAAATATACTGTTTTCGGAAGAGTCCTTCCAGATCAAAAATTACTTCTTGTTAAAGCTTTAAAAGCCAATGGACACACAGTTGCAATGACTGGTGACGGGGTTAATGATGTTTTGGCACTAAAAGAATCTGACTGTTCAATCACTGTTGCTTCGGGTTCGGATGCAGCTAAAAATGTAAGCTCATTAATTTTAATGGATTCAAATTTTGCATCAATCCCTAAAGTTGTCGCTGAAGGTCGCCGTTCAATTAATAACCTTGAAAGATCAGCATCTCTATATCTTGTTAAAACATTCTACTCTCTATGCATTGCAATACTATTTATGATGCTTGTTAACTTTGAACTTCCTTTTGAGCCTAAGCACCTGACATTCATTGCTGGGCTTACAATAGGTATTCCATCTTTTGTTTTAGCGTTAGAACCTAACCATAATAGGGTCACAGGACGGTTTTTACCCAAAGTTCTATCTGATGCTTTGCCCGGCACACTAGCTGTTATGCTCGGAATTGCTGGAGTTATTATATCTAGCAAGTTCATTTTACCGAAATTTATAACTTTAGATGCTCATCAAATACAAGGCATGTATGTTATCACGACTATGTTGATATCATTTGTGTACTTGTTTAAGGTTTCAATGCCTTTCAACAATACCAATACGGTCATGTTCTTCTTATTATTTGTAGCCTTTATAGGTGCTTATTTTGTAAACTTTGGAAGCATTGAAAAAGGACAAACTTTACAATCATGGCTCGGAATAGAAAATGCAAATGTAAAAAGCCCTATGGTTGGTGCAATTCTTATTGTCGTAATTATTTCTGGACTTGTATTCTCACTACTCTCATTCGGATTACATAAGCTCTATAAGAAATACAACAATGGAAGTTTTCTCGACATTATTAAAAAGAAGATTCAAGAAAATAAAGCTAAACAAAAATTAATATCTAAACTGTAAAAATTTTAAATTATTTCAACACCTTGCTAAAGAGTCTAACAAATCACTGCAAATCTTTGTTTTCAACTATCAAACAGTGTTCAAAATCAAAATCCATGTAACTCTCTACAAATTATCATTTATCTAACCCTTTTTAATTTTCACCTATCCAAAATAGACAAATATGAATCTAGCCTCTGATTTAAATATCTTGCAAACATATCTGCCATTGCCGATATATTATGTTTTACATGATATTCATCAAAAGCTTCATAATATTTCAGGCGATCATTAAACTTTATATCTATCGGCGGATAACCCGCTTTCATTAGTTCCAAGTTAACCAGTAATCTTCCAGTTCTTCCGTTTTCATCAATAAAAGGATGTATATCTTCAAATTCAATATGAAAACGGGCAAGCTTAGTCACAATATCTTCATTGCTGTTTTTATATTGTTCCAGTAATTCTTCCATTTTGGGAATAATCAAATATGGCTGTACAAGTTCATGTGCTGCCCCCATAATCCTAACCGGAACTCTTCTATATATGCCTTTATCTTCTTTCTTATCAGCCAAGACCAGATAGTGAATATCCTTTATTACTTTTTCAGATATTGGGGCATTTTCACTAACAAGTTGCCTAACATAGTCAAAGGCTTCTTTATGTCCAATGACCTCCAAATGCTCCTTCAATGATTTCTGGTCAATAGCAAGACCTCTAAGAACCATATCTGTCTCTCGCAAAGTTAAGGTATTGCCTTCGATTGCATTTGAATTATAGATATATTCTGTTAGAAATTCATCATTTAATCTTTCCAGCTCTCCTTCTGTTAAAGGTTTTCTTCTTTTAAGAATTTCTAGTTTGTCTTCTATAATTGGAATGAGTGATTCCTTAATATTATATCTTCCATCAGTCGGCTTTGTCGCATCATAAGGTATTTTCCAACCTCTTCCTTCTTGATATGCACCGGGAATCTTTCCTTCTGAACATAAAATTCTTACTCTTCTGTCAGATATTCCCCATTTTTCAGCTGCTTGTTTCACTGTAATGTACATAAATCATCTCTCCATTCTTTCATATTATACCATCTTATCGGAATAATATCGGCAAAATGGGAATAACATATATCATTTATCGGAATAATACTGTTTTGTGGAACGATACCTTATATATGGAATAATATCATCTGCTATAACGGAATGATAAACTTCACATAAACAAAATACCTCTGCTGTCATATACACTCTCTGTGTTTTGATTCCCACACCTAATCGCCCTATCAAGTGCCATAATCATTGCAATAGACCCGTCAATCTTTTCTGTGGACTTTTTCTTATCTGCTTTAATATTTCTTGCAGGGTCGGTCCTAATAAATATATTATCCATATTCCACCTAAGTACAGGTGTGATATCAAAATGCCTATGAAAATTGCTAAAATCTAACTTTATCAATAATAAAGATTATAATCCGCTAGATTTGCAATTCATTAATGTGGGTTATTTTGTTTCGAATTTTGCTACAACTGTTATAACTCCATTGGCATTCGCTTGTGACAATCTTGCGATAAATGTTTTAAAATCTATTATTGTTTTACTTATATCGCCTTTCAAATACCATCCGACAAATTTATGTGTATCTTGATACTCGCCTTTTAATTGCGGTATTTTATAGTTCTTCTCCCCCAACACCTCATCCTCGACTATGTCATGATACTTGAAAAAACTGTTCGTATATGTACTATCCATCTCGTAACTAAGTTTAAGCTTCCTTTTGTATACAAGTTCAAACTCTATTGAATTTGATGCTGTTCTCCATGATATTCCTTTATTGTAATTTTCTATACTAATATACCCACCTTCAAAAATACTACTTTTAATTCCAACAAGTATATACTTCTTATTTATATCATCGGCTTTTTTCTTGATAATTTCTTCTACATTTATCATTTTGTTGTCAAAATAATATTTTTTATCTTTACTACTTTGCTTATACACCTTATCTGCAACAACATTATCAAATCCAGTCTTCGCCTTATCAAGATTTAATGTTACTACCGAACCTTTATCCCAAATTACTTTTATCTCAATTTTATCCGAATTAAATTCTTTTATATAGCTTCTTATTTTATACGGATAACCTGGCGATTTTTTATACTCAGTTGTTTTGTATGTATACCCTAACAAATAGTCTCCCTTATCATCAAAGTATTTTTCCTCTAAAAATGAAAATTCATTCTTCAAATTGTGTGTAAATGTCTTTTCTATACTTCCATCTTTGAATGGATGTTCAAAATCAGTTACATATTTTACTTCTACATTTCCACCATTACTTTTAACTTCAACTTCTATTGACTTTATAAAAAACATATTATTCGCATAATACTTGTAATAGAATCTATACTTGCCCGGTTCTTTAAATGTTATGTATTTATGTCCTTCCCCTATTTCTTCTACATCAAAATATTGCCCCGAATTATACAAGGCCTTGCCGTCGACCGTATAGTGAACTTCTAAAGAATTTCTAGCAAGAATATTCCCGTCTTTATCTTTAATATACTTTTCGGCAAACATATATTTATGCCCTGTAAATAATGTTGTATGCTCTATCGGTTTTAACTCCTTCTTGTCACCAAACATTCCGTGTACTACGAATTGTATATTAAAACTCTCCTTGCCCGACATATATTCAACATTGACTACCCCGCCTCTTGCCTTTACCTTTTCATATATCTCGTCGTACACCGCAGGTGCCGATCTTCCAGTTACATACTCTTCTTCATTTGTTTCTGATGTTATTAAATAATACTTATATATTTCAAATGTTCCTGTCTTATCAACAACATTATATTTGAATGTATCATTTCCATAACTTTTAAATTCTACTTCTGTGTCCATGCTTGCAACTAACATTGTTTTCTCAGGAAATAAATTTCCATCTTTATCCTTTCTAGAAATTTTCTCTGCAAGTTTGTCTCCAGCACTATTTGTTATTGTATACTTTGGATTTTCTTCTGTTTTCAATGTAACTTCAAATCTTCTCACTTCCCCAAATATATTATGAATATAATAAATCCAAGTCTCCTGCTTTACTCCTTGTTCAATTACAAAATCCTCAGTCTGTTTCAAATCAGATGAGATTAAATGCATTATTCCGTTTCTCTTTTGGTATCTCACCATATACATGATATTTTGCATTTTTTTATTTTCTTTATCATCATACCAGTCATTCAAATATCGGATTTGGTTGGCACCCCATTTTGCGATTGTGCCTTTTGGCAAATTATATTTTTCCCCTGCAAAATATGTTTTCGATTCATCAAAGTTATCCTCTGCTCTTGCATTCAAGTTAAACTCTGGTTCTATATATTCTCTCAATTGAACTTGTGCCGTCTTTGTAAAACCATTTTGTCTAAACTCAAAGTTCAAATTAATGTCTTGATTGAATGTAAAATAATTTCCCGACAACTCTACTGGTTCTGAAAATGATTGAGTTGCCGATGAATATTTATATGCTTTAACCGTGTACTCAACATCTGAATCGCTAACCTTCTCGTCAAATAAATCTTTTATATTTATCTCAGTACCAAATGGTAGCATTTTTCCGTTAGGCATATACCTATGTTGATTACGCCAACCATTAGTGTTAAATTTTTGTATCGTCATCATATCTCCAATTAAACATTCATTGGCTACGTCGTAATCAAATATTTCATATCTTTCAGTTACTGTTTGCAAACTGTACTTTGTATTCTTCAAAGGAATATCACTACCCCTAGTGGTCATCCTAAAACTCTTAATCCTTCCGTCTTTATCTGTCGGATTTTTGGCGCTATAGAAAAAGTTAGGGAACTCTGTCGTTGTTCCGATTTCTTTTTGTTTTTCATAAGCATATCCATTGCTCGCCAAATCACTTTCATAACCAGGATAGAAATGTCCTTCTTTCTTAAAAACATATGAATCCCCCTCTAAAGGTTTGTATTCAGGTGGAACTCTCAACATCGTTTTATAGTCAATTGTGATCAGTGAAGATATCTTACCTGACATCCCGACAACTTCCATAAATCCAGTCGGAGCACCGACTGCAACCAAATGCTTATCTAGCCGATTCCCTAGATCAAACACTTGCCACATTCTATTCGCCTTGCTGTCATACTCTAAAGAATATTCAATTATCTTGCCTGCATTGTACTCTCTTGGATGATAATCTGACTGAATTAATCCCTTACCTTTTTCATCTGCTTTTGGTCTGTCTGGATCGAAATCAATAGTATACACACTATAAAAATTGGCAAAGGTAGTACCCCCTATAGTAAAAATTCTCATTTAATGGCTTTTTCAAATTTGCCATATCCCCGACGAAACCGTAGTATGGATTAATTTCTTTAACATATTTATATTGACCATTTTCAGCTACGATATATCCATACACCGGATTAAATCCTGACATCATCGTCTCTTTGTTTTCAATTTGTCTATAAAAACTTTTTGCTAGATAATGCCCATCTGCAAGTCCGTTTTTGGGGTCAACATATGTTTCACCCAACCCTTTTATTTTCTCTATCTTAAACTCAATGTCATAAGTAGTTGCTGTCTTTTCCCTCTCCGCTTTACCTAGTCCCTTCGTGTGATAATTAGTTGCTGTAACTGTCAAACGAATTGGTTTATTTAGTTGATGATTTGTTATGTCTAAGAAAATATCCTTTTTGCTTATCGATAAATTTCCGTTTTTTTCTACAAGTGGAATTTGTGGATTTGCCGATGAAATAGAAACTTCAAAAGGGCTTGGAAAACCAAACATAACTGTGTGTTCACAATCATAACTTATACGAAGTATTTTTTTGTCCCCTCGTTTTTCAATGTAAGTATCTTCTTTTGAAATTGCCTCTGAAAAATCTTTATATCCGTACTTGTCTGCTAGTTCACCTTTAACAAGAGTGTCTTGTTCGATGTTAGATTTAAAGTCAATATTGTACTTCCCATCTTTAATAAATTCTTCTTTCGCCCATTTTGGATACAACATTACATCACTTGCTTTCAGAAGTAATAATTTGTCGTCATACTGATTCCTATACCCTTTATCAAAATACCAACCCAAAAAAATATGACCTATCTTTTCCGGCGTTGGCAACTCGGGAATTCTATTCATACTATATTTGATAGGATTGATCGGCTTATCAAGTTCTTCACTATTAAAGGTTATAGTATATTCTTTATTTGCATACTTTTGTTTTATTAGTTCCTCTGGACTCATTTGTTTTGTACATCCAAATAGAAGCATCGAAAACATTAATATGATTATGCAAACGCTGTACATCTTGAACTTAACTCGCATCTTATCACTCCTTTTGTCCGACATCTGTTTATTTAATCAATTTATTCTTCACTACATATTGCCTCAGGGGGAATCGCTTCCCCCATAAACTCTACATTATATTAATTGCGGTTTCTGATCTTAAGTTTTCTATTACTTCTGTAATTTTAGTATAATCTGCGTCAGTTTTCTTAATATTGTTCCACCAGCCATCTTCAAAAATTTCATCCTTCTTAAAATCAGCACTTGTAAACCATACATCAACTTCTCTATCTGGGTCGTCATTAGGTTTAAACAACTCTATTTTTGTTGCATACTTCTTATGTGTTTCAACATCCTCCGCTACCTCAAGTAATTTTTCATCCATGTCGTTAAAAGCTCGATTTTCAACTTTCTTTATTACTGCAAATTGAATTCTTGTTTCGACTTCCTCTTCCTCCCCTTCTTCATCAATCAAAGTACGCGTCCTTTGAATATAGTTGAATGCACCAGTTTTTATTGTATAACGGAGTACTGGAGTATTGGTGCCGTATGCTGGATCACTGTAACGTCTTGTTATTCCTAACTGAATTGCACCACTTGAAGAATAAACTGCTGCCGTTGCTTGTGCATAGAAGTCTATATCATGTACATCTACCAGATTAGTTTCTTCCGATGTTGGATTTTTCTTGACCTCTACTTGTGTCTTGCCCATATATCTAACCAATTGCCCCCTTTCCCTTGTGGTGCATCTCCAGGTGCACCGTAATACATAAAATAAAATCTACCAACAATAGGTGGGTTGTAAAAAACATTAAACGATGGGAAAAACCAACCATATGGGTTAACAAGAGATGCTGTTTCTGCTTCTTCCTCTACCGCATGGAATTGTTTCAAAGCTCTATTTCTAAAGGCAAATTCTCCTACCTCTTCCAAATTTCTCAAAGGAAGAACTATTTCTTCTAATCCAGAATCCTCAAAGGCATTTTTACCTATTTTCTTTAAATTATTACTCTTAATTACAACTTTTTTAAGGTTCTCGCAATCCTTAAAGGCCTCGTCTCCAATTTCTTCAATGTCTCCATCAACAAATACCCTTCCAATTTGATTAACTCCATTAAAAGCGTTCGCATTAATTTTTGTCACCTTTTTGCTAGAGATTTCCCTTGGAATAACTACATCATATGTGCCATCACTAGGGTTTAATATAGCCGTACTCGAATCAAAATTCTTTACTGTGATATTACCGCCAACTTCTTCATAATTGAATCCAGCATAAGCCACCCCTATATCAACTAAAAGTATCGTATTCCTATCAATTGGAGTATCAAATGTGTATTCTTCACCGTTGGCTGTAATTTTTGCTACTGTTTCATTTTCTTTTAATCCTAACTCACTTCTTAGTTGTACTTCTGATATTGCCTCACCACTGTTTATTGTTATTTTTTTCTTTGGCTTCCTATTAGAGAAATATAGACTACTTCCAAAAGCGTTAACTTCTACAGGTTGTCCACTATCGATCTTTGCTGAAAAAACTATTTTATTCAAATACTCAGTGTATTTTTTTACCTCATAGCTATAATTTCCAGAATTTTCTATCCTCTTATAATCACAAATAACGTATTCGTCTAATTCATCTGGATATTTCTTTGTGTTTACATTAATCAATTCAACATTACTCATTAAAGTCACAATTGAATTAGCATATACCTCATAATGCGTTTTAAGGTTGTTCCAATCTACATCATCGCCTTGGAGTAATTTGTTAGGATTTGTGTATTCTCCATTCGCACCTGTGTACTCACTCTTTAAACCATTGTACTTAATTCCCTTCCATGATGAAGGTAACTTTAATCTATTAAAAGGCTTGAAGTTTTCTGCACTAACCAATGCCCCTACCTGTATGTGTGTTACCCCTTCAGGAACTTCAATATCTTCTCGTTGTTTTCCACCAACAGAAATTAATGTTTTTTCATCACCCTCTGTCTTGAAAAGCATTTCACCTTCTATACTAAATTTACTTCCATCCTCAAACTCTAGGTTTGTATCAACTAATGAAAGAGTTTTGACTGTATTAGGAATTTTATAAATGTTTTTTGAACGTTGCATTGGGACATGATTCATATATGGTGATGAGTTCCAAAAACAATTCATTATTTTATCTACACTTCTTGGAATTTCAAGTTTTACCCCTTCTGGTAAGAATGAAAAACTGTTTTCTATTATTTTCAATGAATTCTTTGGCAAAACTATCTCTTTTATGTTTGATTTTATCGTAAAACCATTCATCCCGCTGATATATTTAATACCCTCGTTAACAACTATTTTATCCACACTATGTATCCAACTTGAATAATCTTGAACCGTTACTGATTTAACTTCTTTGATAACCTTGCTTTCAGATACCTCCCGATAAATCTTACTTGGAATTGACAAAATTGGGTGTTTAACTTCTCCATCAAATTCAGGATATCTCTTGATCGTATAGTAATCAGTATCCGGTATTTTCTCATACTTTAGGCCCTTTGTCGCCCATTTTAATTCAATAGTTGTGTTTTTCATGATAGGCTTTTCAAAGTCAAACTCTTGCTCGCCTTCCTTAAATTCAAAAACGCTATCCTCATCCATATAAGGCTTCAAGAACGATGCGTCCATTGCTGGCTTTTCAAGTTTTTCCCCTCGCTTAACAACAACATCTTTCAACGTTTCATAGCCATTTGAAATGCTTACCCTTGCAACTAATGTCCCATACAATTCCGTTACATCCTCTCCGTTGTATCTTTTCTTAAATTCCTTGTCCAAGTACCAACCATCGAATGTAAGATCCTCTGGAGCTGGTTTTTTCGTTTCAACTTCCGACAAGTCAACTTCTTCTTGAAGATTTCCGTTTATGTAAAGTTTCACTTGTTTCTTATCAAAACGAGCATATGCTTTCCTACTTCCTTTTATCTTCGTCTTACTTGTTAATGGTTCTTTGAATCCTTCATCGAAATACCAACCAACAAATCTATATCCTTTTTTCTCCGGATCAACTGGCAATGTGAACTTGCCATCCTTTGATACTGAAAACTGAGAATATTCTTGTCCTTCAACGTAAAACACTATCTTGTTAGATGTGTTTGCCGTGCAACCAATAAATATTGCCGAAAATACTAAAAGCACTACTGCAATACTTAACAACTTAAATTTCTTCATACTGATACCTCCTAAATGTTATATATCGTACCTTGCTAAAATCTTCGCTGGTGTACTGTGTACCACAAATAAATATGGTAGCAGTGACAGCAAAGTTAAAATCAACATTGTTCCTAAACACATCGCTAATGCTATTAAAACAAATTGACCAATCGACACCCCTAAGATTAAATATCGGATTAAAATCATTATGATTGATAGGATGTAGCATATACTTAATGTAATAAAATTGTTCTTTGATGTATTTATGAACTCCTTAAATAGTAAATTCCCTCTACTTACGCCTATAGCTCTTAAGATGCCGTATTCTTTTCTATTTTTAATACTCTCCGATTTTTCTATAAAATAATATATAAGCAACTGGAGTATTATTGCCCCAAAAACTATCAATATTATCGGTTGCATAGCGTCCTTTTGTACTTGTTCTTGCTTCTGATAATATTCTAAAATATTTGGTTTATCCAACCGTGCCTTATCTAATTCTTTTGCAAGCCTATTCATTTGTGTCTGACTTCCAGCACTCACTAAAAAATATGCATTATCTATATTGTTCGCATCCTTTAACCTATCTAGATTTGGCGAAATCTGCGATAACAAGTTTTTCATTGTTTTCTTATTAACTCTAAATATAATGTCATTCCCCCCACTTCCCGTTGGTTGCAAGCGAATCTGCTTAATGAACACTTTAGAATTCTTTATCTGAATTTTTCCTTCTCCGCCAAGTAGGTCTGCATTAGCCATTTCCATAGGAACAACGCTTTTTATTTTATACATTGCGGCTCTATTAATTTCCATTATTGCCTCATCGTCACGCAATGTTGTAGAGTCACTTTCTTGAATTGAGGTAGTCATCTTTGCAAACTGAGTCTCTTCACCAAAGAACACCCTAGATCTAACTATTAAAGTTTTTGTTGGATCATGTGGATCTGGGACAATCACGCCAGTATCCTTAACCTCCAAATTGTCATATAGACCAATTGTATTTACATAGTCTTGTTGGCTAAAGTAAACACTCTTGCCTTCCCCTTTAACCAATCCTACAACTCTATACTTCGCATCAAAATCTAATGCCTTAACAAATGAATAACTCTTAATACTTCTAAGATTAAACTTCTTTTTAATTGCCCTTGCTAATCCTTCACTAATAAGTACTTCGTTATGTTTTGGAGTTTTTCCATCCACAACATCTTGTTCCTCAATTGTGTTTATCGACCTTTTATTGTATGTTTCGTTAACTACTCCAACTTTTGGCACTTCTCGCATTGTGAACTTTCCTTGCAGTGTGTTTAGGGTAAAATAGTCAATTCTACTATATGAATCTTCACTCAACTTCTTAATTTCTGAATAGTCACTTATCTTAACTAGGCGTTGGAATTTTGATATTGTCCTCTTCTCTATATTTACTCTCGAATAATCAAAAATCTTCATTGAAAAGAATGCTAAAACTATTGCTAAAGATATTATAAAGATTTGTTTGAATATATTCGCCGTGTTGCATATTTTTGATTCACTAGTTTCTTTTTTACTCTTCGCAGTCGTCTTTCCACCATATAATCTTCCAGTCTGTTTTGCATTTGAAGACTCAAATACTATTTGATTATTCTCATACCCCGTCACATACTCCTGATTTGCTTTGCTTTCAAATGTAATAGCACCATCAACCAATTCAATGTGTGCATCGCTATACTTCTCAATTAAATTTTGCTCATGCGTTACTAAAATAACAAGTTTAGTCTTCGATATTTCTTTCAGTATATCCATTATCATAAATGTATTCTCTGCATCTAGGTTTCCAGTTGGCTCATCAGCAAGAATTGCGTCTGCACCTTTAATTAACGCCCTTGCTATAGCCACCCTTTGCTTTTGTCCACCTGACAATGAATTTGTTGATTTTTGCTTGAATCTCGTTAATTTAACTAAATCTAGCACTATTTAGCTTCTTCGTTGAATTTCCTTTGAGTCCTCAAATCCAGCAATCCTCATTTGATTAGCCAATACTTCTTCAATTGTGGCATCTCTTTCTAAATAATAATTCTGAAATATAAATCCTATATTTTTATTCCTTTGATTATCTGAAATATAACCGTATTCTTCAGAATTAAATACAATTTTGCCACTATTTGGTTTGTCTAATCCGCCCAAAATGTTAAGTAGCGTGGTTTTCCCTGATCCGGATTTCCCATATATCGCATACAATCCCTTTTCTGGAAACTTTATAGATATATCTTTTAAGACCTTATTTCGTCTATTGCCGTCTCTAAATTCTTTGTTGATATTCTTTAACTCAATCATTTTGAACCTCTGCTTAAGGACTTGCGGATTGAAGTCTTGAATATCTTCTTGTTAAATCTAAACGCCACTACCTCTACAATAATAAGCATCATCAACTCAATTACAATATAGTTAACTGGAGATATAAACTTCACTGTACTGTTCGGTATAACTGTCGCTACCAACGACAAGATCGGAAGTAATATTATGTTTGGCAAAAAAACAAACAGCATTTGTATGTATAGAGACATCTTTGCATGCTCCCTTGAAATCCCTAGTGTTCTATATATTGCAAAATCACTGCTTAATACCCCAACATTCTTTGAGAAAATAACGCTTACCAAAACTCCAATCAATATACCTGCAACGATCAATCCAATATATGCTAACAGATCATAAATGAATGCATCAGCAGCATCTGGCAAATACGTTTTATCAGTAGACAGCAAATATATATATTTGCTATTTAAATATTTCAACCTCTTTTTCGCTGTTCTATCATTTTTGTAATATAAAGAAATTTCTCCACTCTCTTGTAGACCTCCACTAAAGACTTCTCTATATTCTTCTTCGTTAACTTCAATCACCGTGCCTGGCTCTGAATTATCTACTTTGGTTTTGTCATCTATCGTATATGCCTTTGAGCCAAATTGATTTAAAAAGACTCTATTTGTTTCCCCTATCCAGTATTTGAAGTTAATTAGTCTAACATGTCCCTTCTCAACTTCTTTAGATGGCTTATATCTAAGTATTCTTGTCTTTCTAGTTCCAATTTCAACTTCACTATTTAGAGTCTTCAATATTTCGCCATACCTATACATCGTATTTCTTGAACAGTATATGTTTATTGTGTTTTGTTTTAATGTCTTTTTAACCTTTATTTTTTCTACTTTTATATTAAGAGCTTTTAATGTTTTCTTAATGTGTTCTACATTATATCTCAATGAATAAGAAATTTGTAGAACTGCTTCATTTTCTTTTAATGTGTACTTGTATGGGTCGTAGATAAATTTAATCTCTTTCGTATTTCCCTCTGACTCTATTGTTGAAACAATCTCAGAATAAACATTGTTCTTAAAAACATAATTTGCCTTTGTTTCTTTAACAAGTTTTTTCATATCATCATCAGTTATGTTTCTACCAGTTACATCTTTTATAATTGCCTTACCATTTATTGGGGTTTGAGAAACTGACTGCCGTAATGGTCTTCTAATTTGATCCGCAAATATGCTAACTATTGCAAACAATGCAATTGAAAAGGTTAATAAGATTGCGGACATTAAAATCGTAAACTTTGGTCTACTCTTGTAATTTAGAGAGCCTAACCAGAGCACATTCCTTTTTGCATCACATGGCTCTTTCTTTGCCTCTTCCCATTCTGCCGTCTCGATCTCTTCCTCTTCCTTCTTCTCGTCTGACACAATTCCGCCATCGTGAATACAGATTTCCCTTGTTGAATATTGCCCAAAATATTCTGCATTATGCGTTACCACAATTACCAGTTTATCCTTTGAAATTTCTTTTAATAGCCCAGCAATTCCCTCAGCCGACTTGCTGTCTAAATTCCCAGTAGGTTCATCTGCCAATATTATTGGAGAATTCTTCGCAAGTGCCCTCGCAATAACTGTCCTTTGCTTTTCCCCACCTGATAATTGGCTTGCTCTCTGGTTTATTTGTTGTTCAAGTCCAACCCTCTTTATAAGTTCCTTCGCCCTTTCTTTCCGCATTGCGATATTCTTCAGGTAGAACAATGCAAGTTCCATATTTTCAAGTACTGTGAGATTTTCTAAAATATTAAAATCTTGGAATATAAACGCAATGTTATTCTCTCTATATTGATCCCACTCCTTCTCTGAATAGTGTGATGTTTCAATCCCTTTGAAATACATCTCTCCTTCTTCGTAGGTGTCATTAGATGCTATTACATTTAATAAGGTGGATTTCCCCGAGCCTGATTCCCCTTCTATTGTTACAAATTCGTTGAGCTTGAATTTAAGATTAATATGACGAATACCAATTGTGTAAATATTATTAGTGTCATATATCTTACCAATATCTTTAAGTTCTATTAAATATTTGCCCTCTTTATTCACATCAAGTTTATTGTATTTAACTATCTAGTATGAGTCAAATAAAAGTTATATCTATTTTACTTATTAATATGTACTGCCGTTAGATTCTATATATTTAATGTATATATACAAAATTCATTAATATAATTGGTTCTTATCAACCCCTATTTCTCAAAGATGTTCTTGTGTCATCTCGAATAAGAACAATTTAGCACATCTTCTAATCCATATTAATAATTGATCGGGATTTTTAAATGCATTAACCTACTCAAATACATTTTTACTTTTAGACACAATTATATAATCTTAAACAACCTGCAATCGCTAAACTTGCCGACACGACTGATTCATTTATTGCTAGAACTTTACCAATATATTTAATTGTTCTTGCTTTTTGCGTTCTGTCTCATTCTTTCTGCCGCAGAAAGAATTGCCTTTCTTATTCTAATGTTTTGTGGAGTTATTTCCAGTCTTTCATCCGCATTAATAAATTCTATTGATTCTTCCAAACTGAATACTCTTGGTGTTACCAACTTAAGTGCTTCATCAGAGCCTGCTGCCCTCATGTTTGTAACTGCTTTTTTCTTACAAACATTTACTCTTAAATCTTCAGCTTTAGGACACATTCCAACTACCATGCCTTCGTATACCTTTGTCTGTGGCGTAATAAAGAGAATTCCTCTTTCCTGTGCGTTAAACAGCCCATAAGTGTTTGCCTCTCCGGTCTCAAACGCTATAAGTGAGCCTGTATTTCGTCTAGCTATTTCACCTTTATATGGGGCATAACCATCAAACAGCTGGTTCATTATTCCTTCTCCTTTAGTGTCCGTCAATAATTCATTTTTGAACCCAAACAAGCCTCTACTTGGCACTTTGAATTCCATTTTAATTCTACTACCACTCGGCGTCATGGTTATAAGCTCACCTTTTCTATTCCCCATTCTTTCCATAACAGATCCTACGTCTTCTGTTGGAACATCAAGATATAATCTTTCAATTGGCTCTAATTTTTTACCATCTACCTCTTTAAAAATAACTTTTGGTGGGCTAACACAAAATTCATATCCTTCACGACGCATTGTTTCTATAAGAATAGACAGATGCATCTCACCTCTTCCACAAACTTTAAATGTATCTGCACTCTCTGTCGCATAAACTCTTAAAGATACATCTTTTAAAAGTTCTTTTTCTAGTCTGTCTTTGATGTGTCTTGATGTAAGGAATTTACCCTCCTTCCCTGCAAAAGGTCCATCATTCACAGAAAAATACATTTCAATGGTAGGTTCACCTATATTTACAAACTTAACTGGCTCTATCTTATCATTTGAACAAATAGTATTACCTATAGTTACATTTGGTATACCACTAAAACATACAATATCGCCAACTTTAGCATCTTGTATCGGTGTTCTCTTTAAACCATCTATTTGATAAAGATTTGCTATTTTCCCTTTATATGGAGAAATTCCAGAATTGAAATCACATATCGTAACTTCTTGATTACTTTTAACTGTTCCTCTTTCTATTCTACCAATACCTATTCTACCTACATAATCATTATAATCTATAGCTGAAACCATAATCTGTAGGGAGGCATCCGCTTCGCCTTCTGGTGCCGGCATATGTCTTAATATTGTGTCGAAGAGTGGTTTTAAATCTATACCTTTTTTATCTGGATCCAATGTCGCCGTTGCATCTCTTCCCGAACAATATAAAATTGGACTACTTAATTGTTCATCCGTTGCATCAAGATCAAGCAAAAGTTCTAACACTTCTTCTGCAACTTCAGCACATCGTGCATCTGGTTTATCCATTTTATTTACTATGATAATAATCTTATGTCCCAAATTTAATGCTTTTTCAAGCACGAATCTTGTTTGTGGCATAGGTCCTTCAACCGAATCAACAAGGAGAATAACTCCATTAACCATTTTGAGTACTCTTTCTACTTCTCCTGAAAAATCGGCATGCCCCGGGGTATCAATAATATTAATCTTAACATCCCCATATTTGATAGATGTATTTTTCGCTAATATTGTAATTCCCCTTTCTCTTTCAATATCTCCCGAATCCATTACTCTTGTCTCTACTTGCTGATTTTCTCTAAATGTACCGGACTGTCTCAACATACCATCTACCAATGTTGTTTTGCCGTGGTCTACGTGAGCTATAATTGCAATATTCCTTAAATCCTCTCTTATCATCTACCAATCCTCTCTATGGTTAATTTTAACATCATCATAAAGCTCAAAATATTGTTTCTTGAATCTCTGTGTTTCCGCTCTGCCTTTTCCTTTTTTCATTTCACGATATTTTTCAATATCGCTTTTTTCTTTTTTATCTATATTTTTGTTTTCCGGAATCAACTTAGTCTTGTCTTTCATATATCCAGTCTATGCTTGATATTCTTTTTATTACTTCTACGATAAAGAATAATCTTGAATCCGATTAATGTAACTATCTCCGCATTAAGGGCTTCTACTAACTGATTCCCAAGATCTTTTATCCCTGCTGGTGCTGTTTTTAATACAGATACTTTTATAAGCTCTTTTGCATCAAGTGCATCAGAAAGTGTTGCGATTAAATTATCGCTGATTCCCAATTTCCCTATTGTATATACACTGTCTTCCAACATTGCCAACTTTCTTAATTGTGTTCGCTGTTTCTTATCTATCATTTTCCCTCAACGACTATTCTAACACTTTGTATATTCATAAAGTAACTAAAATAAAGGTGGTTAATTAAATTAACATAATTATTTATTTATATATTGTTATGATAAATAATTATTGAACAACTACATCATTTAACAAAAAGTAGACATAACTTTTATATTAAGTGCGTCTATCTTTCTGAAAGTTAACTAAGCAACTTGAATTTCTATTAAAAGTTACTTAATAAACAATCTTATCCCCGATTATTAATTTCCTTAGTCAAGAAATCGGTCACAACTTCATTAAGTCCACCAATGACTACTTTGTCTCCTTTGGCAAACTGTCTTACTGGCGTCGGTACCAGTACTCCTTCCGCACTTATTACAAACAAAATATTCAGGTCATACTGCTTCCTTATATCCAATCCAATAATATTTTTACCTTCCCAAGATTCCGGCAATGAAATTTGAGCTATTGAATATCCATCTTCCATTTCAACAAGTTCATTTATATTTGGATTAAACAATACCGTTGCAAGTCTCTGTGCTGTATAAACTTCTGGAAATACTATTTTATCAGCTCCAAGTTTTTCAAGAATTTTTGCATGCGTTTCGTTTTTTGCTTTAGCCACAATATATTTTGCACCTAGTTCTTTACATATCTGGGTACACATAATTGAAGATTGTAAATTATCTCCAACAGCAACTATGACTCCGTCAAAATCCTGAATATCTAGGTCTCTTAAAACTCCTTCATCTGCAATGTCAGCTTCTGCAGAGTATGTAGCTATATTTTCCAAAGATTTAAGAGCTTCCTTATCCTGATCAACCGCTAAAATTTCACATCCAAGTTCACTAAGATTTTTCGCAATTTCTACCCCAAAACGACCTAATCCCAAAATTGCATATTTTTTACTAGTCATCATTTTTTTTCTATTTTTACGAAACATACCTACCTCTTTCTTTATACCTGTATTGTACTTTCCCTATATTTTATTTTACTGTCTCCAACATTTTTTGTCCTTGCTATTGATAATAAAAATGTTATAACACCAACCCTTCCTATAAACATACACAGTATTAGAACTAACTTACTTATTACACTCAATTTATGTGTTATGCCCATCGAAAGACCCGTTGTTGAATATGCTGATATCTGTTCAAACATCAATTCTTGATGTCCCAATTCTCCATTGCTGTATGACAAAATTCCAATTGAAACTGCAAAAACCAAAATTGCCATAATTAAAATAACAGACGCCTTTTTAAAAGCATCGCCACCTATTGACTGTCGATTTATAACAGCACGCTTTTTCTGTCTTATAACTATGAAAACATTAACCATCAATATAAAAAGTGTTGTTGTCTTTATGCCGCCTCCAGTTGATGATGGGCTTGCTCCAACAAACATTAAGAAACTGAGCAATGATGATGTCCCCTGTCTTAGACTACTCATATCGACATTAGCAAAACCCGCTGTTCTCGCTGTTGTGGATAAGAAAAACGCATTTACCAACTTCTTCCCAAATGACATATCATCAAAAGCATTTGAATACTCTGATGCGAAAATCCAAATTGTTCCTCCTGCCAACAAAAAAACTGTAACAAGAATAACAACCTGAGTATGCATTTTAAACCTAGCCCAACTTTTGCTGTTCCATACATCACTTACAACAAGGAACCCAATCCCGCCAAGAATTATTAATACTGCAATAACAATAAGAAGTAATGAATTTCTATTTAAATTAATAAGTGAATCCGCATCATATATTGAAAATCCCGCATTGCAAAATGCCGATACAGATGTAAACAACGCATTCCAAAATACCTTTCCTCCGCTCAATGTATGCCCAATACTAAATGCAGGCAATAAGAAAAGGAAACCTATTCCTTCAACAGAAAAAGTCCAAATCAAAATGCCTCTAATATATCTCTTACTATTTTGTCTACTGCCAGCTTTTATATCATCTTTAATTGTTACAAGCGAAGATAATGAAAACTTATTGAGAAAATACAAATATAAAACGGATGTAAATGTCATGAACCCTAAACCGCCTATTTGTATCAATAGCATAAGAACTATCTGTCCGAAAATTGTTAGCTGTGATGAAACATCAATCGAAGATAAACCTGTTACACATGTCGCACTTGTAGCAAGAAAAAGTGCATCTATATATTTCATCCTTCCTAACTTCTCAACTCTATATGATATCGGCAATATAAACAAAATGCTTCCAACCAATATAACAAGAAGCATACCGAATACTAGATGTCTTGATGTTGTTAATAACTGAGTTTTAGAATTTGTTGATAATTTCTTCTTTACGAATAACAAAAAAGTTCCTCGATTTATTTAATGAATATCCTATATTCTCCGGATATGTTACATGTTATTTTTATATTATTTAATCGCTCAATCGCCATGCCTAAATTATATTACTCACCGTTTTTTTAGTCAAAGAAAGCCTATTCCATAACAATGACACACTCTGGACTGTCTATTATTTTACTTGCCACCTCTTATTTTCTATACTTTTAATGAAATACTTGGAGGAAACGGTTGGAACCGAAAACCATTGTAAATTCACTATTTCTTTTTATCGCCGGTATAGGTTGTTTTTTAGTGGCTCTTTCCTTTGTAAGTAAAAATTTAGAAATTCTCGCCAGTGACAAAATTAAAAAACTATTTCAAAAAACTTCGAACAATAAAATTGTTGGTGTAGGTATCGGTACTTTAACAACGGGCTTAATACAAAGTTCTGGTGCTACTACTGTAATGACTATCGGTTTCGTTAATGCCGGGATCATGACATTAACTCAAGCAGCAACTGTTGTATTCGGTGCCAATATTGGAACTACCATTACGGGTCTCATAATATCTCTCGGTCAACTTGATAAATATTTTTCTCTCGGCATTGTATTCGCTTCACTCGCTGGATTTGGAGGTTCAATCAACCTTTTTGCAAAAAAACAAAAACTAAAAAATATTGCAGGATTTATAACTGGTCTCGGTCTTTTATTTTTAGGACTCTGGGTTATGAGCGATGCAGTTGGAAAATTTACAGCTGGCGAAAAATTTAGAACATTTCTATCTCATATAAACAACTTCGCACTTTTAATTCTTATAGGAACTTTAATAACCGCACTTGCTCAAAGCTCATCACTAATAACCGGTATCCTCATCGTTTTACTTGGAACTGGACTAATCAATATTAACCAAGCAATATATCTCATTCTCGGCAGTAACATCGGGTCTTGTGTTGTTGCTATTGTTGCCGGATTCACAAGTACAACTAATGCAAAACGAATTGCTGTCATACATCTGATGTTCAACATATTTGGAACTTTTATATTTGTTCTCGTAGACCAGATTATGTTCGCAGCTTCACATCATATGTACTCAATTCCTAGTGCCTTTGGCAAAATTGGTAAAAATGCCGGGATACAAATTGCAATATTTCATGCTGTGTTTAATATTGTAACTATGCTTATGGCATTACCTCTTACATCCGTATTTGTTAAATTTTCACAAAAAATATTACCTGAAAAACCTAAAAAGGAAGATCCTGATCAACCTAAGTTTGTATATATTGAACCTCACTTTTTATCAACGCCTCCAATTGCAGTTGCTCAAACAAAGAATGAAATTCTTAACATGGCCTCTATTGCAATGCGTAACTTCAATTTAGCTATAGAAACAATTTGCAAACTTGATTTCCAGTGTGTAGATAATTTTAATCGCAATGAGAAACAGATAAATTTTTTATATAAAGGAATCCATTTATTCCTTACAAAACTATCAGATAGACCAATAACAAATACTGACCATATTTTTGTATCCTCTTCGTTTAAAACGATATCTGATATAGAACGAATTGGTGACTACGCAAAAAATATAATTGAATATGCCCAAGTACTTGAATCAAAAAAATTATCTTTTTCAGAAACTGCTGTAAATGAAATTTTTGAATTGCAGGAACTAGTTAAGCAGCTATACGACAAAATAATGCTGGCGTTTGTAAAAATAGACGAAAATGCCTTAGCTGCGGCATATGAAATAGAAGATCAAGTCGATGCCTATACTGAAGAACTTTCTAATAATCATATAGAAAGACTTGCAAAAAACCAATGTACTGCTGAAATCGGTGCTCAGTTTCTCTCACTCGTAGCAAATGTAGAACGTATAGCTGATCACCTTATAAATATAGGCAACACAATCAAAAACTATAGGAAAAAGAAAAAAAATGGAATTGGTAATAGCAAGTAATAATCAAAACAAAATTAAAGAAATAAGAGCAATATTAGGCAAATACTTTAGCAATATAACAACTCTTAATGAAAAAAATATACATCAAGAAATTCCCGAAACTGGTACAACTTTTTTTGAAAATGCTCTTATCAAAGCCAGAACCATTAATAAACTGACAAACTGTGCTGCTATTGGAGATGACAGCGGACTCATTGTAGATGCCCTTAATGGAGCTCCTGGAGTATATTCTGCAAGATATGCAGGAGCCGAATGCGATACTAAAAAAAATAATGCACTTCTTTTAGATAACCTCAAAGGAGAAAAAAATCGACATGCATACTTTGAAACATGCCTTGCTCTTGTTTTCCCTGATGGCAGCGAATTTCACACTTCAGGAACTGCTGAAGGCTATATATTAACAGAGCCTAAAGGTACTAACGGATTCGGGTATGATCCATTATTTTTTTCTAATGTGCTAAAAAAAAGTTTTGCGGAAGCTTCGTCTGAAGAAAAAAATAAAGTCAGTCATCGAGCCGCAGCACTTATGAAAATGCTACCTATTTTAGAAAAACATTTCGACAAATGAATCCTAATCAATTGATATTTTTTAGACTATAGTCGACTAAATCCATAACTAATTAAAAGCAAAATTGTTACAATGTTTATATTATAAAAATTTTACCTTATCCTCATAATCAATATGTAAAAAATTTTGTTTTTCTTTAGAATCAAAAATTACTTTTGGTGGTATTGGTAACAAATCAAATTCAGATCTTGTCATATTAATTTTTAATTCTGTTAAAAGATGTAAATTTAAAATAATTGCATTCATCACATCGCTATGATTTATTCCACCATTCTCACTGCCTGCAACATGCCTTATTCCATCATCGAGCCATTTGTTTGGATTTGTATAGTACTCATATTTCAATGCTTGTTCATTATACTCAACACTCTTCCATGTAGATGGCAATGATATACTCTCAAACAACATGCCATTCCCTACATTTTGCATAATTAAAGCTCCTACGTGTATTCCTGTTACGCCTTCCTTTACTGTAAGTTTATCGCCTTTTTTAATTGAATCGATAGTTATCAATATCTTCTCACCATCTTCATCTTTATAGATAGCGTTGTCTTCTATCATAAATTTGCTGCCTTCGGCGAAATCAAGATTTGAAGGCATAAGAGCTAAATTCTTTACGCTTGCTGGTATCTTTACTTTATTTTTGTTGACTGAAACTCCTCGTGTATAGTCTGTTCTCCAAAAACTATTCATTATTACTTCAGTTCCTTCTGGTATACTTATTTTTGAATTTGCAGAAAGATAATTAAAAGAATTTTCCAATATCTTGGTGGTTGAAGGCAAAACCACTTCTGTATTTTGTGCCAACGTTGACGCATCTCCTGAAAGATTGTTTATATATCTAATTCCTTCGCCAACCAATACCTTTGAAACTTTCGAAATTGCCTGATTACCTTTGAGGTTAACAGATATAACCTGTTTTATAACTTTATTAGAATTTATATCCATAGTAACTTCTGAAAGAAATGATAAGACAGGATATAATAATTCACCAGTAACGGGATCTATTTTACCAATTTTTTTTGGCAATTCTGTTATTTCATATTTACCATTTTCTATTAATTTATATTTCAATCCTGGAGTTTTCCATTTAACTGTAATCTCCACATTTCTTATTACTGGCATCTTATCAAAATCAAATTTCTCACCGTTTACAAAAAATGAAATATCCTCATCATCCATATAGTTTTTTATAAACTGCATATCATGTTTAGGCTCAGCAGCATAAGTTCCAGGAATTACAAGTTCATCTCTTAATATTTCATATCCATTTGTATAAATAACTTTAGCCATAAATCGACCATATAATTTATCTACATCCTGTCCGCTATATACAGTCTCATACTTATCATCAAGATACCATCCATCAAAAGTTAATCCTTCTTTTTCAGGTTTATAACTTTTCAAGTCAACTGAACCAATTTTGCTGTATTCGCCATCTACAACTGTAGTAATTGGTCGTTGTATAAATTTAGCATATATATTTTTTGTACCCCTAAATCTTCTTGGCAATGACGCAAATGGAATTTTATATTCTGCATCCTCATACCAACCACTAAATAAATAACCACTTTTATATCTTGGATTCTCTGGTCTTACATATTCTCCTTTGCTATTCACTTGTATAATTTGGTTTATTCTTCCATCAACAATGCAATTCAATGTACCAACATGATTATTTCCACATGCAGACAATGTAAAGATAAATATTACAAACAAAAATATTAAACTTACTAACTTACTCTTTTTCACAAAATTCTTCCACAAATTTAACTGAGTTAATTATACTAAACATGGACTTACTATGCTATTTATTTTTTAACTAAAAACCTATTTTACATCTCTCGCAGATATCCATCGTGCCATATCTTCGCACAATCTTCTTTGAATTCTTCACTTATTCCACTACATATAGGAGTTACTAATTTTATTTAACTGAATCTATATAAAATGCTATACTAGCAACAGTTCTTGCGGATGTAGTTCAATGGTAGAACTTCAGCTTCCCAAGCTGGTAGCGTGGGTTCGATTCCCATCATCCGCTCCAAAAACATACTTTACATATCTATTTATGGTCACTTTCGAATATGTATTTTTCTTTGACTTTTTTTCTCGTTACATGCTAGAATTACAAAGCATTTGAACGGTGCATTTTTTATTGCGGGTGTAGTTCAGTGGTAGAATTCCAGCCTTCCAAGCTGGCTGCGTGGGTTCAATTCCCATCACCCGCTCCAATCATGAGTCTGTAGCTCAGCAGGATAGAGCAACGGCCTTCTAAGCCGTGGGTCGGGAGTTCGAATCTCTTCAGGCTCGCCATTAATGGTGGATGTGGCACAGTTGGTTAGCGCGCCAGGTTGTGGCCCTGGAGGTCGTGGGTTCGAATCCCACCATTCACCCCATGATTACAATACTATCTGATCATATTGAATTTACCCCTAATATCGCCACCTCCCTACACATCCTAGTTTTGACGATTAAGATTCTTTTGATGGCATAATGGAAAGACCCTAGAATGATGGTAAATGATCATCTGGAGAAATAAAATATGGACATCGATGAGGACATCCATATTCATAAAATGCTTATATTATTACTTTTGTAAACCTGATTTTTTCCCATACTATTTGTCGTATTCAGTTTTTTAAAATATGCACCTACTTAGCTACACGCAACCCTTGAACATCATAAGTATATTCACTAGCGAGCGTGCCGTAATAGTCGATATTATAACTATGTGTATTGCTACCCTGGTTACGCGTACCTAACCATGTCAATTCAGCACTATATCGATAGATATTAAATGGTATGTTTCTAAGTGTTTTGTAATTGCCTGAAACTGCCGTTGCGTAGTCTGTTACTTTTTTATACTTTAGCTTCGCTTTGATTTCGGCAGCTGTGTTTTGGTTAATGTATGTCAGGGCTGTATTCCATGGGAGTGCGTCGTTGCCTCCTAACTTTGGTAATGAAAGTGAATAGTCAATTTGCATCTTCTGTGCCATTATTCTTAGATATCCTTCTATGTATGACCCACTGTATACATTGCTGTTTGGCTGTCCATTATCAAAGATAGATACATCAAGTGTGTTCTTTGTCCACTGCTTATTAGTTTCTACTTCTGGTGGAAATTCTTCCCATTCTACTGGCTCAAATTTGTAGTATTGGTTATCTAACAATTCATATTTTATTCCTTTATTATACGCTATTGTATAACTAAACTTTCCATATCCTGTCTTTGGCTCATTATTAGCTACTTCTTGCGTTGTCGTTGTTCCCTCTACCTCGCTTGATGTGGCTTTCGTTTGTGGATACATGCCTCTGTAGATTGATTCTGGCTCTTCTGCATATGTCACCGTTACTTCATATGTTTGTCCCGCTTCATTTATTGTTGTCTGTCCTGTATAACCTGTTTGTCTTACTTGCTTCTGCGTTATTTCGCTGTACCAAACTACTCCATTATTTGCCTTTAAGTTAATTAATGTATACGTTGCATTCTTGAACTTCTCATATGGCACCCTAACTGTTATTCTTGTCCACGTTGAATCTGGACTTCCTGAGATATCACCGTCTGCGTATTCTAAGCCTTCTGCTCTTAATCCATTTAAATTGATGTTTACTGTTGCGTATCTCTTCCTCATATTAGGTGTCAATGTTACATCTTCTGTTACAAAATTTGGATTGCCAAACCTATATATATCTTGACCATTTAACCAACCATTAAATTCATCTTCTTCCGTTCCTGCAATTATTGGGGTTTCGTCGCCTTCAAAATTATATCCATATCTGAACTTAAGGATTTTATTGTCATTTGCAATTTCTACTGCACCCTTTACATTGGAAATATTAACTGGTTGTGTGGTATCTAAGGTAATTGTTCTAATTTGTCTATTGACGTAGAATTCGATAACTGTGTTTAGTGCCTTGACCTGAATTGGCTGTGTTGCACTTATTTCTTCACCATCGTGTTTGTAAAACATTTCACCTTTGTTATATATTGTTCCATTTATCTTTTCTTTAACAAGATTTAACAATTCAGATGCCTTAACTGTTTGTCCCTCTTTCTTTTTGATATTTGAAACATATTCAGCGTGCGTATCTTCTGCTTGCTCGTATTCATCTCCAAATGTCTTCTGTCCCTTGATTACAAATTTAATCTCTATCTTGTTCTTCATATTTGGGCTCAATGTCACATCTGCTGTTACGGAATTTGTATTGTCAAACTTGTACGCATTTGAACCCTGCAACCATCCCTTGAATTCATATTCTTCTGTATCGGGTAACATTGGGGTTTCGTCTCCTACAAAACTGTATCCATGTCTAAACTTAAGTGTTTTATTGTCATTTGCAATTTCTACTGCACCCTGTACATTGGACGTATTAACAGTTTGTGTTGTGTCTAGGGTAATTGTTCTAATTTGTCTCTTAACATAAAATTCAATAACTGTGTTAGGTGACTTGACCTGAATTGGTTGTGTTTCACTTATCACTTCACCATCGTGTTTGCATAACATATCGCCTTTGTTGTAAATTGTTCCATTTATCTTTTCTTTAACAATATCTAACAACTCAGATGGTTTAACTGTTTCTCCCTCTTTCTTTTTGATATTTGAAGCATATTCAGCGTCAGTACCTTCTGCTTGCTCGTATTCATCACCAAATGTCTTTTGTCCCTTGATTACGAATTTAATATCTATTTTATTCTTCATGTTTGGTCTCAATGTTACATTTGATGTTACAGAATTTGTATTGTCAAACTTGTACACATTTGAACCCTGTAACCATCCCTTGAATTCATATTCTTCTGTATCTGCTAACATTGGGGTTTCGTCTCCTACAAAATTATACCCATGTCTAAACTTAAGTGTTTTATTGCCATCTGCAATTTCTACTGCACCCTGTACATTGGACATATTAACAGTTTGTGTTGTGTCTAGGGTAATTGTTCTAATTTGTCTTTTTAAGTAGAATTCAATAACTGTATTTGGTGACTTGACTTGAATTGGTTGTGTTTCATTTATCTCTTCGCCATCATGTTTATATAAGATATCGTCTTTGTTATAGATCGTTTCATTAATCTTTTCTTTGACAATATCTAATAACTCAGATGGTTTAACTGTATCTCCTTCTTCCTTTTCAATGCTTGAGACATATTCACTTTCTGTTCCTTCTGCCTTCTCGTATTCCTCTCCAAATGTATTTTGCCCTTTGATTGCAAACTTAATTTTTACTTTCTTTTTTATGTTAGGCTTATTCTCTTCCTCGCTTGGTTTCTTCTCTTCTTCATTAGGTTTCTTTTGTTCTTCGTCTGGTTTCTTCTGTTCCGTTTGTTTCCCTGGTGTTGTCGTTTTGTCAGGAGTTTTCTTTGCACAACCAAATACTGAAATCGCCATTACAAGAATTAAAATTAAAAATACACTTAACTTAATACCCTTTTTCATTAAGTACCTCTGATGAATAAATTATTAAAAATATCCTACTCCCCACTTTTTTCATTGTCAATAGTTAAAAATATTTAACTTATTAGTGGAGAGCATCAAAAGTTATCCATACCATATCCACTTATTTGTAGTTTTTATTTCATTGTTTTTGCTTTAGACGTTGAGCCAGTTGATTATAGATTTTTTTTGAATAAGCCCTTCAAATTTACTTCTGTTTGCTTCAACATAACTTTTCTTTACATTACAGTTTATTTGAGCAAGATTCTCGCAATCCCTAAATGCACCACTGTCTATCTCTTTTAGTCCTTCATTTAATGTTACTGTTCTTAGGTTTTTACAATCATAAAATGCAAAACGTTCAATCTTTTCTACTGTGCTTGTCATTTCAATTGATTCTATTGATGTGCCATTAAATGCACCCCTTGCTATCGTTTTTAATCCTTCATTCAATGTCACTGTCTTCAGATTATTACAATTGTGAAATGCATATCTTCCAATCTTCTCTACTGTGCTTGGTATTGTAATTCTTTCTATTGATGTCCCATAGAATGCTTGCTCGCCTATCTCTTTAATTCTTTCTGGCATTATAGAATGTTTGCCACCGCTGATTAATTTCTTTGTTGCTTTTTCAATTAAGCAATTATCTATAGCCTCATACTTGACATTTCCGTCCGTTACCTTTATTTTCGCATCTCCAAATGAAGAATGTATATCATCTACCGTGCTAGGGATTATAATTTCTTCGATTGATGTATCTTTAAATGCACCCTTTTCTATAGATTTCAATCCCTCATTTAGTGTTACTGTTTTAAGTTTTTTACAATCTGAAAATGCGAATCTCTCAATCTTCTCTACTGTGCTTGGTGTTGTTATTGTTTCTACCGATGTGCCCTCAAATGCTGAGTCGCTAATCTCCTTAACTCCGTCTGGTATTACTGAATATTTTCCACCACTGATTAGTTTTTTCGTAGACTTCTCTATTAAACAATTATTTATAGCTTCATATTTTGTGTTGCCATCCACAACATTTATTTCAACATCACCAAGTGAAGACTCTATATCATTTACTGTGCTAGGTATTGTAATTGTTCCTATTGATGTATCTTCAAAGACATGTCTTCCTATCGATTTCAACCCTTCTTGTAATGTTACTGTTTTTAGTTCTTTACAACCCTTAAATGTCTCGGCTGCAATCTCCTCTAGGGTACTAGGAATTGTAATTGACTCAATTGATGTGCCACTGAATACTGCGTCGCCTAATTCTTTTAGCCCTTCATTTAATGTTACTGATTTTAATTCTTTGCAATCTTTAAAAGCATGTCGTTCAATCTTCTCTACTGTGTTTGGCATTGTTATTGCCTTTACCGATGTGCCTTCAAATGCCGAGTCGCCAATCTCCTTAACTCCATTTGGTATCAGTGAATATTTGCCACCACTGATTATTTTATTTGTTGCTTTTTCAATTAAGCAATTTTCTCTAGCCTCATATTTGGTATTCCAGTCTACAACCTCTATTTTTGCATCACCAAATGAAGTGCCTATATAAGCTACTGAACTTGGTATCGTAATTTTTTTAATCGATGTGCCACTAAACGCACCCCTTCCTATCGATTCTAATCCTTCATTTAATGTTACTGATTTTAATTTTTTACAATTTTTAAATGTGTCAGATACGATTCCCTCTACGGTGTTTGGGATTGTTATTGTACTTATTGATGTCTCTGCAAATGCAAAGCAACCAATCACTTTTAATCCTTCGCTTAATGTTACTGTTTGTAGGGCATCACACTTATAAAATGCATAATCTCCTATGTTCTCTACCGTGCTTGGTATTATAATAGATTCAATTGATGAATTCTCAAATGCATTACTTTCTATACCTACTACTTTCTTACCCTTATATTCACTTGGTATAGTTACTTTTTTTTGGTTTCCTTTATATAGCTTTACTTCATAGTTGCCATCATTGCGTAAAGTTAAGTCAAAAAGCGATTCTGTTTCCTTATCTCTCTTCTCTTCTGATGTTTCCACTTTGTCTGGTTTATTTTGTTCCGTTTGTTTCCCAGGCGTTGTTGTTTTGTCTGGCGTCTTCTTGGTGCAGCCTAATACCGCTACTGCCATTGTAAAAATTAAAAATAAGATTATACTCAACTTAAAAGTCTTTTTCATTAAGTACCTCTATATGAATATTTATATGAACATTTTTCAAAAATATCCTACTCCTCACTGCTTTTATTGTCAATAGTTTATATTGTTTAACTTATTATTAGACAGCATCAAAAACTTATCTATCTAGGAAATAAAAAAACACCTATTCCTAGATGCCGTAGTATAGCGTCTTCACTATATTGTATTCAACACCAAACACACATCTAACCCACTCAATCCCTCAAACCCAACACCCCATAAATAGTATTGACCATGATCTGCTCGAACACAATGTCATGCTATCCGATCATATCGAATTTACCCCAAAATCTCCCCTACACACCTTAGTTTTAACGATTTAGTTCTTTTGATGGAATTATCAACGGCGAGTGCAGAGACCTTAGAATGACAGGAAATGATTATGTAGGGAAAGAAGAAAATTCTCAAAACTTCATTGGTTTAACTTGTCTATTTTATTTTTAGACAAAATTCCTTAAATAGTCGCAACATCACACAACTTTCCTTATCACTCAAAATCACCTATACATATACTTTTACACGTCAGCTATTCTTTGATTTTATTATTTCCAAACACTTCAATTACATGCTTAAGAAAACTGCTACTTTGCTTTAAATTAAGATATATGTCTAGTATTTTATCAGCCTCATAAGAAATGAATATTACATTATATATTCTAAAACTTCCATTAAAAATTGGTTCTTTATTATCATTATCAGAAATAAGTACAACATACTTCTGCCCACTCTTAATTCGTTCCTCAGTATAATCTTCAATGCAATTATAATAATCGGAAAATGCCGAATATTCTCTCGCATACTTTTCTAAATCTTTTAATTCTATCTCAACCGCATTGAACTGCTCTTTCAAAATAATTATTAAGTTACTTAATGTGTAATTCAATTCATTATTAAATTTTTTAATTTTGAGTATTTCAAATTTTGCTTGATTTAGCGATGTAACTTCTTCTGCACTCAATTCTCCCAATCCTGCCTTGTAAAACTTATCAGCAATCAACATCATAAAATCGCCATTTCCACCATGTGCGTTGGAATAATAATTAATAACTTTATCCCCCTCAACACTCAAAACAATTAGATTGAATAATTTATCTTCTTCCTCACGATAGTTATTATCTGAAATCGCATCACTCACAAAAATTAAATACTTTTCACTTGAAGATATAGAATCCTCTGTATAATCTTCTATAGTTTGAAAGTAATGTGGGTAATCACGACACTCTTTAATATATTTAGGAATATCTTCCATATCTATTTGCCTAGCATTAAACTCTTTTTCAAATAAAAAAATAATATTTTCTACAGTGTAATCCATTCCATTAGGAAACCACTGTTTTATTACTCTGTCATATTCTTTCCCAAAAATGATTACCATATTAATACGAACACCTTGGTAAACCATAAAAAATATGACTTTTTTTATTTGCTCTATAAGCATGATAATGGTCATAGTACCCATTAATTGTCGCAGAATGATGTTCTGGCGGATAACCATAGTTTACTGTTTTTGCCATTTCGTAAGCATTTCCAAATAAAGTATATATGCTCATCTTTGCACGAGCTGCTCTCATTGCAGAAAAATCACTAAGTGCTATTTTAGAAATGTACAATTTACCATTTTTTAATGGGAATGCTAGATAAAACTTGTTCGGAGCTAATTCTGACCTAAGTTCACTTGTTAACTCTTCTGTTTTATGTGTCACTCCGTCCCAATCCACTTCCTTGATCATGTCCGCTGTAAGAAGCACACCCGCCGCAATCGCCGCTGTGATACTTGCATACCCCGCTATCGTTGCTCCTGTCACCGCTGCCGATGAAACTACTGTCGTCACCACACCTATTCCTGCCGCTACAACTGCTGGTGCCGCTGCTCCTACAGTTGCAACCACTACTGCAACCGCCGCTACCGTAACGGCTACTACTGCGACAACTTTTGCTATCTTCTTTATTATTCTTGAGAACCATCCTACATTATCTATTAATCCTGCATTTCTCATCTCACTCAGTAGAACGCCCTCGCCATCGACATTCATCACAGCATCTATCTCATTAGCATCATTAATAAATCCTACTCCTGTAATCGTATCTACTTTTACTGTCCCATCTGGCAAATACATGGTTGCTTTTAATGTTACGGTGTTTGTAACCATATCGTACTTAAATGAATATCTAACATCTACACTCTTCAATTTATTAGCTTCTTCGCCACTTAAGTTATCTATTTCTCTTAACAAACTAGGGTCTAACTTTTGTGTCCCTTCAAACAGAATTCTTTCATTATTCTTGTCCATTTCTACATCACTAAATTTATTAAGTATAGACTGTACATCTACCTGTTTTGACTTCAAGTTTATGTCTCTTACATTTTGTTTTGCAGTTAAAGTCCCTGAAAGGGTATATACCAATGCAATAGAAAAACACACGACTGCACAAATCATTAATAGATAGTACTTATTCTTAAATAATTTCCTCATCCGTCACACTCCTTTTATTTTATATACTCTAACACTCTGTTTATCGGAATCACATATCCTATTCCATGAATAACATTCCCTAGGTTATCCTTTGTTCTAAATGTTGTAATTCCTATAAGTTTACCATTCCTATTAATCAATGCTCCGCCACTACTTCCAGATACTATTGTTATGTCACATTGAATTACTTCTTTTTTATTTCCATCAACTACAATATTTATCTTTGGAACACTGACATGCCCTTTTGTGATTCCTATCCCATAGTTAGATAAATTTCCTATAGCAAAAACCTCATCTCCAGATTTTACTTTTTTGATGTCCCCTGTCTTCATTGCCTTCAATTTCTTCAGACTTTTATCTTTTATTTTTAATACTGCTAAATCTTTTAAGACATCATATTTAACTAAGGTGACTGACATATATTTTTCACTATTTGCAAACCTAATACTTATCTCATCAAATGCCTTTGTTTCTCCCAGTTTTGAATATGTAACTACGTGGGAGTTCGTAACTAGTGTCCCGTCGCCTTTCATTAGAACTGCTGATCCGAAACTTTCACCGACATCCTTTGTATATGCTTTAACTTCAACTACACTTTGAAGAGACCTATCATATATCCTCTTGATATAACTTCTTGAATTATATGTAATTCCGATTATTGCTGTTATGAATACAATGACTAAAGTACAAGAAATGAACAAACTAATGAGAATAAGCCTTTTTTGTCTACTGACATTAGTTTCTAAATCATTATTAGGAAGTTCATTCATGGATTAATTATAAAGTTGGAAACTCTAAACTTCAATATTACAATTCATTGTTAGTAAAATTTAATTGACTTTCATGTTGTATCTTATTCTGAATCCACGTTGCCAATAACTGAACATCTAGCCAGCTCAATTATTTCTATCCCACCCAAAATCCACTATCAAAGATGCTCTACAAACCAATGATTATATTTACTACATCTTTTCTATTTGATTCTTCGAAAAGATCCCTATATTGCAACATAAAACAAAACCGAAATATCAAGTATATTATTCTAATACTCATATATCTCGCTTTATTTATACTAGCCTATTTTCTTTTTATTTTTGCTACAATTTTCAGTTTCCCGCTACTATTTTCAACAGGTACATATGTCTTAAAATCTATTAATGTCTCAGTGCTATCACCAAATAAATACCATCCAAGAAACTCATACTTATCTTTATATTTTTCTTTAATCTCAACTTTTTTATAAAGGTCCTCTCCTAATACTTCTCCAGCTACAATATCAGCATTCCCAAAATATGTATTAGAAACATTATCACCATTATCATCATCTTTTTTATCTATATTGTATTCGAGCTTCATTCTCCTTCTGAATTTTAATTTAATCGTTATATCTTCTTGAAATTCATACATTACATTTTTCCTGTATCCCTCTATAGAAATACTTCCACCAGGAAATACATTACTTTCAAGTTCTACCAATTTATAATTTTTGCTCAAACTATTTATCTGTGCTACCGAAAAAATTGTTTTATCTTTTAATATATCTTCTATATTCAACTGATGACCATATGTTTGATTCGCAAAATAATATCCTTGCGATGTGCTTCCCGATTTGTACATTCTCCTTGTGTAATTTGGTACACCTGTCCTTGCTGTATCCATATCAAGTGTAATTAGTTTCCCATCATCCCAAACTGCATGTAGTGTGACTTCTCTACTATGGAACCTATGTATAAAGTTTGTAATTTCCTTCTCACCATCACCAATTGTGCTAGTATCTTCTTCACTATCAGTTGTATAGCCTAAAAGTTTGCTATCTTTAGGTATACTGTCTGCATAATCTTGAGCTTGCATCAAGAGTAAATGATCTTTCAAACTGTGCGTGATCTCTTTTTCTGTTGTTCCATCTTTAAATGGATGAGCAGCATCGGTTGTGTACCTGACAGTTACATCTATATCATGTCTATATACTTCATATGTAAAACTTTTTGAAAAAAAGAAATTCTTTCCAGAAAAATAGTATATAAAATAATATTTTCCAGCTTGCTTGAATATTATCTCTCCGGTTATATCATTATATTCAAAATGTGCCTTATCACTACTATATGTGCCACCATTCATGTAATATACTTGCATTGTTGTTTTTGTAGTTATTCTTTCACCATTTTTATTTTTAATTTTTGCAAATTCTAATTTATATTTTTGATTTGTAAATAATGCCTTATGACTGGAAACCTTAACATCCGGTTCGCCGTTGAAAGTAACAAATGCGACTATTTTAACCATAATAGTTTCCGATCCGCTACTATACCACAAAGTTAGCCCTGCTCCATCTTTAACTAATCCATTAATCTCATTAAAAACATCTTCTATATTCATCTTCCATAAATCTTTTGCAAAACTTCCAGTACTCGTCCTGTAACTTTCAAGTCTAAATGTTCCACTTTTATGTGCGACTTGGTATGTATAAATTTCTTTAATAAACTTTTTTAGATCTTCTTCAGTCTTGGCTATATAATAAAGCTCTGTATGTTCACTTTTAATTTCACCATCTCTAAGGCTTGATGCTTTATTTACAACTTCTTCACCATTAGAATTTTTAATAATATAGCGTGGCGTAGGCTTTACTTGTAATTTAATTTCTTTATATTTTTTTTCTCCAAAAATATTCCTTATTTCAGCAACCCAAACAACACTTTCAATGCCACCAGAAATTTTAAGTTTTTCATATTCTTCCACTATATTTTCTTCATGACGCATTTTCCCATTCTTTTCTTCATATCGAGAAAGTAATGTTAAATTGTATGAAAGCTTATTCGCATTAGGATTAACATTATTTCCACCATAAAATTTTGCTACATACGTATTAGTATAGCCACCCCACATAGCTGTCATTTTAGTTGGTATACTATATGTTTCCCCTGGCATATATTCATGTGTTTCAGAAAAATTATCTTCCGGTCTGGCATTTAGATTGAAATCAGGCTCTTCATATGTCCTTAACCTAACTTTAGCAATTCTCTTATACCCGTTCTTTACATATTCATAAATCAGATCAACTGGCTCCGCATAAGTATACGAATCTCCACTTAATGATATTTCTTGACTATAATCTGTCTCATAATATTTTGCTTTATAAGCTTTAACATTTACAGAATCAATTGATTGATTTTTATCTACTTTGGATTTGAAAATTTCTTTAATACTGGATACATCTCCAGGGTTAAGCATCATTCCGCTCATAACTGGTTCTATTGTTCGTCTTCCTTGTGAACCAAATGTTTGAGTTGACATAAAATCACCATATAAATATTGATCTTTATCAAACCCAAATACCTCATACTGAGTATCTATCATTTGCATTTTTGTATATTGGCTTTTCATTTCATCATCGGTCATACCTCGTGTTGTAACCCTAAAGCTCGGTATGTCACCTCTAATATTTTTATTTGTTTCCAATTCTTTATTAGAAAAATATTTTTTATTTGAAAATAAAAAATTAAGATACTCTGACGCTGTTCCACATTCTTCAAGTTTAGATTTAGCTATACTTTGATTTAATACACTTGTATCGTTGCCAGCATAATGTGAAGTTTCTCTTCTAAAAGTATATGCATCTCCTTCAAGTGATTTATATTCTGGAGCAACTGCAACTATGTTGTCATAATCTATTGTCATTATCTGTTCCAAACGACCCATGTGCATAACAAGTTCCATAAAACCTGTTACAGCTCCAACAGCTGCAAAATGCTTCCCCAATGACTGCCCAAGATCAAAAACCTGCCACATCTTGTTTGATTGACTATCATACTCTAAAGAATATTCTATAAATTTCCCACCATTATATTTTTCTGGATAATACTTGCTTTCAATCTTATTAGGATGTTCTTCTGTATTCATCGGTTCATTCGCATTGAAATCAATTGTGTAAGCCGCATAAAAATTCGCAAATGTTGTTGCCCGATTAAAGAAATTTTGATTTTTTGGTTCTGCCAAATCCGCTTCATTTGCAAACAATCCATAATATGGATTAACCTCTTTAACATATTTATAGTGTCCATCTTTTGCAATGAGATACCCATATACTGGATTAAAATACGACATCATTGTTGATGAATTATCCATCTGCCTATAAAAGGTTCTAACAAGATAATGACCATCATGTAATTTGCCATTTTTTATTTTTGAATATTCTTTTTCAAGTCCTTTAATGACTTTTATTTTAAATTTAACAACATATGTTGTGGTGGTTTTAATTCTATCGTCACTCGACATGCCTGGAGTGAGATAATTTATTGCAGTAACAGAAAGATATATAGGTTTGTCATAATCTTCATATTCTGAGATATCTATATATACTTCTTTCTTTGATTCTGAGGCGTTTTCAGTCCTCTTCACTATCCGCATCTCTTTCGGATTTTTATCTTTTGTAAGTTCGACAGTATATGGATCTTTTGATCCAAATGGAACTGTTGTACCACAGTCATATCCTATTTTTAGAATCTTCTGTTGCCCATTTTTTTCAATTACAGTATTTCCCTTAATTATACTTTCTGAAAATTCTTTTGGTGGGTACTCATCTGTAAGTTCCTCTTTTGTGACAGGATCCTCTTTTGATCGAACAACATCGAACTCAATTTTATAAATACCGTTATCTCTCAGTTCCTGTTTTAACCATTTTGGATACAGTACAACATCGCACATTTTTAACTTCAAGTTACTATCATTACATTCTTCTTTCAGTTCTCTGTCATAGTACCAACCTGCAAACACATATCCAGCTTTTGATACAGTTGGTAACTTAGGTGTCCTTGATGCTGTATAAGTAAGTGGGGAAAGCTTATCTTCTAGATCTTCTGTGTTAAAACGAATTGTATATTTTTGATTTCCGTAATATTTTTTCAACACCTGATTAGGAGTTGAGTTTTGCGGGATAATTGTACATCCCGCAAAACTCAAACAAACTAACACTATACATAAAACTGCATATACCCACTTTTTTCTATTCATACTAAATCCCGATTTTTAATAAAATTTTATATATTGATCATAATTTATATTACTTAATGCATTACCTATAACTTCATTATAATTACTATCAGCTCGCTTAATGCCATTCCACCATCCATCTTCAAACTTATTATTATCATTAAAATCTTCAGGAAATACCCATTGATCAACTTCCTTGTCAGGGTCATGATCTGGTTGTACTATTTGAAAATATTTTGCCTTACCTGTATTAGTATCAATCTCTCCAAATGCTGCCTCCATATCTGTAAATGCCCCTTCTTCAACTTTCTTAATTACACCGAAACTAATATTTATAATTTCTCCCTTACCATCTTCGCCATCTGGTATATAATCTGCTTTCGCTGGCAAATAACTTACTGCCCCTTTTTTTATTGTATATCTCATAACTGGAGCATCTGCCAATACTGGATAATTCTTAGCTCTATGTCTTATACTTGTCCCCAATTGCAACGACATACCGCTAAAATCATTTCTAACCCCTCTTGCGGCCTGTGCATACAACTCAAAGTCAAAAACTACAGCGTCATTTGTTTCTTCTGATGTTGCATTCTTCTTAACCTTTTCAACTGTCTTACCTGTATATCTAACTATTTGAGAACTTTGATCAGTGTAGTTTTCACTACCATCATAAGAATGAGCATCTGCTCCACTGAGATAGAATTTCCCTTTTTCAAGACGTTCTGAAAGATATTTACCTATTCCAAATACTCCATAAATACTCTTAACCATTCTATCGCTTTTTTCCTCTTCTGGGACTTTAAAGTACTCTAGATTCCTACACTTAAATGCAAATTCACCTATTTCTTCTAAATTTCTTAATGGAAGTATTATTTTTTCTAACCCACTATCTTGGAACGCTCTCTTCCCAATTCTCTTTAAATTGTTGCTATTGGTTGTAAATAATCTTAAATGTTCAGCATCCATAAACGCTTCATCAGCAATATATTCAAGATTTGCTTCTGTATATACATTTTGTATAAGTTTGTTCCCCTTAAATGCACCTTCCTTTATGCCAATGACTTTTTTACCATTTTTCATTTTTGGTATATATACATTATAAAGATTTGTATCTTCATCAAGTTCTGCATTGTCTTTATTGAATCCACTTACAACAGCATTGCCATCACCATCTTCTTCTATCTCTATACCATCTTTTGTCGTAGATAGTTCCGCATAAAAATTAATATCACTTTCTAAGAGAATTTCATCATTTTCTATTGGATTGCCCGTTGTTAAAGAATTCAACAAAACATCATCTGCTCCTAATCCAAGCTCACTCTTAATTTCTTCTAATGTAATCTTTTCTCCACTCTTTTTTGAAGAAATTGCTTTTCTAAATTTTTTCTCAAGTATGTACTTATGATTAACAAATGCTTTTACAGTAACCGGTTGTCCAACTTCCTTCTTTGCAGAAAACAATGTCTTATCTAATAATTCATCTTCTGACATGTTCTTTTGTAATGCACTATCATAAAATAAATTTTCTTCTAATCCTGAAGGATATTCTTTTAAATTAAACTCAACCAACTGATATCTGCTAAGTTTATTCACAATTGTGTACATCGAAACTTTTTCCTCTACGTTAAGAGTATCTTTATATTTTGCTACAATTTCCTCAACTGTCATCCCATCTTTAAATAACCACTCGTTGGGGTTTGAATATCCTGGATATTCATTTTCGTTAGGATTGTACTTAACACCTTTAAATGTAGATGGAAACTTGATTCTTTTTATAGATGGTGCAAATCTATCAAAATGATTAAATATTCCAACTTGAACATGTGTCACACCTTCAGGAATATTAAATTGCTCATATTCTTTTGTTAAATTTATTGCAACCAATGTTCTATTTCCACCATCTTTCTTAAAAATCATATCGTTTTCTTTTTCGAAAACATCATTACTTTCAAACTCTAGGTTTGTTGGCATTAATGCGAGATGTTTAACACTTGCAGGTATTTTTACATTATCTCTACGATGCTTTAATCCTTCAAAGGGATAAAGCTGTGAATTTTTCCAAAAACTATGAATTATTGTCTCTACGCTTTCTGGGATATTAACTTTTGCATCATCCAACGTGTAGTTAAATGAATTTTCTATTACTTTTAATGTATTTGGTAAAACAACTTCCTTTAAATTATTGTGCAACTGTGGCATTAATCCTGATATATACTTTATTCCCTTTCCTACAATTATTTTTTCAGTTTTTTCGTTTATTTGACCAAAATTAATTCCTGTAAATGTTTTTTCTTCCTTAGTACCACCTACATCTATTGTTGCTTTTCCTGGTAGAGATAAAACTGGCCATTTGTGATCTGATACACCCTTCTCCTCCCATCTGTATGTCCCATCTCCGTTAGCTACCGGTTGATATCCCTCAATCTGCCCATATGCATTTTTAATTGTTTTGGTTCTCCACTTTACATCTATTACTGTGTTTTTTGTTATTTTTTGATCGAAATCAAATTTATAGTTACCATTCATAAATGAAACATCTTCTTCATCCATATATTCTTTGATAAAGTCACTGTTAATTTCTGGTTTTTTTATAGAATTGTTTACATCAACCAATTCCTCTTTAAGAACTTCATAACCATTATGGTATGTTACTTTTGCCATAAATTTGCCATAAATCTTATCAACATTTTGATTTTTATATGGAGTCTTATAATCGGGGTCCGTATACCATCCACTGAATGTTAAATTCTCTTTTTTAGGAATATTTTGAGCTACATCAAGAATTGTTCTTTTGTTAGGTGCTTCACCTTCAATGTTTGTCTCTGTCAAAATCGGTTCAAACCTTGCATGTACATTCTTTTTGGTTCCTTTTTTAAATTTTTTACTTAAATGACCAAGCTCCTCATACCAGCCTATAAACCTATAACCAGGTTTTTTAGGTTCCTCGGGAAGTTTGTATTCATATTTACTATTAATGCTACTGCTTCCGACTTTCTTTCCGTCAACAAAGAAATTTACTGTTCCCAAACTCTTTGTGCAAGCAGCAAAAACAAACATCATCGTAAGCAAAAACATACTTAATCCAATAACTTTAATTTTTTTCATTTATTCCTCCGAATATTTACTATTATTTAAGTTAATTATATTAAACTCATAAAAAATATAAAACTAAATTTAAGCTTATTTAACAAAAATTTTTATTTTTTTCTAACTTTTTATCAGATATCATACCTTGATAATATTTTTGCAGGAGTATCCTTTATTACAAATAAATATGGCGACAATGAGATCAATAGGAATATTACAAGAGTTGCAACATATATTGCAAAAACTATTAATGCAAAATATCCAACTGCAACATTAAGAATAAGATATCTTGCAAGGATAAATATAAATCCTATCATAAGAAAAATTGTGAAGCTTATAAAATTATTAAACACACATCCCATCGTCTCTTTAAACAACAAATTACCTTTCCCAACTCCAATAGCTCGCAATATACCGTATTCTTTTCTGTTTTTTATGCTTTCCGCTTTTTCAATGAAATAATAGATTAGGAATAATAACATCACACCCGCAACTGTAATTAATATAGCTGGTGCCAAATTTGACTTTAAGTCTGCTTTCTTTAAATCATAATACTCTTTCAAATTTGGTTTAATTAAGTTCTTTTCATCCATGCTGTTTCTAAGCATTTTGTGTTTTTCATTATTATTATTTAGTTTATTCAAATGTGACTTAGTATGTAGTGAGAATCAATATTATTATTTGTTACTAAATAAAATAAATTATCAATGCTTGCAGTGTTTTTAAGCCGTCCCAGATTAGGGGCTACATCATGGAATATATCATTCAATGTTTCTCTACCAACTTTTATATTAAAATCGTATTCATTATCTTCTGTTCGTCTGATTTCTTTAATAAATACCTTGGAGTTTTTCAGTTGAATCAATTTAGGCTGTCCAAGCAATTCTGCATTGACATCTGCAAGACTCTTAATGCTCCCTATTTTCCTCTGTGCTGTACTACTAACTTCCAAAATTGCTTCATCTTTTTTAAGAGTATCTACTGTTGTCAGACTTATTCTAGTAGTTATATTTGAAAACTTAAATGCCGATGGAAAATACATTTCTGTGGGATCATAAAATTCTATTCCGCTAAATATCCCTAAATTATTTATGTAATCTTCCTGGTTAAAGTAAACATTTGATTCTTGCTCGGGCACTACTCCAACAATTTTATATTTTCCATCTAATTGCAACATTTCAACAGTTTTCAAATGTTTAAATGTCTTAAGTCTATACTGTTCCCTTATTTTTTCAGCCAACCCACTACTAACAACAATCTCACCTAATTCCGGCAATCTACCAACCAGCATATCCCCATTTTTAAGATTTTTTGCCGTTTTTTGAGTATAGTTAACTTCTGCAGATCCCGCCCTTGATATACCATTCAAACTAAATACTCCACTTTTATCTTCTGCAGTAAAGTAGTCGATATCATCATATTCCTTAACTGGCTTTCTTGGGTCTGTTCCATCTTCCAGCTCCCTTATGAAATGATAATCGTTAAGTCTAACTAATGTTTGATTTGCTTTTATATTTTTTCTCAAAACATCCACTTTACTGTACTCAAAAAGTTTCATTGAGAGAAAAGAAAGCACAACTGCAAATGCAATGAGGAATATCTGTTTAAATATGTTAGCAGTAGAATACATTCTCTGTTCTCTTGTCACTTTTTGTACTCTCGCTACATTTTTAAGTGAAAATAGTCTTCCTGTTTTACCTCCAGTTGCTTTTTCAAAAACTATATTACTATTTTCATGTCCTGTTTTATGTTCTCCAGTTTCAACATTAGAAAATGTCACACTTCCATCAACTAATTCTATGTGAACATCACTATATTCCTGTATTAGATTCTGCTCATGCGTAACTAGAACGACTAACTTAGTTTTAGAAATTTCTTTTAATATTTCCATTACTGCCGCAGTATTTTCACTATCTAAATTTCCTGTCGGCTCATCAGCTAATATTATATCTGCACCTTTTACTAATGCTCTTGCAATTGCAACTCTTTGTTTTTGTCCACCTGATAACGAATCTGTAGTTTTATTTTTAAATCTACTTAACTTTACTAATTCAAGAACTTTTTCACTTCTTCGTATCATTTCATTTTTATCTGTAAAGCCAGCAATTCGCATTTGGTTCTCAAGAACCTGCTGAATCGTTGTATCGCTTTCTAAATAATAGTTTTGAAAAATGAATCCTATTTTTTTATTTCTAACTTTGTCACTTATATAAGAATATTCTTCACCATCAACTATAATTTTCCCACTATTTGGTCTATCTAATCCGCCCAATATGTTTAGTAGGGTGGTTTTCCCTGAGCCGGATTTACCATAAATTGCACAAAGTCCATTCTCTGGGAATTTCAACGAAATATCTTTCAATACATGATTAAACTGTTTTCCACCTATCTTAAATTGTCTGTTAATACTCTTCAGTTCTATCATTTTGATCCTCTACTTAAAGATTTTCTTATGGATGTCTTAAATATTTTTTTGTTAAACCTAAATGCAACTATTTCAACAATACCAAGCATAATAACTTCAATAATTAAGTAATTCCATAGAGATATAAAGCTTAGCGTACTGTTTGGGATGATAGTCGCTATCAATGAAACCAACGGCAACAAAATAATGTTTGGTAAAAATATAAATAGCATTTGTATATATAATGACGCTTTTGCATCTCTTCTCGAAATTCCCAATGTCCTATATATCGCAAAATCTCCACTTAATACTCCGACATTTTTTGAAAATATAATACTTACCAATATCCCCAACAATATTCCAGACACTACAAGACCGGCGTAAGCAAGCACATTTAATATAAATGTATCAGCTGCCTTGTCTCTATATGTCTTCTCGTCAGATCTAAATAATCCATACTGCCCACTTATCGCATCTGTTTTCTGCTTTGCAAGTTTATTATTCTTATAATACAGTGACACTTCATTCCCAAATGGGATTCCTTTATTAAAAACTTTTTCATAGTCTTCCGAATTCATCTCCACAGCTAATCCTGGTATTGATTTATCAATAGTGTTATCTTCTGTATTCACTATTTTAAACTTCTGTGATGCAAATGCTGCAAGAAAAACTTCCGATAAATCTCCCGCCCAATATTTAAGATTTATCAACCTAATTTCTCCTGGTTTTAAGCCTTCTCCTTTCGTATATTTGTAAACTTTAAGGTTATGATTCCCGAACTGCATTGGGCTGTATGTGTATTTTAAATTTAAACCATATTTATACAATGTGTTTTTTGAAAAATATACTCTAATTTTTCCTTGCTCTAAAGTTTTCTTTATTTTTATTTTTTTAATCCCTATTTGAAGTTCATTCAGTATCTTTTTTAAATATGATTCATAATGTGCAAGTGAATATGGCAAATACATAACCGCTTCTTCTTCTTTTAAATCATGTTTATATGGATCATACAGACATGTTATATTCTGTGATTTATATTCATCCATTTCATCCGTTATTATATTTATTTCCGAAAACTCGTTATTTTTAAATGCAAAATTTGCGTGCACTGAATCTAGCAACTTGTCATATTCTACTTTTGAAAAATTCTCACTACTTACTTTTTTAACTATAGTTTTACCTGCAATCGGAGTCTCAGATACTGTTTGTTTTATCGGTTCAATTATTCTATTTGAAAACAAGGCTATAATGAAAAATAATGCGATTGAAAATGTGACTGAAATGGCTGACATTAGTGCCGTGAATTTTGGTCTTGATTTATAATTTAGTCCACCTAACCAAAATACATTTTTTCTAGTATTCCTTATATTTATTTCTTTGGTTTCAATTTCAATATTTGATGATCGTTCGTCATTCACATTGTTTGGTTTATCACTTATAACCCCGCCATCATGCAATACTATTTTTCTCGTTGAATACTTATCAAAATATTCCGCATTATGTGTTACAACTATTACAAGCCTATCTTTTGACACTTCTTTAAGCAAAGTTGCTATTTCCATTGCCGACTTACTGTCCAAATTACCAGTAGGTTCATCTGCTAGAATAATTGGAGAATTTTTAGCCAAAGCTCTGGCAATTACCGTTCTCTGTTTTTCTCCTCCAGATAGTTTACTTGTCTTTTGATTTATCTGTTTTGCAAGTCCCACTTTATTTATAAGATCAGTCGCCAGTTCTTTTCTTTTTGTTGCATCTTCTAAATAGAATAATGCCAACTCTACATTCTCAAGAACTGTGAGGTTTTCCACTATATTGAAGTCCTGAAATATAAATGAAATATTCTTTTCTCTATATTTATCCCACTCTAATTCTGAATAATGAGATGTCTCTGTCCCATTAAAATACATCTCTCCTTCTTCATATGTATCATTAGCTGCAATTACATTTAATAATGTGGATTTTCCAGATCCAGATTCGCCTTCTACAGTAACAAATTCATTAAGATCAAATCCTAAATCTATATGACGAATACCTATAGTATATAAGTTATTTGTATCGTATATTTTACCAATATTTTTAAGTTCTACAAGGTGTTTTTTTTCTTTGGTCATAATTAAGTTTATTATATTAAACTTATAAAATTAGTGTCAACAAATTACCTATTTCACGACTCGCTGTTTGTCCTTAAATCATACATTTTTACATATATATTAAAAAATTACTTATACTTTTTTAAAAGTTAATTTTTCATTATTACCTTTTTGGCTTGTTATTTTATTTATCGCCTATTATAATTAACAGGTCATATCTGTAGGCATTGATGTGATACGACAGTCACCTAGGGGTGTCGCCAAGCGGTAAGGCATCAGATTTTGATTCTGACATTCGTAGGTTCAAATCCTGCCATCCCTGCCAAAATGACTCACTAGCTCAGTAGGTAGAGCATCGCACTTTTAATGCGGTTGTCCGGAGTTCGAGCCTCCGGTGGGTCACCAATCCAAGCTCAGTCTCTAGCTGAGCTTTTTTGTTTTTTCTTGCTCATTATATAAACATAGACATGTAATGCGGATATGTGGTTGCTCTGTCCCTATACCCAACATTCCCATTAACAAGTTTAATTCCTTGCATTGTTGGATTTTCATCCAAAAGTACTCTTAATGATTTTGCTTTATTATTGCCTGCTTTTACTTCTATGGGAATTACTTTTCTATCTTGTGAAATAACAAAATCTATTTCCAATGAATTGTTCCTATTAAAAAAGTATAACTGCCTTGAATGTGCTCTCAATATTTGAGCAACAACATTTTCAAAAACTGCACCACTGTATATGCCTAAATTCCCTTCGATTATTTGTACATTTGTTTCATCATCAAGCATTGATACCAGCAAACCTGTATCACTCATGTATATTTTAAAATTATTTTCTTGTGCATATCCCGTTAGCGGTAGCTCCAATCTTGAGAGATTGTTGCACTTGGCAACAATGCCGGCATCTATAAGCCAATTAACACTATCAATGTACTTTGAACTCTTGCTGTTCTTCTCTACTATGCTATACATGAACTTTTTGTTTGTTCTTGATAGTTGTACCGGAATGCTTTTGAAGCATGCTTTAGCCTTAACTTTTTCGCCTGATTCGGCATATTTTGCAATGTCGTTTTCATAATCTTTAACTATTGCCCTTTGAATTTTTAATACTGTTGCATAGTTATGTTCTGTAACAAAAGAATTTACAACTTCTGGCATCCCGCCTACTACCATATATTGTTTAAATAAATCCTGTATTTTGGCATTCATTGCCGCATTAACTTCTTCTACATTTTCATAACATTTTTGCAACTTTAAAATTATTTCATCCGACACTCCATTTGCCCATAAAAATTCTTCAAATGTTAAAGGATACATTTGCAAATGTTGAACATAACCTGTAGGATATGATGCAACTTTGCTATAACTTATCCCCAATAAGGACCCTGATGCAATGACATCAAAACTTCCATCAATGCTAAAAAATTTAAGCGCCGTTATCGCATTTGGACATACTTGTATTTCATCTAAGAATATTAATGTTCGACCTTGATGTGTTTTCGTTTCAAATCCACAATATAAAGAGATATTCGTTCGAATTGTTTCAACATCTAAATCACCATCAAAAATTTTGCAGTATGATGGTTTGTTTATAAAATTTAGTTCAATATAGTTATCGTAATACTGCTCTGCAAAGCGTCTTATTGTAAAAGTTTTACCTACTTGCCTCGCACCCTCTATTATTAAGCATTTTTTATTGTCTTTATTCCTCCAAACTTTAAGCTCTTCTTCTAACTTTCTTTTTAGCATTTTGCCTCCGAATCTATCTATATTTTACTGTTTTTCCGCCGTATTTTTAATTGTTTTACCGATTTTTTTGCTGTATTTTTAGATTTTTTGCCTATTTTCCCGCCATATTTTTAATTATTTTGCCGATTTTTACCACCAATCTGGTTTGGTAATATTGATTAAACATAATTCGTTTTCTCTAATTTAAAATAAAAAAATATTACATATATCATATTAAAAAAATATCTGTTTAACATTATGTCAAACTCGGCATATAATAACTTACATCGGAGACAATATGAAAGAAGTTTTTCAAATTCTGTTACCTTTAGGTCTTATACTTTTTTTTTCAAAAGCCTTTTCTCTTTTAGCAAAAAAAATTAATTTACCCCAAGTCTTTGGAATGATCCTGACTGGAATAATTCTTGGTCTTTTAAAGCTTGCTGATAAAAAAGGTGACTCTGCAGTTTTATTTAATCCTACTTCTCTCGAGGCTCTTGAATTTCTCGCTAAAATCGGTGTTATTTTAATCATGTTTTCAGCTGGAATTGAAACCGATATAAAGCAATTTAAAAAAATCGGTTTTCCTGCATTCTTGATTACAGTCCTCGGTGTTATTTTCCCTCTATTATTAGGTTTCATTGCTGCTTGGGGTGCATTAGGAAAATTTACTATTAAATTATCTTCAACAGATGCTTTAAAATTCGTATTTTATGGTGCCGTACTGTCAGCAACTTCTGTTAGTATAACAGTCGCAGCTTTAAAAGAACTTGGAAAATTAAATTCAAAAGTTGGTAATTCAATTATCGCTGCAGCAATTTTAGATGACATTATAGGAATAATTCTTTTATCGTTTTTAATAGGTCTAAAAGATCCTTCTAAAGGAGCAAAGGCAACTGGCATATTGATTGGAAAAATTATCGGTTTCTTCATCGTCTCAGCAGTTCTTGGAATCGCACTTAGAGCCGGGATGAATGCCTATGCCGAACGATATCCACATAGAAGACGGTTGCCAGTTTTAGGTTTTGCGATCTGCTTCCTATATGCCTATATGGCTGAAAAGGTTTTTGAAGTCGCCGATATCACTGGTGCCTATATCGCAGGTTTAATTTTTGCTGGAATTAAAGAGTCCGATTATATTGATGAAAAAGTTGAAGTAAGCAAATACATGATCTTTGCTCCTGTTTTCTTTGCCTTAATCGGTATCAAAGCGAACTTTACAAACTTTAATACTGATTTTATTTTATTCGGTATCATGTTTATTATTGCCGGAATATTGGGCAAACTTCTTGGATGTGGAGTCGGAGCCTTGGCTTGTAGATTCTCATTTAAAGACAGTTTAAGAGTTGGTATCGGTATGATGGTTCGAGCAGAAGTTTTACTCGTATGTATAAGTAAAGGACAAGATGCAAATATAATTGATTCAGAAATCGTACCATACGCTTTAATTTTAATTATATTAACAACTCTTTTGACACCAATATTTTTAAAGATATCATATAAAAAATCTAATTTACGTTGCGATGATATTGAGTGCAATATCAGAGATTTAACAGCATCAATGAAGGGAGAAAAAAATCACGAATATTAAATCGTCAAACATCCTATAGGCACCACATATATCCCATCTTCTTTACGACGATATGCAAGTCCAGATCCTGTTAAAATCATCAAAAATTTAGGTTCTTGGATGCATGTAGTATCCACTTTGCTCTTTAATTTCAATAGATTTGCTGCTGCTTCCTCTATCCTATGTCTACCTAACTTGATTTCAACCAAACCATATCTACCATCATTTAAATGTACAATTGCATCCGCTTCCAATCCTGTTCGGTCATGGTACTGATAAATAGATCCATTTAATGATTCAGCATAAACTCTTAGATCCCTTACGCATAAATTTTCAAACAACAATCCAAAAGTTTCAGGATCATTTAACAAATCTTTTGGAGATGTCCCCAACGCTGCAGTTGCTAATGATGGATCCACAAATTGCCGCTTATTACTTGTCCTAATAGTTGTCTTACTACGCAACTTTGGGGTCCATGCTGGCAAATCCTCTATGACAAATAATTTTCTCAATGCATTCAAATATGTGGATAATGTCTTCTCATCTATAGTCATATCATTACTTTTCACATCTTCTATAATTGTTCTATCTGTAACAAATGAAGATATATTTCTTGCTAAAGACCTTAATATCTTTCTTGCTCTTTCTGGATTTCTTCTTATTCCATCTACGTTTGTTAAATCGACTTCTGTAAGTAATTTATAATATGCCGCAACATATGTTTGAGATGCAACACTATCCAGGTGCATTGTTGCCGGCCATCCTCCTCTACAAAGTAATTCCGCCACTTCCTCCAATGTTAAATTTGACTCGCCCTCTATATGTCCCATTCCTTCAAATAAATCTTTTAAAGAAACATCGCCCGTTGAATTACATGATTCATACAATGACATTGGTCGCATCTTTATGGTTGAAAATCTCCCGACCCCACTGTGTCGACTAAAGTCTTCTAATGGCTTAGCTGAACCTGTTAAAATAAATGCACCCTTTAAATTTTCATGATCTACTTCGGCTCTAATCATGTCCCAAAGTTCCGGAATTTTTTGCCACTCATCAAATAAAATAGGTCTTTTATCATCAAAAATATTATTTTCATTCGCAATCATAAGTTTGTATTTTTCATAAATTTTCGGATATTGTAATTCGACTGTAGTTTTAGCAAACCTTTGACAGGTTGTGCTCTTCCCGCATCCTTTTGCACCCTCGAGAACAACACACCCTACAGCTTTCATTGCTTGAAAAATTTCTTTTTCTATAAATCTATTAAAATATTTATTTGTCATCATTCTCTAAAACTAACATAATTCCTAGTTTTTGTCGATATTTATTCCTATTTTTTGCATGTTTTTATTCCTGTTTTTTGCATTTTTATTCGATGAATAAAAATTAGATATAATTACAAATATAATTTCTCAAAATCAAAAATTATTCTCTCCGATTGTTTAACAACTAAATTATGAAATATTCTCTAAATGATATAGTGATATGTTTTAAAAGATTCGTAGGTCAGTCAACATTAATTAAATGCATCATATATCGCACAAATAGCTTTTTCATAGTCGAAAGTATCTACCCCAACTATAATATTCAACTCACTTGATCCTTGATCTATCATTCTTACATTTATATTTTTATTTGCTAATGCCTCAAATACTTTTGCTGCTGTTCCCTGTCTTGATGCCATATTATGTCCAACTGTTGCAATTAACGAAAGTCCACTATGAATGTCTATATTATCAGCGTTTGTTATCCCATTTATTTTTGAAATCACTTTTTGCATCTTACCATTTATGTGTTCGTCTCTTATAACGACTGATAATGTATCTATTCCCGATGGCATATGTTCAAAAGAAATATGTTCCTCTTCTAAAACGGATAATACTCTCCTAGCAAACCCTATTTCAGCATTCATCATATCTTTTTCAATATTAATGATTGTAAACCCTTTTCTTCCTGAAATACCCGTTATTACATTCTGTTGCTTCGGCAAATTTTTTGCAGCAACAATCATTGTTCCGCAGTGTCCCGGATTAAAAGTGTTTTTAATATTGATCGGTATCCCAACACTACGAACTGGAAATATCGATTCTGGATGAAGAACCTCTGCACCCATATATGCCAACTCTCTAAGTTCCTTATAACTTAAATATGAAATTAGCTTTGGATCATCAACTATTCTTGGATCTGCCGTAAGAAATCCATCTACATCAGTCCAATTTTCATACAATTCTGATGATACCGCTCTAGCAATAATAGCTCCGGTTATATCTGAACCTCCTCTTGAAAAGGTTTTAGCTTCACCAGATGGCAATGAACCATAAAATCCTGGGATAACCGCATTACGACTTTTCTTTAACCTCTGTGCTATAAGGTCAAATGAATATTCCAATTGCAACTCTTTATCTTCATTGAATTTAATCATTTCAGCGGCATCAACAAAATCATAGTTTAATTTTTTTGCCAAAATCATTGCACTTACATATTCACCTCTTGATGCAATGTAATCTTTAGACCTATTTTTCTCAAAGTCTTTCTTTATCTCTTTTAGTATTTTAGAAATATCAAATTCAATATCTAGCCCTTGAATGATAGATTTAAACCTTTCTTCAACTATTCCAAATGCTTTATCACAATTCCCTTTACTCTCAAGTTCATCAAAACATTGATACAATAAATCTGTTATTTTTGTATCACTTTTATCTCTTTTCCCTGGGGCAGAAACTATTATGTATCTTCGATCTTTATCTGCACTAATAATCTCAACCACTTTCTCAATCGTATTGGCATTCGCCATTGATGTCCCACCAAACTTACAAACTTTCATTTTGTTATCCTCTTTGCCTCAATATAGTATCTCTTTTCTTCCGCATTACCGATTGAAAATGATTTTTTGGGTAAATTCCCATTTTCAATACAATATGGAAATAATTCATTTTTATCAAATTCCGGCATGTAAATCGCTGCCGTTTTATCATCTAATCCATGCAATAATTCGTCCTCTCCGTGAACATATTCAACAGTACTTTCACTATGTGCCTGTATATATTTTTCTATCACATTATCCGTTTCACCAATCATTTCTATAGATGATAATCCTGTGTTTATTATGTAAGTAGTATCCCCTACAACAAATTTCAGTGTATTTTGAATTTTTTTGTTACCCAATATGGACAATTGCTTCTTAAATAACTCTATAAACTCGGCATGTTTAACATTAAATACTTTTCTATATATTGGCTCAAATTTATTTGCTATAGAATGGATATTCTCAATTTCACACAAAGCATATCTTGCTGGATGAGTTTTTAATTCACTTTCCTTTAATGTCTTCTTTATTTCATCCCAACATCTTTTTGCCGTAACTAATGAATGATTTCCATCTCCAACTAAAAATCTAATGTTTTCATTAGGATAGATGCTATTCATATGTTTTTCATATTCTCTGTATTTTTCAACAAGTACCTGCTTCGGCACAGCAAATCCTCTAATCCTTCTTCCACCTTTATTGGCTTCAAAGTCATACAATTTTTCTAGCTCTTCTATATCTTTTACAATTGAATCTATAAATACACCTTTTGCATCATCTGCAAATATTATTATATGTGGTAATTCAATTGGAGCTTGCATCCTTACAGCAACCCTAGGAGCTATCCTTTCTTCTACTATAGCTTCCGTTGATCTTATTTGCTTTTTATCAGTTTTTTTATAGGAATATTCATCCAAATCTATCGCACATACGATACCATATCTTTTTACTCCTGTACGCATTTCTCGTTCAACCAACACTGCGGTATCTTTCAATATTCTAAAAATATCAGTCTGGCAATATAATTCCATTGTGTGATGTATTTTTGAAATATTTCTTTCTTCGCAATCCGTTTTTAAATACACTTCTGGAATAATAAGTTTAAGCGTGCTTGGAGCGTCCCCAACTTCTTTTTTTAAAGATTTCCAATACTCAATATTTGAAGAAAACTGATCGCACGAAACAACTGCCCACTTTGTGTAGTCAATATCTTCTTTTGGTATAAAAATTTCAGAACAATCCAATATCATTGTATATAGTTCCTCAAATTTTCTACTGTTGTATCTGCTTGAACTATACCATATGATTTTTCAATTTCTCCCTTCAATACTTCCATCGTTATATATCTTCTAATATTTCCATTTCTTACAACTGAAATAATTCCAGTTTCCTCACTTACAACAATTGCAAGCACATCTGTCTGTTCTGTGACTCCGATCGCTGCCCTATGTCTAGTCCCAAGTTCTTTACTAAGATTTTCTTTTTCTGTTAATGAAAGGAAACATCCTGCTGCGACCACCCTGTCGCCCTTCACAACTACAGCCCCATCATGAAGCGGTGCCTTTGTATTAAATATACTTTCCAATAATCCTGATGATATTTTTGCATCAAGATACACACCACTTTCTATAATAGACTTATTAAGTTCATCACCTTCATTTTCTATTATTATAATCGCACCAATATCCTGCTTTGCCATATTTTGACATGCTGTAAGAATATTCTCGGTTGCATCAAAAAGTTCATCTGTTGAGAATTTACTCTTACCTTTATGTTTTTTGTTCGCAAATATTCTTTGTGTGAGATCTTTTAAATCGCTTTGATATGTAACACAAAATCCAATTAGAACAAAAATATTAAAATAATGCATTACATATTTTGCAATCAGTAGAGTCTTATGCTTATCACTATCTCTAAATCCAGCTCCTATGTGTAAAGCAAGTTCTATAGTAAATAGTGCAGTTAAGAAAAGCGGTATTTTTATGTTCCTTTTAAGAACAAAGAAAATAATCATTACTATAAATGCAAAAAGAAAAACAAGTATATCTATTACAAAAAAATAATCTATACTTTTAAAAAATGCACTAAAATTTCCCATTTAATAACACCCCTATATTAATTTTGCTATTGCGGAATCCAAAATTAATTCAACACTTCGTTGTCCGCTCACTACTTTATATTGCAAATCATACATATAATCTACAATTTCCTTTAACTGTTTTTGCCCATACCCGTCTGCAGATTTCTTTACATAAAATACCGCTCCCGGACTAATTCCAAGCAATGCTGCAAGTTCCTCGTTATCCATATTCTTATTAATAGATACATGCAACATTTGTCGATAATATTTATGAATTACACTAAGCAAATCCATCGGTTTAGACCCACTGCTAATTAATTCACGCAGAATTTCAAATGTCTTTTGATAATTTTTTTTCACAAGTGCCTGTGTAAGTTCATACATTTTGTATTCCATATTGCTTGGCACTAGTTCAGATATAATATCTTCTGTTATCCTACTCTCTTTAAATGCCGCTATTTTCTGTATTTCCATATTGATTAAAGATAAAGATTTGGCACATTTTTCAAAAAGTAGGCTTTTTGCTCTATAATCTATATCTGTAATTCCATCTTTTTTAATTATGGCATTTACTTCATTGTTTAACATATCATCATCAAATATCGCTTTTATGTTCACTGCATTTTTAACTTTTCCCAAAACAACACTATTTTCTGGAGCTGTAATAACTATCAATGAGGCATCTTCTATTTTCTCATCCGCATATTTATTTAAAAGCACTTCAGTATAGCCGTCCGCCTTATCATCCATGGTACATACAAGATACTTATGAGTGCCAAAAAATGAAGGCATTTTTGCATATTCGATTAATTCTGATAGACTTTCTTTCCCATACATAGAGACATAGTCCATTTCGATCTGCTTCGAGTCTATTACGTTTTTAATTATTTTTTTCGACAAAGAACTGATGTATGGTTCACTCGTGAAAATTATAACTAATGATGGACATGCATCACCATTTTTAACTTTCAGCATCAGTTCTCTAAAGTCATCAAAATTCATATATGTTATTATATATTATTTACTTTTTATTGTCTTAAAGATACGACTGACTCTATATAAGTAATTCCTCTATTGTGCAACCTAGTGCTCTAGATAATCTAAACAATGTGTCTCCTTGGGCTTTGGAAATATCAACAGTTCCATCTTCATATGCCTTAATATTTTTCACTGTAACATTGCTTTTGTTTGAAAGTTCTAACTGATTCATCTTTCCTCTCTCCCGAAACTGTTTAAGCTTATTCCCTACAGAAATATATTGTTTTATCTTTTTTACAATTTCAAGAGGATTCATTGCATTATACACATCATAATCATTTAGCAATCTATTACATGAGTACAATGCAAAAATTTCTTTAAAACTTCTTCGTACTGCTCTCTGTATATACACCAAAATATATCCTACCCAATACTCTTGAACATTTGATTTATCCACATCTTCAATATCAAATTCAGATTCTGAACATATTAGATTCGTTATGTCTTCACCTATTTTTTCAGACATAAGGTATTCTACATTGCCATACTCAATTGCGTGTGCAATTTCTGATTTGGCAAATTCCTGAGCAAATTTATTAATCTCAAAACCTTCAATACAGGCTGCCTTTTGAAAAATTTCACCTAGTATTTCTGCTATCGGTGTTATAAATTTTTCCTCATATGCATATACCATAATTTTATATTCCTTCCATGTTTTAATTTCACTTTACCACATTCCCTATATTTCAGCTATATTTACTAATTTCTTTTTAGACTCCTCTCTTATAATTTTGTCGGAAGAGTAATAAATAACTAAAAACAAAGCTGTTTTTCTACTTTTCACCTCCATAAGAGTATGTGCTTTTTTGTTTTTTAACAATCGCTGTTGTATACTTTAATATATTGGTTTTGGAGGTAAATAATGCCATTAGTTACAACAAGTGAAATGTTTAAAAAAGCTTATAAAGAAAATTATGCGATTGGTGCTTTCAATGTAAATAACATGGAAATAATTCAAGGTATTGTTGAAGCAGCGACAGAGGAAAAAGCTCCTCTTATTCTTCAAGTATCAGCTGGTGCAAGAAAATATGCAAATCCTGTTTACTTAAGAAAAATGGTTGAAGCTGCTGTAGAAGTAAGCGGTCTTCCTATCGCTTTGCATCTTGATCATGGTGATTGTTTTGATCTTTGTAAAAGTTGCATAGAAAATGGTTTTACTTCCGTCATGATTGATGCAAGTGCTCATCCATTTGCAGAAAATATAAAAATTACAAAACAGGTCGTTGAATATGCACATGACCACGGCGTTGTAGTTGAAGCAGAACTTGGCAAGCTTGCTGGTGTAGAAGATGATGTTAAGGTAGCTGCAAAAGATGCTTCATACACAGACCCTGATCAAGTTCAAGAATTCGTAGATAAAACAGGAGTCGACTCTTTAGCAATTGCAATTGGGACATCTCATGGAGCATTCAAATTTAAAGGTCAACCAAAACTTCGTTTTGATATATTAGATGAAGTCGCAAAAAGACTTCCTGAATTCCCTATTGTTTTACACGGGGCTTCTTCTGTACCACAACATCTAGTTGAAAAAATTAATCACTTCGGAGGCAGTATGCCTGGTGCTCAGGGTGTTCCTGAAGACATGTTAAGAGAAGCTGCAAGACGTGCTGTATGTAAAATAAATATTGACAGCGATTTAAGACTTGCCGTAACAGCAGCCCTTCGTGAACATTTAGCAACAAATCCATCACATTTCGATCCTAGACAATATATGGGACCTGCACGTGAAGCTGTAAAGGCACTTGTAAAACATAAAATTATTAACGTTTTAGGTTGCAACGGAAAAGCATAATCTAAATTAAATGCAACACATCTTAAGTTTAATGCGTAAAGCTGTTGAAAAATACCGCATGATACTTAACGGTGATAATATTTTTGTTGGTCTTTCCGGCGGTAAAGACAGTATGTTACTTTTAATTGCTTTACATGCTATGCAAAAATTTAAAGATATCAACTTTAATCTTTATGCAATTCATATTGATTTAGGATTTAAACAACAAAATAAAAAAGAATTAAACACAATTAAAAAATATGTAGATAAGCTAGGTGTACCTTTACATATCGTCAAAACTGATATTGAAGAAATCATAGAAATTAGACATGAATCAAGCCCTTGCTCACTTTGTGCAAAAATGAGAAGAGGTGCTCTCAACAACAAGATTAATGAGCTTGGAGGTGGAAAACTGGCACTTGGTCATAATGCTGATGATGTCGCTGAAACATTTCTCATGTCTTTATTATTTGAAGGTAGATTGTCCTGTTTCCAACCCATTTCATATATGTCAAGGAGTGACATAACATTAATTAGACCCTTCATATATATAAAAGAACAGACTATTGCAAACACTGTAAAAAAACTTGAAATTCCAATTTTAAGTAGCGGCTGTAAATATAATAAAAAAACAATGCGTCAGAATACAAAAGAACTCCTGGATACCATCATAAAAGATTTTCCACAAGCGAAAGAAAGAATTTTAGGTGCCATTTATCATCCTGAAAGGAATAACCTCTGGGAGTCTTAAATAATAAAAAGCATCCTTTGGGGATGCTCTTCAAAAATTACTATATATAAGAGTTTATTTATTTTTACTGTATGCGTTGAATGAACCTTTTGTTCCAAATGAAACTGTTTTTCCTGACTGTTTTACTATTATTTCATTATTTTTGTCATTCAATTCCGCCATTAACTCATTCCTTTCTTTATTATATGCTTCGATAACTGACATTGGAACAAGGGAACTATTGTTTAACATCAAATTATTTAACTGATCAATTCTTTTTTGCATTTCATATCTTGCTTTATCTCTTCTAATCTTTGCTGATTTTTTTAATGCTTTAGCATATTTTGATGCTGAACCAATATCATCAAATTCAAAATACGCAATCGCATAATCTTTCTTATTAACTGTTTTTGATATTTCAGCTGCTTTTTTAGTTTTTTCAATCGCTTTTTTTACAGCTGCTGTTTTTTCTGAACTTTCTATTGATGCCTCTGCGCCTAAAGCTGCAATAGATCTACCTGATTCAGAATACTTCCATCCTTTCTTCTCAACTTTTTTTCTAAAATTTATATCTAGCCCACACCCAGCAAGTAAGGCAACTGACATCACCAATACAAGCAATGTTGAAATTACAATACTAATTTTCTTTTTGTTCATTTTATACTCCTCCAACAAATCCTTTTTAATTATATAGCCAATAAATTATAGTTTCAACCTTAATCTTATTTTTATTCAAATGCTTTTCTAAATTCTTTGATAGACTTTTTGTTCCCAATACTACTTTTTTCCCTACGATCCTTACCCCATAGTGATCATCTTCCTTTGGCGTTTTCAAATCTTTTGGTGAATGCTCTTATTTTCATTTCTTACCTAGTTTTCTTTTAATCTTATCCTCCCTCACAACGCAGACATTTGTCAACATTATTTAACTCTTAAAAAAAGGATGCTTTCGCATCCTTTTTATTCATACATTATATTTTTTTAGATGTACTCTTAGATAAGTCTTAAAATACAAGTATTTGCTCCATCACCTACTCTTTGACCAGTTCTAATAATACTTGTATATCCGCCACCTTGTTTAAGTTCTTCCTCTCGTTTCGCATACTTTGGTGCTAATTCCTTAAAGATTTTTTCAATCAATGGATGATTAACATCCTTTATACGCTTCCTAAAAGCAGATTTCTTTTCTTTTTCGCCCTTCACTTCTTGAATATCAATTAATTCAGCCATAAGTCTTCTTCTAACAGCAAGCTTCTTAGGTCCATCATTTACAAAAGATTTGCTAACCTTTTCACCCTTTGAATTCTTTACTTCCTTCTTTACTTTAACTTCATCTTTATATGTTCTCATTGCCATAGTGATGAATTTTTCAGCTATACTTCGTACTTGCTTAGCACGATCAACTGTTGTATTTATTTCACCATACCAAAGTAACTCCGATACCTGATTTGTTAACAGAGCCATTCTCTGATCTGTGCGTTTACCTATTTTCTTAGACATGTATTCCTCCTACTCTTCTTTAAATGACAATCCCATCTCTTTTAATTTCTCTTCAATCTCATCTAATGACTTCTTCCCAAGATTCTTAATTTCATCCATATCCTTTTGGGTCTTATTTAACAAATCCTGTACTGTAAAGATATTTGCAGATTTAAGACAATTTACCGGTCTTACCGATAAACCAATCTCCTCAATATACTTGGTTGAATAATCAATTTTTGCATCATCTGAAGATGTGTTTAGTAAATTCGCGAACTTTAAATTTTCAACTTGGTCTATTAGTGTTTCAAGATGATCATTCATAATTTTTGATGCTGTTGCAATAATTTCTTTTGCTGAAACAGTTCCATCTGTCTGAACTTCAAGAATTAATCTATCAAAATTTATATCCTGTTTTACACGAGTTTTTTCAACTTCATATCTACATGATGTTACAGGTGTAAAAATTGAATCTGTTGCTATAAATGAAGGATCTTCACTTGCTTTTTCCTGTTGATCTGCAGAAATATATCCTCTTCCAAGACCTATATAAACTGTCATATCAATTTTACCACCCTCATCAAGAGTACATATAGTCTGATCTTTATTGACTACTTCTATATCCGAAGAAGTTGAAATTTCACCTGCAAGAACAGCTCCAACCTTATTTGTTTTCAAACGACACTCAAATGGACGAACAATACTCTCAACAGGCACATTAATTTTAAAACGCAATGATTTTAAATTAAGTATGATTTCAGTAACTTCTTCTTTTACACCCTTGATAGCTGAAAACTCATGCTCTACTCCATTAATTTTCACCCCAACAACGGCGACACCTGGTAACGAGCCTAATAATATTCGTCTTAAGCAGTTTCCAATAGTTATCCCAAAACCTCTTTCCAAAGGTTCCATTTTTAAAATCAAATTTGATTTGTCCGCACTTTCCGAAACTGTCTTTAATTCGGGTTTTTTCATTTCTAACATCAATCACTCCTCCTTTATTATTTAGAGTACAACTCAACAATCAGATGTTCTTTTATGTCAACATCCTTTATATCTTCTCTTTTTGGTAATGCAACAACCTTTCCGACAAGATTTTCATTATCAAATTCAAGCCAAGGTAAAATGCCAAGATTCTTTTCAGCTTTAACTGCATCCCACATTGTAGACTTTTTCTTATTCTCTTTTACTGAAATAACATCTCCAGCATTAATTAATGCTGATGGAATATCAAGAGTGTTCCCATTAACAGTAATTAATCCATGATTAACCATCTGTCTTGCCTGTGGTCTTGTTTTTGCCATTCCTAATCTGTATACAACATTATCTATTCTTCTTTCTAAAAGAATTAACATGTTTTCACCAGTGATCCCACGCATTTTTTCAGCTTTTTCAAAATACTTTCTAAATTGCTTTTCTAATACACCATATATGAATTTAACTTTCTGTTTCTCTCTCAGTTGTAATGCGTAACCTTTCTGTTTTTTGCCTTTCTTAATTATTCTGCCACGTTCACTTCTTTTATTATATCCGATTTCAATAGGCTGTATTCCTAATGCTCTACATCTCTTTAAAACTGGTCCCGTATATTTTGCCATTTCATTAACCTCCTAATCTTACAGTTTCCTTGGCTTTGGTGGACGACATCCATTATGTGCAATCGGGGAAACATCATGAATCAATGTTACTTCCATTCCAATATTACCCAATGCTCTGATTGCGGATTCTCTACCTTGCCCGGCTCCCTTAACATAAACTTCTATTTTCCTCATCCCGAGATCGTATGCAACTTTTGCTGCATCCTCACTAACCTGCTGTGCCGCATATGCTGTTGATTTTCTTGAACCTCTCAACTTTAGTTTTCCAGATGATGACCATGAAATTGCATTCCCATTTAAATCTGTAATTGTAACAATTGTATTATTACTGGATGCATGTATATGAGCCTGTCCTTTTTCAATATTTTTAATATCTCTTCTTTTTTTTACTTTTCTTACTGGTGCTGCCATATTCTACTCCTTACTTCTTCTTACGACTTACAGTACGTTTTGGACCTTTTCTGGTTCTTGCGTTCTGCTTTGAACTCTGTCCTCTTACTGGAAGATTTCTTCTGTGACGCAATCCACGATAGCACCCGATTTCAGTCAGTCTCTTGATGCTCATCGCAACATCTCGTTTTAAATCTCCTTCTACATGAACATTGTTCTTTTCAATGTATTCTCTTATTTTACTTACTTCAGCCTCTGTTAAATCCTTAACTCTCTTATTAGGATCTATCTTGGTTGTTTCCAGAATTCTTTTAGATGTAGGTAATCCGATTCCATAAATATATGTTAATCCAATTTCTACTCTTTTCTCACGTGGTAAGTCCACGCCAGCTATTCTTGCCATATTTCCTCCAAATTTTTAGTATATCTATCTATACATACAAAGTGTCGCAGTTTTTGGAATGTGCGACCAGCCGCTTTGCATCAATTAACCCTGTCTCTGCTTATGCTTAGGATACTTTGGGCAAATAACCATTACTTTCCCGTTTCTCTTAATAACTTTACACTTATCACATATCGGTTTTACACTTGGTCTGACTTTCATTGTCTATCTCCTATTTATTTCTGTATATTATTCTTCCTTTTGTAAGGTCATACGGTGACAATTCTATTTTCACCTTATCTCCTTCCAAAATTCTTATATTATTAACTCTTAACTTGCCACCTAAGTATGCTAATATAACATGTCCATTAGGTAACTGCACTTTAAACTGTGTCTGCGGCAGAACTTCGATTACCTTACCTTCCGCCTCAATTACATCGTCTCTCGACATAATCCTCCTTTATATCTTTTCGTTGTACTCTTTTAGAGCACTGTAGATCTCAGGATTAAATACTTTTATACCTTTTTGTAGTTTCGACTTTATCTTTTCTAAGACAATTCCGATACTTTTTACATGCTTAATATTTTTAAGCTTAGCCTTTTGTATTTTTCTGAGCCCACCATCGGCTATTTTTACTGCATTATCATCTACAATTTCAACAACAATATAATATGATTTGCTGTCTCTTCCTGCTTTAGAATAAACCACTTCTCCCAATTCCATATTACAGTGTTAAAATCTCAACTCCATTTTCTGTCAATGCACATGTGTTTTCATAATGTGCACATATCGAACCATCCGCTGTCGTGCATGTCCATCCATCATCATGTATAACGATTCTGTCTGTTCCTAAAGTAATCATTGGTTCGATAGCTAGTGTCATCCCTACTTGTATTCGCTTCCCAAATCCTGGCTTGCCATAATTAGGTACCGATGGATCTTCATGAAGATCTTTACCGATTCCGTGTCCAACCATTTCTTTTACAACACCATATCCTCTACTTTCACAATATGTCTGAACCGCATGCCCGATATCACCAATATGATTCCCTTCCTTAAAGGCTTTAACTCCTTCAAAAAAGCTCTGCTTCGTATCTTCAACAAGTTTTTTAACCCGTGCATCCACATTCCCAACTAAAAAGGTTCTTGCAGCATCCGAATGCCACTCATCAAGGATTACTCCACCGTCAACACTTATAATGTCTCCGTCTTTCAATTCTCTATCTGATGGTATCCCATGAACAACTTGTTCATTAATTGATGTACAAATTGCTGCTGGAAATCCTCCATATCCAAGAAATGACGGTATTCCTTTATGTTTTTTTATAAATTCTCTTGCTCTTCTATCCAATTCTTTTGTTGTTATTCCAACTTCCGTTATCTCTTCAAGATACAAAAGCAAATTTTTCAATATCTCAGCCGACGCTTTCATTTTTAATATATCGGCTTTTGACTTTATTCTAATCATTCAACAGCTTACCGACTTCAGACAATACTAATTCACTGTCTTGATTTGCATCCACATCCACAACTTTATTCTGTTTCGTATAGTGGTCTATTAATGGTGCTGTAGAACTGTTATATACTTTCAATCTATCAAGTATTACTTCTTCTTTGTCATCATCTCTTGTATATAACTTCTCTCCACATATGCTGCAGATATCAGAACCATTTAAATACTTTACATTAAATGTTCCTCCACATTTACACACTCTTCTTCCGGTTAACCTTTCAAGAATGACTTTTTCATCTGCAATCATGTTTATTACAACATCTATATCATAAAAACTATCAAGAATTTCAGCCTGTTTTATATTTCTTGGAAAACCATCAAGTATAACTCCGTTTTTCGCATCTTCCTTTGATAGTCTATCCTTTATAATCTCAACAACGAGTTCATCTGGTACAAGCTGTCCTTTATCAATAAGATCTTTGGCTTTAATCCCTAATTCTGTTTTATTTCTTATATTTTCTCTTAAGATATCACCTGTTGAAACATGCGGTATTCCGTATTTTTCTTTCATCTTTATTGCAAGTGTTCCTTTACCTGCTCCTGGTGCTCCTAACAATATTATTTTTTTCATTTTTCCTCTTATCGAATGCGAAATATTATACCATTCCTTTTTATTTATTTCAAGAATCCTTTATAATGCTTCATCATTATCTGAGCCTCAAGCTGTTTATGCAATTCCAACGATACCGAAACTACAATCAACAATCCCGTTGCAGAGAATGCATGTCCAAATCCTAATTCATTTGAATTCCAACCGGCTAATGCTCTAAAGATCAACGATGGAATTAAAGCAATAACTCCAAGAAATATCGCTCCAAATAATGTTATTCTGTTATTTATTTTTCTTAAATAATCACTTGTTGGCTTTCCTGCTCTGATTCCAGGAATAAATCCACCGTACTGCTGAATATTCTTTGATACATCATCTGGATTAAACTGAATCTGTGAATAGAAAAACGCAAAAAAGAATATAAAGAGTATAAGGAATATATAATATGGTGCCTTTCCACTACCCATATGCTGTGCATACCATGCTGTAGCCTTACTTTCTGGTGCGAATAACTGAAATATCATTTGTGGGAATATAACAATAGAAGATGCAAATATTATCGGCATAACTCCATTTGCATTAACTTTAATAGGTATATATGTAGATTGTCCACCATACATTCTATTTCCTCTAACCTGCTTTGAATATTGAACATTTATTCTTCTTTCTGCTATATCAAAGAAAATAATAAATACAAATATTGCTACAGTAATTAATAAGAATCCAAATATGTTCCACAATTTATCTAAATCATTGCTCGCAGATTTAAACGCTCCTGCAAGAGTTGTGCCTGCTTGAGCTATAATTCCTACAAAAATAATGATTGATGTACCATTTCCAATTCCATATTCTGTTATTCTTTCAGACAGCCACATAACCATACAGCTTCCACCAACAAGGATTGTTGCGATTAATGTGTATGTAAGGTATGCGTTACCTTTATCTTTATCTTCAAAACTTGAAAATAATGGTGTTATATTCTTTTTAAAAGCTACTATAACACCTATTGCCTGCACTATTGCCAACACAATAGCTATATATCTTGTTATTTGAGTTATTCTTTCTCTTCCTGCTTCTCCTTCTTTTGTAAGTCTTTGCAAACTCGGAATAACTATTGATAAAAGCTGAATAATAATAAATGCATTAATAAACGGTAAGATTCCTAAAGAAAAAAGAGTTCCTTGTGCTAACGAACCACCAGATAATGTTGATAATACCTGAACAAAGTTTAACCCTGAATCCTTACTTGCTCCCAAAGCCTGAGTTAATGTTCCACCACTCAAACCTGGAATCGGAATAAACGAACCAACTCTAAAGATAAAGACCATAAATAATGTCATCCATATTTTAATTCTTATATCTTTAGATTTAAATGCATTTTTTATTGTTTCAAGCATATTTTTCCACCCGCTTTTTCAATCTTTTCGATTGCTTGCTTAGATGCTTTGGCAGCTACAATTTCCACCTTCTTTTTTAATTCTCCATTTCCTAATACTTTTAAACCGTTTTTGGCAATCTTGTTAATTTTTCCACTTGCCAATAATTCTGCCAAACCTACTTTATCTCCATCATTAAATGAATCAAAATCATCAAGATTGACTATATTATATTTCTTTTCAAAACGTTTGTTATTAAAACCTACCTTAGGAAGTCTACGAGTCATTGGCATTTGACCACCTTCAAAGTTTGGTCTTACACCACCACCACTTCTAGCCCATTGTCCTTTATGTCCTCTTGTTGAAGTTTTTCCAGTTCCGGAACCTATTCCACGACCAACACGTTTTGTATCTCTCTTTGCACCAATTGCCGGTTCTAAATCATGTATTTTCATTACGCTTCCTCCACCTTCACCAAATGTGACACTACATTAATCATTCCACGAAGAACTTCTGTGTCTTTAAGAACATTCGACGATCCAATCTTCTTTAACCCTAAAGCTTCAACTGTTGCCTTCTGTTTTTTTAAACATCCGATTGTACTTTTCACCAATGTTATTTTAACACTTTTATCTTCTGACTTCTTTGCCATTTGTACACCTCTTACTATACCTTAAGATCAACACCACGAAGTGCTGCAATCTCTTCGGCATTTCTTAAACTTTTTAAGCCCGCTATTGTTGCTTTTGCACAATTTATAGGATTACTTGTTCCCAATGATTTTGTTCTTATATCCTGTATTCCTGAAACTTCAAGAACTAGTCTTACAGGTCCACCGGCAATAACTCCAGTTCCTTCCTTTGCTGGAATTAAAAGAACAGAACCTCTTCCAAACTTACCAATTGTTCTGTGTGGAATTGTTGTATCCTTCGTTGCTATTTTTATCATACTTCTCTTTGCAAGTTGTGTCGCCTTTTCAATTGCTTCAGGAACTTCAGCTGCTTTGCCTAAGCCTAAACCAACACTCCCATTACCGTCACCAACAACAACTAATGCTGTAAAACGCATTGTTCTTCCGCCCTTTACAACTTTTGTTACTCTGTTAATGCTTATTGTCTTGCTCTGAATTGAATCTGTTTCTTCTCTTCTTCTGTCATTTCTTCTCTCTGCCATGATTTCCTCCTAGAATATAAGCCCAGTTTTTCTTGCCGCATCAGCAACTGCCTGAACTCTACCGGTATATATATAACCGCCTCTGTCAAAAACAATTTCTTTTATTCCGGCTTTAATTGCTCTTTGACCAATTACTTCTCCAACCAATGCTGCCGCTTCTGTCTTTGTCATCTTGGCAATTTTACTTGAAATTTCTTTTTCCATAGTTGATGCCGAACAGAGTGTAACTCCTTTTACATCATCAATTAGCTGAGTATAAATATGATTTAAACTCCTATATACGGATAAACGAGGTCTCTCCGCTGTCCCGGACACTTTTTTTCTAACTCTCTGATGACGGATAACTCTATCTTTATTTTTATCAATCTTGTTTATCATATCCTACCTCTATTTACCGGCTTTCTTGCCTTCTTTTCTCAAAACTACTTCATCTTTGTAGTGAATTCCATAACCATGATATGGTTCAACTGGTTTCTTGAATTTAATCATTGCGGCTACCTGTCCTACAAGTTCCTTATCAATGCCTTTAACTACTAATTCAAGAGGTTGTGGTAATGCAAAAGAAATTCCTTCTGGAGCCTCAATCTCAATAGGATGTGAAAACCCTATATTCATAGTGAGTTTTTTGCCTACAACTGTCATTTTGTAACCTACGCCATGAACAATGAGTGCTTTTTCAAACTCTTTAACAACACCATTGACCATATTCTGAATAAGTGCTCTATACAAACCATGTAAAGCTTTGACTTCTTTTTCATCATTGCTCCTTAAAACTAAAACTTGGTTGTTTTCCACCTTAACTGATATACGGCTATCAAAATCTTTTTCCAATTGTCCTAATGGTCCTTTAACTGTAACCTTATTATCTGCAACAGTTACAGTAACACCATTTGGAATACTTATTGGAGCTCTTCCTATTCTAGACATTTTTCCTCCTACCAGACATAAGCAAGAACTTCACCACCAATGTGTTGTTCTCTTGCTTCCCTATCAGACATAACACCTTTTGATGTAGATACTATTGCTATTCCCATTCCATTTAAAACTTTAGGTAAATCTGCAACCCCTGAATATATTCTTAATCCTGGTTTGGAAACTCTTTCCAATCCAGTAATAACATTTTTGTCATCAATATATTTCAATTCCACAAGTAATGTATTCTGTACGGGATTTTCTATTTTTGTAAATCCTTTAATATATCCTTCTTTTAATAAAATCTCTGCAATCGCAAGTTTTTCTTTACTCTGAGGTATTTCAACATCCTTGTGACGAGCAATTATTGCGTTTCTAATTCTTGTAAGCATATCTGCTATTGGATCTGTCATTATTATTTACCTCCTACCAACTTGCCTTTTTTACACCGGGTATTTGACCGTTGTATGCCAACTCTCTAAAACAAACCCTGCAAATGCCGTATTTTTTCAAAACTGCATGTGGACGACCACATAAATTGCATCTCGTGTATTCACGGGTTGAAAACTTTTGTTTTCTTTGCTGTTTTACTTTCATAGCTGTTTTTGCCATATTTTTATCTCCTATTTCGCAAATGGCATGCCCATTAACTGCAATAATTCACATGCCTCTTCGTCTGTTTTTGCTGTTGTTACAATACAAATATCAAATCCACGAATCTTTTCAATTTGATCATACTGAATTTCTGGGAAAATCAACTGTTCTTTAATGCCTAGAGCATAGTTTCCTCTTCCATCAAAAGACTTTTTAGATACTCCTCTAAAGTCACGAACTCTTGGAAGTGCAATCGCAGTAAACTTTTGAAAGAAGTCATACATTCTATCTCCTCTCAATGTGACCTTTGCTCCCACACTCATATTTTCTCTTACTTTAAAGTTTGCAATACTTTTCTTCGCTTTTGTTATAACCGGTTTTTGTCCCGCTATAAGCTTTAATTCATCTACTGCAAGATTTAATGACTTATGATTATCTTTACAGTCACCTAGTCCCATATTGAGAACTATTTTTTCCATCTTAGGCACTTGCATTCTGTTCTTGTATCCAAATTTCGTAGTAAGTTCATTTACAACTGTATCTGTATACAATTTTCTAAGTGCGTTTTTATCGGTTGTAGTTGCCTTAACAACCTGATCCTTCTTTGTTGCCACTTTTACCTCCAATTATTCCTTATCTGTAGTTTTTTCAGTTTTTTCTACTTTCTTTTTTGTTTTTGTTTCTGTAGCTTGCTCTTCTTTTTCAGATTTCTTAGCTTTTTTTGCTACTTTTTTAGCTTCGCTCGTAAATTCAAGAACAGCACCACACTTTGCACATACTCTTGCACTTTTACTTTTGCCATTGGCATCAGTTGCAACAACATGTTTTACTCTTACCGGCTTATCACATTTAGAACATATTGGCATAACATTTGAAACATCAATTGCTGCTTCTTTTTTTACTATTCCACCTGTATCCTGAGCACTTCTTGCCTTCTTTGCTCTTGAAACAATATTTATTCCTTCAATGATAACTTTATGTGCATCTGGATTTACCATCAGCACTTCACCGGTCTTTCCTTTTTCCTTACCGGCAATAACCATTACTTTGTCGCCTTTCTTAATATGTGTATTCATTATTCCTCCTATAGTACTTCCGGAGCCAATGAGATAATCTTCATAAAGTCTTTTTCACGAAGTTCTCTTGCTATAGGTCCAAAAATACGTGTTCCTTGTGGCTGCTTCTGGTTATCTATTATTACCGCCGCATTATCATCAAATCTTATATAACTGCCATCAGCTCTTTGCTGTCCATATGTTGTTCTAACAACAACTGCTTTAACAACATCACCTTTCTTTACTTTTCCTCCAGGGATTGCTGTTTTAACCGAAGCGACAATGATATCTCCAATAGATGCACTTCTGCGTACTGAGCCTCCAAGAACTCTAATACACATTATTTCTTTTGCACCACTATTATCTGCTACTTTTAATCTTGTTTGTGGTTGTATCATTATTCACCTCTCTTATTTAGCCTTTTCGATGATTTCAACAAGTCTCCAGCATTTATCTTTTGATAACGGTCTTGTTTCAACAACACGAACTGTATCACCTATGCCACACTCGTTCTTTTCATCATGAGCTTTTAGCTTCTTTGTTACTTTAATTGTTTTCTTATATAAAGGATGCTTTACTCTTTCAACAATGGCTACAACAATTGTTTTATCCATTTTATCTGAAACAACCATCCCTACTCTTTCTTTTCTTAAATTTCTTGCTTCCATTATTTCACCGCCTGATTAGCATTTTTGGCTTTTGCAATTTCCTGTTGTCTAATTGCTGTTTTAACACGAGCTATATCATGTCTTGTCTGAGCAATGACCATAGGGTTTGTGAGCTGATTTGTTGCATGTTGAAAACGCAAATTAAACAACTCTTCTTTTAATTCTTTCAGTTTTGTCTGCAATTCTGCATCTGTCATTTCAAAAAATTTCTTTGATTTCATGCTTCACCGCCTTCTGCTAAGTCTTCTTTCTTAACAAATTTAGTTTTAATAGGCAACTTGTGAGATGCGAGTCTCAAAGCTTCTCTTGCTATTTCTTCATCAACACCAGCTATTTCAAACATTATTCTTTGTGGTTTTACTACTGCTACCCAAAATTCAGGTGATCCTTTACCACTACCCATACGAGTTTCAGCAGGTTTTTTTGTTACTGGTTTATGTGGAAATATGTCTATCCATACTTGACCACCACGCTTGATATATCTTGTCATAGCAATACGAGCTGCTTCAATCTGATTCGCTGTGATCCATGCTGGCTCAAGTGCCATCAAACCATATTCACCATATGCTATGATATTGCCTCTCATTGCCTTCCCTTTCATTCTTCCACGATGTTGACGACGTCTCTTGACACGTTTTGGCATTAACATTATCTATTTCCTCCTTCTAAAGGATTCTTTCCTAAAATTTCACCCTTGTATACCCAACATTTAATTCCTATTGCTCCAAATGTTGTGTGTGCTGTTGCTGTTGCATAATTAATATCTGCTCTTAATGTCTGCAATGGAATTGAACCCTCATGATAACTTTCACTTCTTGCAATTTCAGCTCCATCCAATCTTCCAGATACAACTAATTTAATTCCTTTTACACCAGCTTTCATAGCTCTTGACATTGCCTGTTTCATAGCTCTTCTAAATGATGTTCTTCCTTCAAGTTCTTTTGCTACTGTTAATGCCAAAATCTTTGCATCTGCATCAGCATTTTTTACTGGGAAAATGTCCAGTGATAATTCCTTACCTCCAGCAATTTTCTTTAATTCTTTTGTTATATTCTGAGCTGTCTCACCTTTATCGCCAATAAGCAATGCAACTCTTGATGTCAATATTTCAACTTTTATAAAATTATTTGCTGATCTCTCAATACTGATTTTTGAAACATTAGCATCTTTATAATTCTTCAAGATGTATTGTCTTATTTTTGCATCTTCAGCAAGATTTGCGGCAAAATTCTTTTTATCCGCAATCCATCTTGATTCCCACTGTTTATTTATTCCTGTTCTTAAACCGTTTGGATTTACTTTCTGTCCCACCGTTACCTCCTAGAAAGCCCTATCTAAAATTACTGTTATATGCGATGTTCTCTTCAAAATTCTGAACATCTGTCCTCTTGCTCTTGGCTGAACTCTTTTCAAAACCGGACCTTCATTCGCATAACATTCGGCAACCACAAGTTCATCTTTTGCCATACTCTGGTTGTTTTCAGCATTTGCAATTGCACTATTTAATACTTTAAGTACAATTGGACATGCTGCCTTTCTTGTATTCTTTAAAAATGCAACCGCTTCATTTGCTCCCATTCCTCTTATCGCATTAAGTACTATTCTTACTTTAAATGCTGATATTCTTATATATTTTGCTGTCGCATGTGGTCTCTTTTCTGATATTTCAGCAATTTTTTCAGCTTTTTCTCTCTGTCTTGTTGCCATCTGTCCTCCTACTTAGAAGCCTTGTCACCTGCGTGACCTCTAAATGTTCTTGTTGGAGCAAATTCACCTAGCTTATTCCCGACCATATCTTCTGTAATATATACAGGTACATGTTCCTTTCCGTTATGTACTGCTATTGTGTGCCCTACCATTTCTGGAAAAATTGTTGAACTTCTTGACCATGTCTTAACTGGTCTATGTTCACCAGTCTTATTCATAGCAACAATTTTTTTAAGCAAACTTTCTTCAACGAATGGTCCTTTCTTTACACTTCTGCTCATTTGTTCCTCCGATTAATTAACACGCTTAATAATAAACTTGTTAGATTTATTGCTCTTCTTTCTTGTCTTATATCCAAGTGTTGGTTTACCCCATGGAGTTACAGGCGATGGCATACCTACTGGAGATTTACCTTCACCACCACCGTGTGGGTGATCACAAGGGTTCATAACAACACCACGAACTGATGGTCTAACCCCCATATGTCTTGTTTTTCCTGCCTTTCCAAGCTTTACAATTTCGTGATCAAGATTTCCAACCTGTCCTACTGTTGCTCTACACTGTATAAGAACAAGTCTTACCTCGCCACTTGGCATACGCAATGTTGCGTACTTACCTTCTTTTGCCATCAACTGTGCTGATATACCTGCGGATCTTGCTATTTGACCACCTCTACCAGGTGTCATTTCAATATTATGTATCATTGTACCTACTGGAATAGCTGATATAGGCAAATTGTTTCCCGCCTTAATATCAGCATTTTCTCCACTTTCTACAATGTCACCTTTATTTAGTCCTACTGGTGCAAGAATATATCTTTTTTCCCCATCAGCATAATGAAGCAATGCTATGTTTGCTGTACGGTTTGGATCATATTCAATCTCAGCTACTTTTGCAGGAATATTGTCTTTTAATCTTTTAAAATCAATAATTCTGTATTTTTGTCTATTTCCACCACCGATGTGTCTGACAGTGATTCTACCATATGAGTTTCTTCCACCAGTCTTATTCTTCTCTGCTAACAATGTCTTTTCTGGAGTTTTTGTTGTAATTTCATCAAATGCAGAAACAGACATATGTCTACGAGCTGGTGATGTTGGTTTGTACTTCTTTATTGCCATTTTTGTTTCTCCTTACGCTAGACTCTCAAATTGTTCAATTGCTTTACTGTCTTTTGTAAGCTTTATATATGCTTTTTTATATGAAGCAGTTTTTCCCTGTGTTCTGCCCATTCTCTTAAGCTTCCCATCGCAATTAACAATATTTACTTTTTCTACCTTTACTTTAAATATTTGCTCAATAGCTTTCTTAACTTCGGTTCTATTGGCATCTTTATGTACTCTGAATACATATTTTTTATCAGCTATACCGTCATAACTTTTTTCAGAAAGAACCGGTTCAATTATTACATCATACATTTTCATTGTTCGCTTTCTCCAACTTCATAACTGCTTCTTTAGATATGAGCAAATTCTTATTTGCTACAACATCATATACACTCAACAAATTAATATCTCTAACTTCAACATTTTCAATGTTTCTAGATGCAAGATATAAACTTTCTTTTATCTTTTCATTTCCTTCTTCTGAATCAATTACGATAACTGTCTTCCCTATCACCTTGATTGCCTTAAGCATCGCTGCAACAAGTTTTGTTTTTGCTTCTGCTAAATCAATTCCTGAAACTACCTGCAATTCATTCTGTCTAATCTTCTCTGACATTGCTGACCAGAATGCAAGATCTTTCATTCTTTTATTTATTTTTTGTTCGAAACTACGTGGCTTCTTTGCAAATACAATTCCACCACCAACATGGTTAGGTGCAACTATAGATCCCTGACGAGCACGACCTGTTCCCTTCTGGCGATATGGCTTACATCCACCTCCACGAACTTCAGATCTCGTTAAAGCACTATGTGTTCCCTGTCTTCTATTTGCTAATTGTGCAACTACAACTTGATGGATTAATGATTCGTTATATTCAACATTAAACAAATCGTCACTTACTTTAATTGTACCCGAAGCTTTCCCTTGTGCATTAATTACTTTCAATTCCATTATTCGCTACCTCCAATTAACCCTTCGCCGTTTGTTTAACAAATACAGTTGAACCCTTTGGTCCAGGAATAGCACCCTTGATTAGCAACAGGTTTCTGTTAACATCAACTCTTGCAATCAAAAGATTCTGTACTGTGACCTTTTCATGTCCCCACTGACCTGCCATATGCTTATTCTTAAAAACTCTTGATGGTGAAGAACATGCACCCATTGATCCAACACCTCTATGATATCCAGAACCGTGTGCCATAGGTCCTCTGTGCTGGTTCCATCTCTTTATAGGACCTGTGAATCCATGTCCTTTTGAAACTCCGCTTACATCAACCCTTTCCCCTTCTTTAAAGACATCACATTTAATTTCTTGCCCTACTGTATAATTTGCACAGTTTGCAAAACGAAATTCTTTCAACACTTTTTCAGGAGCAACTTTTGCCTTCAAAAAATGTCCTTTTAAAGGTTTTGTTACTTTTTTCTCTTTAATTACTCCAAATCCCATCTGTATTGCTTCATATCCGTCATTATCCTTAGTTTTAATTTGGACAATATGACAAGGACCGGCTTCTACAACAGTAACTGGAATAACAGTACCGTCTTTTGTGAAGATTTGAGTCATTCCTATTTTCTTTCCGATGATTGCTTTATCCATGTAAAGTTCACTCTCCTTGTATTTTATAAATTATAACTTCATAGCAATATCAACACCTGCAGGAATGTCCAATTTCTTAAGCATTTCCAGTGTTCTTGCTGTTGGGTTAAATATGTCTATAAGTCTTTTGTGTGTTCTTAATTCAAATTGTTCTCTTGAATCCTTATATTTATGTGTCGCTCTCAAAATTGTAATGATCTCCTTCTCTGTTGGAAGTGGAATCGGACCTAAAACTTTTGTTCCAGTCTTTTTGATCGTTTCTACAATTTTTTCAGCAGACTTATCAATAAGATTATGGTCGTAAGCTCTCAATTTAATTCTGATTTTCTGTCCAGCCATTATGTAGCCTCCTATTCATTCTACCTATCACTTATCCGTGTGTATCGCAGTATATTTTTATAAAAAATAAAAAATCCTGTTTTGCACAGCCTTTTAAGTTTATTGATTTTTAATTTTTATGTCAAACAAATTTTTTGAATTTTTTTATTAAATTTTAGACACATTAACACCGTCTATATTTCAGTATCAGTAATTCTATCTAATCTTTCTGCAATCAAATTTTTGTATTTTTCTTTTTGTTCATTCGGGATTAATGAATTATCACATAATTTAAAAAGTTCATCCTTTCGTTTTAATATGTTTTTTATCATTTTATTTGTCACATTTTCTTGCAATTCACACCTTCTTGCTAAAATATAGAAATCTTTAATGTTTAGGTTTCTTTTTTTTCCATTGAGCGTTAAAGCCGATTCTTCAACATCTTCTGGCATAATCAAGTTGACTGGTAATAAATCATATGCTGGTGATAAATGGTAATCAAAAGAATCCTGAGAATTTTGAATAAGTGAAAAATTTTTAAGATGCATGTCTGAATTGCCTGTGATGAAAAAAAATATTGTTCTTAATAAAAATTCTGTTAAATCAAATCCTGTTCTACTTGAATATTTTTTTATGACCTTTACACATCTTTCATATGAGCTTTTGTATTTATCTTCGGTCAGTCTTTCTTCCAACTGGCAAAAATCTTCCATTGCAAGTCGTATCGAATTGCCATGTTCATCGAATCTATCTATGCGTCTTGTTATGTATGCCATCTGACCATCAATAGATATTAATGCATGTGGCACTGTTCTTATCCCAACCGCCTCTGCCATCTGCATTGTTAAATGTTCATATTCAGGCAAATAACTGTATTCTTCAACTTGTGGTTTTAGTATAAATCCGATCGGATAATCAACAACTGTTATCCTTTTGTATTCTCCCATCGATAAACCTAAGGATATTTTTTTTTGAACTCCCTGAACAATCCCGCCAGTTGCAATATTTTTATTTGCCATATTTACAATTCTTGACAGTGATATATCAAATAGAGGAATTTTATCTACTTTAAAAAAATTTTTTATACAACCAATATGCCATCCTAATTTAGTTGCCTCTTCGCTGGTTGTTTCCTTAATTGGTTTATTACAGCATAAGCAAATCATATTTTTTTCTCCAAAATTCTTACTCTAGATACTGTATCCTTACATGCCACCAGCAAAATTCCAAACCTATCTCTAATATTTATTCCCCATTTTGTGCTAACAAAATTTAACATCCATCCCTCCGGAATCAAGCCATCAAAAAATGGGAATAATGTTTTTGAACAATATTTTTGTTGCGTTTTAGGCAATGTTAATGAAATTGCATGCTTGCTATCATCCTCAAAATATACATTATCGTATATAAAAACATATCCTTCTTCACATTCAGATAATTCTCCTACGAATGTATCATCAAAATAAATATGTGCTGTCCTATATTCCATTATTTTTTATCTTTTACTCCGACAATCATTTCCATATCAAACATAGCTAATGCTTGATTGACCTTATCTAACCTAAGTGTTTTTTCCCAGACTCAAGTTCTCTAACAAAACGCAACCCTAACCCCGATCTCATCGCAAATTCTTCTTGGGTAAGCCCAAGCTTCTTTCTATTTTCCCTCACAACACCAGATATTTTGTTCATAAACTGATATTACACCCTATAGGGTATAATTAATAGCACAAATCAATAATTTACACCTTATCGGGTATAATTTTATGCATTTATGAGAAAAAAATAAGCATTATTCTACTAACTTTGTTATGTTTAGACTTTCTTTTTAAAAGCCACATATTAATTTTGCACCTCTTGTACAATCTTATTCGCTATTTTTAATTATCAAAAACATCTGTCTCATCATCATTTAATATTGTTTTCTTTTCAGAATTATCTTCAACATGTAGCCGTTTTACATATATTTCACGATAAATATATCTATATAAAAATAGTACTGCGTAATCTGCAAGTATAGTGAACACATGCCATAGTCCTAAAAGCAACAATATAAATCCTACTTTAGAGGTCTTTTGTTTTAATTTAATTAAAATTTGAGTTGTAGCATAAAACTCTTTAAAGAAGAAGTGCTTAATCAATGCATATTGACACCAAAATGCTACATTCAGAATAACAACTGCCAACAGTATTCCAAAATATTTTTTGTATTTTGTTCTCTCCCATCCAGCCAGCACCAATGCACTCGGTCCAATCCAAAAAACAAACATAAATGATAATATATACTTCCCTGTAACAAAAGGTGCTGCTACTGCAACAATAACATACGCTAACACCCCAGCGGCATAAAGTTGTTCACAAAATGGTATACAAATTATAACTGCTACCAATAAAAGAACTGTTAAATCAACAACCTGTGCAAATCTAGCAATCGCCAAAAGCACTATGGATACTGCAACTGCTATAGCTGAATATGTAATTGTCTTTACATGTTTCGTGTGCTTCATTTAACAGGGAAGAAGATCTCCGCCGAGACATTCACAACAGCAATCAGCACAAATTAATCCCTGACATACTCCACAACAAACATTTCTACCACGATCACTATTCATGCCTTGTTCTGGAGAATATGTCCTTTCTGTTTTAGTCTTTCTTTCCTCTTCATTGCCAAAAGCTGTCTTTGCAATATCACTTGCACATAATTTGTCATATGCTTGTCTATATTTAACATTCATAGGTTCAAGAGACATTGCCATTTCAAGTTGTTTTTTTGATTCCGACTGCCAATTCTGCTCATAGTAAACCATTGCCTGGTGATAATGCCAATCACCATCTCTTACATCTATGTTATCCAAAATACTTTGAGCTTCCGCAATATTTTTCGCCTTTAAGGCTTTTCGCACTGGCATAAAAACATCTACAACACCTTCCAACACCTTCTCCTTTAAATTTCTGTTTTTTATATATTCAAGTGCTGATACATGTTTTTCTTCAATTTCAGATTTGATCTCTTTTTTCTTATTTTCCTCTGCTTCGGATTTTTCAATCTCGCACAGTTTCTCGTTATAACCACTTTCCAACTCTTCTATAGTTGCATTCTCATCTAATCCAAAATATTCTAAATCTTTTTTTTCCATGTTCATTTATTTTACCAAAATTCTACTGCAACCAAAATAAAAAATCATATTCGCTGGCTATAGCCACATTTCCCGTCTCCAGACATTATTGTATCAATTTGATTTCTAATTCCTAAGTAAATTATATTAGATAGAATCCCTTCAAACTCCACAATTTCCATTTTGTCATAACATTCGATAATTCTGCTGTATGTCGAGTTAAGGATAAATTTTATTTCCCTGCTATGTTTTTCTAAATATTCTTTCTTATCTTTACATAAACCATAAATAAGAAGAATTGGATTATATGTTTTATTTTTAGTATCCTCTTCTATATCATCAATTGCATCAAAAAGGTATATTAACTTGCCTATATTATAGATGAAATTACTCTCCTCATAATTCAATCTTTTAAATTGGTTGGTTATATCTTGAAGCATTTTCGCTGATGTGTCGGCCACTCTATCAATACTTACACACTGTTCTTCTTCAAGCTCCCTGAGCCTTTTATATGACTCTTCAATAATAGTATTGATAATCGGTTCTCTTTTTTTTGCCTTCCTTGCTCTGAAAGCAAATGATGTTCGTAAAATTCTTCTGGACTTCTTCCCATCAAGTATGTCATCTGTAAGGCTATAATAAAGTAATAATACTGCTACATCTGCAACTCTGATTGTGAGTTCGTCGATCTTTACAACATTCTTTTTTTTCATCGCTATCATACATGTCTCAACCTTAATTGCGACTTCTTTTTTCAATATAGCGTGTACGAATATATCAAAAAAAGTTGCATCATAATTCGCAGAAAGTCTTGTTAACTGATTGCCTTCTAGTGATAATGCCTTACATAATGAACAATAAAATGCATTATAAACTTGAAAATCTTTTATATATAAATTTGCTTTATCTGGAACTATATATCCGAACATTACCGGTTACTAATTAAACCCATTTTATCTCTAACTTCATGCAATGTTTTTTCTGCAATTACCTTTGCTTCCTTTGCACCTTTATCAGCGATTGATAGTATCATTGCCGGATCTTTAAGAAGTTGAATATATTTTTCACGAACAGGCTTCAATGCGGCATTTACTGCATCAGCAACCGCCATTTTAAACTGCCCATATCCAAATGATGTAAACTCTTTTTCTGCCTCTTCGATACTTTTATTTTGTATTGTTGCATATATTGTTAAAAGGTTGCTTATCCCTAGTTTATCTTCTCTATATACAATTTCCGAATCACTATCCGTAACAGCTCTTTTGAATTTTTTAACTGTTATCTCTTCACTGTCAAATACTGATATCGTTGCATTTGCATCCTTATCACTTTTTGACATCTTGCTAGTAGGATCTTGTAACGAACATATTTTTGCTCCGGTTTTCTGAATATATGGCTCTGGAACTATAAATGTTTCGCCATATATGTTATTAAACCTTTCAGCAATATTTCTAGTTATTTCAAGATGTTGTTTTTGATCAACTCCAACCGGTACAAGGTTTGATTTAAATAACAAAATATCTGCAGCCATTAGAACGGGATAAGTAAATAAACCTGCATTTATATTTTCTGAATGCTTTTGTGACTTATCTTTAAACTGTGTCATTCTGGAAAGCTCACCAATATATGTATTACAATTTAACAACCATGCAAGCTCACAATGTGCTGGAACAGCAGACTGAAAATATACTGTTGCCTTTTTAGGATCAACCCCGCACGCAAGTAGCTGTGCAAAAAAATTGATACATGACTGTCTAAAATCCTTAGGATCTTGTCTTACCGTCAATGCATGCAAATCGGCAATAAAAAAAAGTGACTGGTAATCATCTTGCATCTCTTGCCAATTCTTTACAGCTCCAAGATAATTTCCAAGTGTCATTACTCCAGTTGGCTGTATTCCACTGATTATTCTTTTTTTATTCATCTATTCCCATATCTGCAAGTATTGCTTTTCGAGCATCTTCTTTATTAATTGTTTTATTATGTATAATTTTTTTATCTTTTAAACTTAAAATAGCTTCGGGACATTCCCATGCTGTGAAGTCTTCAAGCTTTGATAACGATTCAACTGCATCCTTCTCTTTCTTTCCAGCAATTGCATTATATACATCTATAGCAAATTTAAAAGGGCTCGCTGTAGAAACAATAACAGTATATATATTCTCAAAGTCTTTTACATGACTATCATAAACTGCTTTTGCAACTGCTGTGTGTGTATCAAATAAATAATCTTCATTTTTAAATGATTCCTTTATTGTTTCTCTTGTATCTTCTTCATCTGCCCAATCGGCTTTAAAAATACTGTTTTTTAAAACTTCTTTATCTACACTAAACTTACCTTTTTCGGATAAACTCTTATAGATCTCTATAATATAGTCGCTATTTCTGTCCATCAATTCAAAGAGCAATCTTTCTAAATTCGATGATATTAAAATATCCATCGATGGTGATATTGTTTTAAAGAATTTTCTATTAATATCATATTCTCCGGTCTCAAAAAAGTCCGTTAATATATTATTCTTATTTGAAGCAATTATAAGATTGTTAATAGGTAATCCCATCTTAAATGCATAATAGCCTGCAAGGATGTTCCCAAAGTTTCCAGTCGGAACAATAAAGTTTATCTTCTCACCGTTTTTTATTTGTCCTGCACTTACAAGCGATGCATATGTGTATATATAATAAGCTATTTGAGGAGCAAGTCTTCCAAAATTTATTGAATTTGCAGAAGACATAACAATGTTCTTCTCTTTCAATTTATCAACTATTTTTTTGTCATTAAAAATTGCTTTTACTGTACTTTGTGCATCATCAAAATTGCCATTAATAGAAAATACATGCACATTATTTCCTTCTTGAGTAAGCATCTGCAATTTCTGCATTTCACTTACTCCATCATTTGGAAATAAAACTGTTATCTCGGTACCTGCAACATCCTTAAATCCCTCAAGTGCTGCTTTCCCTGTATCCCCGCTTGTCGCTACTAATATGAGTGTTTTTTCATTTTTCTTTAATATCTTCTTACTCTCAACAATTAAATATGGCAACACAGTTAACGCCATATCTTTAAATGCAAATGTCGGTCCGTGCCATAGTTCCATAACTGCCAAATGATCAGCTATTATTAAAGCCTGACAAGCATCTCCATCAAATTTTGAATAAGCTTTTTTTGTTATGTCTAAAAGTTTGTCATATCCGATATCATCTAAATAAAGTGATAATACTTTCGCCGCACACTCCTCATAAGACATCTCAGCAAATTTTGCAATATCGTCAAATGTAATTAAAGGAAAAACTTGTGGAACAAACAATCCCCCATCATCCGCTATGCCCTTGATGATCGCTTCGCAAGGTTCATATTCTTTCTTACCGTTTCGTGTACTTACAAACTTCATTTATTTCTTTTTCTTTATAAACTTTGGTGTATTCTCCACATTAGTGCTTACACTTACACAAAAATTAACTTTTGTATTATCAGCAATCTTTGCTAAGTTTGTAAAAAAATACTCCATGTCTGATACCTGTTTATTTAATAACCTGTGTGCTCCATCTATATACATTGTCTGAATATCATAATTTGCAGATAGCACTCCACAAATAAATCCAAGCATCATATCTTCCGTTAATGTAGCGACGCTCATTCCACTTTCTTCAATAGGTATTAATCTGACCTTATTAGATACTGCATGTATGTTTTTGTTTTTATCAGTTAAAAAAACAATGTCTCCTTTTGCCTTTTCAACTTCTGTATTTGCCAGATCAATCATGGCTTTTGTCTTTCCAAAACCCTTTTCGCCTATTATGTAATTAATCATTCTTCCCTCCATTTAATTCGCTTTCGCTACTTAAATTTTAGCATATGGCTTGCTCTATCTTCAATATTGATTATTTTTCTTCCGTTAGTTTACTATATAGTTTTGGATCATGTTTCTTTAACATTTTCTTTAATTCCGAATCACTCATTGAGGTGGTTCGTCCGTTCGCATATTCTTCGTCAATATCGTTTTTCATTTTTAAAACAACCTCACTCTGCTTATCAATTTTTTCATCATCTGCTAATGAAAAGAAATTGTTAACCCAAAAAGCAACTCCCGCAAGCCCGCTAAATGCATCAATTATTACTCCTGGAGGTCTATTAAGAATTTTTTCAGTATCAAAAATATTATAAATTTCAGGGTTCTTCAACATACCGTCTGCATGTATTCCAGCTTTTGTTGCGTTGAAATTTTTTCCAACAAAAGGTGTTCTCGCAGGAATTTCTATTTTCATCACTTTTTCAAAATATTCCGCTATTTCTGTAATAACAGTTAAATCCATGCCACCAGTATTTCCACGAAGACTTGCATACTCTATACACATTGCTTCAAGAGGTGTATTGCCTGTTCTTTCTCCTATACCCATCAAAGTTGTTGATACGCTTGAACACCCATACAACCATGCGGTTGAGGAATTAACAACTGCCTTGTGAAAATCATTATGACCATGCCATTCAAGCCTCTCTTCCGGAATTTCAGCATAATGGTTTAACCCATATACAATACCTTGAACAGATCTTGGCAACGATGTTCCCGGATATGTAATTCCGTACCCCATCGTATCACACATCCTTATTTTAATAGGAATTCCACTTTCATTAGATAAATTCTGTAGTTCTATGGCAAATGGAAGAACAAAACCATAAAAGTCTGCTCTCGTTATATCTTCAAAATGACATCTTGGAACTATATTTCTTTCTAACGCCATTTTTACTATAGATAGATATTTATCTAAAGCTTCCCTTCTAGTTAATTTCATTTTTTTAAAAATATGATAATCAGAACAGCTTACAAGTATCCCGGTTTCTTTTATGCCCATATTCTTAACAAGCTCAAAATCTTTTTCATTTGCTCTTATCCAACTCGTAACTTCCGGAAATCTATATCCAAGTTCCTGACACTTTCTCACGGCTTCCTTATCTTTATCAGAATATAAGAAAAATTCACTCTGTCTTATTATCCCTTTAGGTCCACCTAATTTATTCAAAAACTTGAAGAGCGTAACGATATTTTCAACTGAAAATGGTTCACATGCTTGTTGCCCATCCCTGAATGTCGTATCTGTTATATATAAATTTTTTGCACATTGCATAGGAACATGTCTCATATTGAATGTTACTCTTGGAACACTTCCATATGGAAATATTTTTCTATTAAGATTTGGTTGTGCAACATCCTGTAAGGATGGTCTATACATGTTTTCTTCAATTATATTTTTGTTGTGATTAAACTTTACTATCATTTTGTCACCTGAATTTTTATCAGTTTAACATAATTTAACATCTCTGTATAACTAATCATCAATTGACTCCATCAGTTTATTTTGCATAGCAATTCTTAATGCGGAAATCATCTCTTCCATATCACCCAGCATAAACTTATCAAGCGAGTACAAAGTTAAACCAATTCTGTGATCCGTAACCCGACCTTGTGGAAAATTATATGTCCTTATTCGTTCACTTCTATCTCCAGTTCCTACTTGTATTCTTCTATTCTCTGCATATTCCTTATCTGCTTGTGATTGATAAAAATCATACAGTCTACTCTTCAAAACTTTCATTGCTTTTTCTCTATTTTTAATCTGGCTTCTTTCATCTTGACATTCAACAATTATGCCAGTAGGAATATGTGTTATTCTTATTGCAGATTCAGTTTTATTAACATGTTGCCCACCGGCACCACCACTTCTATATGTATCAACTTTCAAATCATTTTCGTTAATCACAACTTCAACATCTTCCGCTTCTGGTAATACCGCAACTGTTACAGTCGATGTATGGACTCTACCTTGCGACTCAGTTGCCGGAACTCTCTGCACTCTATGAACTCCACTTTCAAATTTTAATTTTCCGTACACTCCCTTACCAGTTATCATAAAAACCAGTTCCTTTGCCCCTCCAAGTTCGCTATAACTCATATTTACTTCTTCAACTTTCCATTTGTTAGCATCTGCATAATGTCGATACATTTTCATAAGCTCAGTTCCAAACAATCCAGCTTCATCTCCACCAGCACCAGAACGAATTTCCATAATTACATTGTTATCCTCATTAGGATCTTTTGGTAGCATTGCTATTTTCAATTTTTCTTCAGTCTCTTCCATTTGAGACTTCAAAATTTCAATTTCATCTTTTGCCATCTGCCTCATTGTTGCATCTGTTTCCATTTCAAGCATCTGACGACATTCTAATAATGTTTCCTTTTGAGTTTTATATTCTTTATATATTTCTACAACTTCCTCTATAGATGACATTTCTTTTGTATACTTTTTATAAAGCTCCTGATTGCCTATTACATCACTATCACACACTAATTTAGATAACTCTTCATGCCTCTGTGTAAGCTTATCCAGCTTCATTATTGTCTTCTCTGTTATTATCACTTTTTCCTCACTATTGCTATTCTATCAATACCTGCAATGTCTTTAATTATTTCCACATCAGAATCAATAAATATTTTTTTAATTTCATCTGTCTGTCCTATCCCAAATTCAAACATGAGAGTGCCATTTTCATTTAGATAATTTTTATATTCAAGAGCGATTTTCCTAATGATGTCCAACCCGTCAATGCCTCCATCGAGAGCTTGCTTTGGTTCATAATTCTTAACCTTTTTATCCAATTTAGCTATATCGCTTGTCGCTACATATGGAGGATTTGAAATAATTAAATCATATTTATCCAAAACTTTATTAAATAAATCACTTTGTATAAAGTTGATTTTTGCATTTAACATCTCTCCGTTAATTTTTGCAACTTTTAGTGCGTCATCAGAAATATCAGTTCCAAACACTTCGCATTCAGACTTCTTTGATATAACTATTCCTATCGCTCCACTTCCAGTACATAAATCTAATACCTTTTTATATCCATGTTTATTAATAATTTCTAGTGCTTTATAGACCAACTCTTCCGTTTCAAATCTTGGAATTAGTACTCTTCCATCAAGTAACATGTTATAACCATAAAAATTAGCTTTACCAACAGCATACTGAACTGGCATTCCAGTTTTCATTTTATTAAATACTTTGAGTGCTCCCATAAACTCATCTTTACTAAATTTATGTAAGGGTAACTCATTTCTATTCTTACCACTTGCTTCACATAACACATAATCTATATCACTCTTTTCAATATTTTTTACAATGCTTTCTGCTTTTTTTACAGCATTACTATATTGAACTTCTATTTTAAATTTACATTCCTCTATCTCTGAATTTTCATCCATTTCTTGAACTTTTTTAAATGCTGTTATTGCTACTTCAAGCATTTCATCATCTGGCTCTCTTGTCGTCAGCTTTTGCAAAAGCATTCCAGGAGCTCTACATATTCTAAAAAATATATTGTCAGATAATGCAAAGAATTTTAACACTTCATAAGATATACCCGCTACAACCGGAATAAACACTATTTTGCATGCTATTTTAATAAGCACATCAACAATCTTATGATTCCCATTATTAATCCATTTAAGTGCTGTCAAGCCCCATGTCACAAAAGCAAAAACCAACATAGAAACTACTAATGCAAAAAACATAAATGTTGTACCACATCTGGAATGTTCTTTGCTCATTTTTCTAGCATTTTCAACTGTCAAATCAAGTTTATTTTCATAACATGCTATTGTCTTGTGCTCAGCCCCATGATACATAAATAAGCGTTTCACATCTTTCATAAATGAAATTGACAGTATATAAATGATAAAAATAGTTATCATTATTCCACTTTCTATCAAACTTCCTATTATGGGATGCCAACTCTGTGCCTTTGCCGCTTTCTCAATTAATGACTTGAAAACTGTTGGAAGGACTATAAATAGCAGAACTGCAAGTCCTATTCCAAGAAAAACAGAAAAGCCCATCATAATATCGTTCGGCTTAATTTTAGTAGATTTTTTTGCTAACCGTTCCTCAAATTTTGAAGGCTCCGCAAATTCACCAAATACCTCCGCTGAACGCATTATTAATGCAGTTCCAGCAAACATTTGACTAAATAAATTAACTACTCCTCTTATAAAAGGAATCTTATTTATTATCTGTCTTGCCTTTGTTTGTTTGAGATATTTGTTTTCAACCGTTATTTCACCGGTTTCAGTTCGAATTGCAGTAGCCATGCTTTTTTTGCCACGCATCATGACACCTTCAAGCACAGCCTGACCGCCAATACTGCTTCTGATTTTATTGCATTTTTTCATGTTGAAAACATGATTCCAAAATTATTTTTCGAGACTGTATCTCTTTTTGAATTTATCTACTCTTCCGCCACTATCAACGAGCTTCTGTTTCCCTGTGAAGTATGGATGACATTTTGAGCAAATATCAATTCTAATTTCATCGCCTTTCTTTGTTGTTCCGGTTTTAAATGTATTGCCACAGGCACATACTACCGTTGCCTCATGATAATCTGGATGAATGTCTTTTTTCATATTTACCTCCTGCTGTTTTACACATCCACACATGTCCTGCACATGTATATGACCGTTTTAAAATTATATAAATTGCTGGATTATCAAGTCAAACAAAATTTTTTAAATTTTCATATCTCCAAATTTTATAATGCCTCTATTCCTCAGTATAGTGCTAACTGATAAGCTAACAATAACTGGGATTAATATAAAACAAACAAAAATACCTATAACCGTATTTGCAACTCCTGTTACCGTAGAATCTAAACTTGCCCGGACAGTTTCTATTACTCCAACCAGTCCAGATGTTCCCATTCCGCCTCCAGATGCTGTTGATTTCAATTTAAATATAACTGTAGCATATGGTCCAGCGATAATACTTGAAATAACTGCCGGATATAATATTGATGGATTTTTCATAATATTTGGAATTTGCAGCATTGATGTCCCCAAACCTTGTGCCAGCAATCCTCTCCACTTGTTTTCTTTAAAACTTGCAACTGCGAATCCTATCATATGACATGCACATCCTACGCATGCAGCTCCTCCAGCAAGTAGCATATTTGACGATAAATTACCTTTTGCAACTGCAACCCAAATTGCTGCTGAAGATGTTGGCATAGTGAGAAGAAGACCCATTGAAAAAGATAATACAATCCCAGCTGAAAATGGAGCAAGTCCCGTTGCAATGTCAATAAGTTTTGAGATCTGTCTAAATAATAATACAAACGGGTAAGCTATAAATATTCCTATTGATATATATAAAAACATGAATATTGGAATACCTATCAGTGCCAATTTAAATTTTTTTGATATATGTTGTCCCAACTCTATTGATATTACAGATACAACATACGCCCCTATTGGATCTCCTATAGGCAACCTAGCTATTTTTGTTACGAACTCTCCCCTTATTATCTCATAAGAAAATGATCCCAACATTCCTGCTATAGCCGCCGTTACAACTACTATAGGGTGTGTTTTCAACTGAAGTGCTATCCCTATCCCTATTCCTGCTCCCATAAGAAACTTCGCTATCTTACATATTGCTAATATAAAAGCTCCTGTTCTTTTAGGGTCCACTTCATTTATTAGTTTTCCAAATAGTTCAAGAATCGTCCCTGCTATCAGTGTGCAAAAGAGTCCTTTTGCCATTCCTGAAAATCCTTCAACGAAATATCTGTTAAACAGTCTCCTCGTGTTCTGAATTGTTTTTGTCTTCAATTTCATGCTCCTTATCAATTTTTATAAGTGCGTTTTTGATTAAATTGTATAATGTCGCTATATCGTTAAGAGTAGGCTGATAATTTAAAATTTTGCTCTTTTTTGCATATATCGTTACCGAAGTACATCCATATTTTTTTGCTATATCTGATGCGTAGCGTTTGTCAATATCAAGCATCTTCTCAATTACTTTGCCATTCTCTCTGACAATATTTTTGTCTTCTTCATAAACATGACTACAAAACTTACTAAAATATTCTCCACTACTTCTATCTTTTGTTCTTGGGAAACTTATTCTATATTCTCCGCTGACTATATCAACTACATTTATTACTATATCTCCATTCGATTTATTCTGATCACTAAAAAATGCTTTGCTACCTGAATTCGCAGCAGTTTCTCCGCCAAAACTAACCAACTTTATGTTGTAATTTTTAAGTTCATTACCTTCATGAGAAAAATATTCAAAGAGTTTCTCCGTTACTGCAACACCAATTCCATTATTGGTTATTATATTTTTTTTAAAAAGTGAAAAATGTGAAATTACTAAATAAACTGAAAAGCCCACAGATATCAGAGGTAACACAACAAATACCGCAACTATCTGAGGATTCGTATCTGCAATTATAGCTCTAATAATTATTAGCAACATGTAAATTGCAGTTGCAATAGGCAACGCAATTGATGTTAGTTTTTTCGAAAATGCATAATCCTTTAAAAAGGAACCATACTTGGCATCATGATTAGAACATAAAATTATATTTTTCTTATCTGGTGAACTAATATCGCCCGCAATAACATTATATGAAAATTTTGCAGCATGTCCCCATTTAAATTTACCAACTCCATATAAAAATAAGCTATGAATTGTTACCCCAATAGATAATATAAGAAAACTAAAAATTGCCAATATTATATTCATGTATCTCATATTAGGGTTTGGAAGAAATGAACAAAAGAAAATCACCATACTAACGAAATACCATATAGACAAATATGGCATTGCTTTTCTTCCGAAAACTCCTGATAGCCTATATGGCTCAAGCCTGGCATGTTTTCCCGTCTTTGTTTCAAAATTATCTCTTAAATGACGGGCAACCTCAACTTCATAAATAGTTCCAGGAACTGCAAATTCCGCATCTTCAATATATGTGGCTTGTTGCATCATTTCTTCAGATATATTGTCTTCTCTAAACTCTTTACCCACTACTTCCCTTCACTATCCTTTTTTATTGTACCTTTATTAAATTGTATTTCAAAATAAAAACAATTCGCCATTTCTTTGTCCAATAAAAAAGGCGGGTATGCACCCGCCCTTTTAAACATACTAAAGTTGTTCTTACGCTATATACTTAGCAAAATCACTATCATAATCTGGAACAAATGTTGCACCTTCATTCTTTGAATTTGCATTTTCCCCAACAACACACTCTGTCTTTGATGTTGTTTTTATTGTAAATCCTGATTTAATTCCCACCTCAGATTCAAACTTTATTCCACCATCAATCAATGTCATCTTGAGTGTTCCATTTGATTCATTAAATGCTCTTACCATATCTTTAGCATTTGTAATGCCATTTGAACCCTGAAGAATTCCTAAGATTCTACCAACTCCATAATTTGCTAAAGTTTCATCAAACTGCTCTTGTGATACCGCATGATCCTTAAATTTTTCTTTATAATTATCGTACTTATAACCAATATCACCATACTGATACTTTAACGCTTCTCTTGCTTCTTCTTTGAACTTCTTTAATGCCTTTTCCTTATCTTCTCCAGTCATTTTATCAATTTCTTCCAATGATTTTGTAAAGATTCCTAAATGATTATATGCCTCAACATATTTACTGTCCAAAGCAAGTTGATATGCGACTATCTCATCTCTATCTCCATTCCCTATTGTCTTAAAGTATGCACTGAGAGCTGATTTTTTATTAAGCTCCAATGTATCAGCTGTATAACTCTTAACTGATTCCAACATCATCTTTACTAAGTCTACAAAATTCTTCTCTCCTGTGAATGTAAGATTTCTAAACTTTGATCTTGCTGCTTTAAGATTTTTATACTGATCATCTTGATGTATAAATCTTTCTCTAAAGAACTTAACAACATTGACATTATTTATTCTAAATTTCTTAGGTGCATTTGCTTTTATTTTGCTACCTACTCCAAATCCAAATTGCTTAATTGCTTTATTTGCATCTTCTGGATCTTTCTCATATTTATCAAATGTTGTAGCATCACTATCTGCAGCCGCAGCTTCTACGGTACTATAATATTTCTCGAAAATTGCTTTTGCCAATTCTTCTGCTTCATTATGTGCTGCATGTCTGAAAGCGTCATCTTTTGTCTTTACTGAAGCCAATGCTTTAATAAAATGCTTAGATGAATAATGGAATATCTTTGATGCAGGAACTCCGCCAACTTTGTTATCTGTTACTTCCAATTCAAATGTATTTCCATTAAATGTTGCTTGTAACAGTACCTCTCCTTTTTTATTTGTTGCTGTAAAGTAGCCAGCTGTTTTATTTCCGCTTTCATTAAATAGATCTAGTGTATATTCGCCCTTTAATGTTATCTTTTCGGATTCATCAACTGTATTAAATATATCTGTATCACTAAAAGATTTCGAAACTTTACTTAAATTCAATTTTAATCCTTCTATCTCGTAAGTTGTCTCGGAAACTACTTTATAATCTTGTTTATAATCACTTAAATTAATTCCAAATGTGCTTGCTATATCTTCTTGCGTAGGATCATCTTTATATTGTTTTGCAATCATATTTTCAATTCTTGTTTTAAATCCAAGTCCCTTTTTGACCCCATTCTTTTCCACTTTGTAACTACCAAGTTTCATGGCAAATTCTATTGCAGATAATGCATCGCCATTTTTATCATATCTGAACATCAAAGAATCGCTATCTCCAAGAGCTCCTTTTATTGCCTTACCTATTAATCCAAGTTTTCCTATTGTGAGCTGATTCTTTGCTTTATCTGCAACTATCTTAAGTGTACTTCTTATTGTGTCATTTTTAAGTACCTCATATAAGTCAATTTCATTTTGGGAATTAAATATTTTACTAGCATCAATTCCAACACTATTCAATATAGCTTCATTCCCTTCTATCATTTCTTTAACAAATTCAACTATAGATACTTCTTTGTTAGTCTTTGATGAATACACCTTTATATCTTTAATTAATGCATTTATAGCTTTATTTAATGAAAATTCTGAACCAAATGAAGATATAAGATTTCTATAATGTTCTATCAGAGGTTTAGACGTAATGGCTTTTAACATTTTACTCATAGCATCGCTTGCATTATTCAAATCCATGCCAAACTCATTCATGAGTTTATCTCTTAGCCCATTTTCGCTATCAAACAATTCTTTAATCATCGCAGGATATGAGCTATCACTTCCATCATTGTATTTCCCCGCATCAAATTTAAACTCTACTTTTTTACCGGCTATATCAAAATATACAGTGTCCATTTTGTTTAAGAAATACGCAACTGACCCTACTGTTTTCTCTGCAGTTTTATTATAAACTGATGCGTAGAATGCACTGTTTTTATATCCATTTTTACGATCTATCACAACATTCGTTTTAATCTGATATTCAACATCTGAATTTTTAACAAAATCTCCGACTCTATCACTTTGTCCAACTTTCAATGTGAAATCTGCACTAGCATTTACAACTTTATCAGGGTCAACCGGATCTTTTCCCGCATTACTTATTGCTTTATTTAAATCACTCAAAATATCGCCATACGCCTTCTTTTGATCCTTTTCTCCTTTGTTCTGCTCTTCTTGTTGTTGTGGGTTCTTTTTATTTTTCTTTGCACATCCAGAAGCTCCCAGCCCTAACAATGCAAGCATCGCAACTATAAGTGTGATTAACATACCTCTTAGTACTTTTTTCATAATTTCCTCCTCTTTCCTATATAAATATTACTATATTCCCTTTTTTGCCTTAATATTAAGTCTTTCTTCTCTTAACACACAAGCACCTATTACCGTAAGGAAACCTATAGCTCCCACAATATACACATTTCTTCTTACTGCAGTAAGATTTATAACTCCAAGCAACTGTGCACTTGAATTCAGCCATGAAGCATCTTGATATCCAAGTTGTCCTACTTTTGCATTTTGCGGATATAGCTCTACATTAAACACACCATCATCATCAAGATATGGATTAATTCCAAGTTTTGCTCCTCCGCTTAACATATTAACTAATTTTGACACTCCATTCCCGTCAGGAGTCCCTTCCAGAAGCTGATTCAATGTTTGAACTACTGTAGCATTATCTAGAAGCCCCTTTACTATATTTCCTAATTCAAACCCTGCAATTTTAAGACTACCCAAATCTTTTTTAACCAATGTTTGTGGCTTGCCGTCCATATCAAGAACTGTCCATTTCATAGCAACTTCAACTTGTCCATTTTCATGAATTATACGCCCTTTTGATTTTACAAAATCCGTACTCTTACCATTTTTAAATTCGCCGCCTGCTCTTTTGTATTCTTCAAGCAACTTCATATCACTTGTCATAAACAAATGCCCATGCCATCCAACTTGCTTATCTGCATCTTTTACAGGATCTATCTTATTTCCATGTGCATCAACTGCATATGTTTTTTCATTTCTAGGGTTAGCAATCAATCTAAACAGCATCCCTGGAGTCTGTCTACCCTCAGCTTGTGCATACGAAATCCCTGGATCAAGAAATGTTTGATAGCCATCTTTATCAAGTGATGCAAAATTTTGTGCTCTGAGTTGCTTCATCTTTTTATCTTTAAATCCAACTTTACATATTTTTTCAAATACTGGATATTGTTTTTCAAATACAGCCAACGCTATTGCTCTTCTCTTTCTAACACCTTCTTCTCCAGCTTTTAAAGAGTAATCCATATCTCGCAACACATGGTTGCTATATAAATAATCAAAAAATTCCTTCTGATTACTATTAAAATTCTTAATAGTATTAGATACTAATGTTTCATTGTCAGCATATTTTCTATATGTTTCATCTATGAACTGATTTTCATATCCGGTAATTGGATCTCCCTTTTTATGATCGACCAATCCACCTATAGGCGTTGATAATGCTTCGTATCCAATAGCTGGATCATATGCACCAGCCGTAATTGTTGTCATAAAGTATTTTCTATCAAGTTTCCCTATCGCTTCTATTTGCTGATCAGTATTGTAATATATATCTTCCATTAATAATGTCTTTTGAGTTGCCTCTCTTATTTGGTTCGGAAGAACATAATCAAGTGCAAGCACTAAAACCAACAAGATTCCGAAATATGCAATTCCTGTTTTGATTGTTTGTGTTCTTGCTGAACTCTTTGATCTTGGTCTAAGGATAAGTGGTACAGATATTACATATGGTATTGCTACAATTATAAGAAACAATGCCCCAAGGAATGGCCAAAAAGAATAATATGGCATCAATTTACTTGCTTTTACGCCAACAGCCATTGCATAAATAAACATTGTCAAAAATGGTAGTGCTAAGAGCACAATTGTAAATACAAACATAAGCACAGCCGTTGTATCAGGGCTTATTTTTTCTTTCTTTTTCATATCTTGTTTTGTTTCATTTTCATTTACAGAGGTTGTATGATCGTTTAAATTGCTTTCATTATTTTCCATTTTTTCATCTATCATTTTTCTTCGCCCCCTTCGCTCTTATCTTTCGTGCTTTCATTAATTTTAATTTCATTTTCATCTTTTACTTCGTTTTGTTCCTTTTCCGCAATTTCTTTTTCTTCTAATTTTTCCTTTTTCGCTTTTGCTTTCTTTTCTTGTATTTTGCCTATATTCTCAATAATTTTTCCTTCCATAGCTGATATATAGCAGGCAAGGAATGTTGCAAAAACTGCTATCAATAAAAATACCATCAGCATTTCCCTTGCTATTAAGATTGGATACATCTTAGGAAAAAGCTCATTTTCTATTTTTAGCTGATTAATTGCATCTAAATTGTTAAATTGACTTTGCTTTGCAACCATTGCTCCTGCACCAAGTTTATCTCCAGCGAGGAAAGACGCATTAGGTATAAGTGTAGATCCTACTAATGCTCCTCTTAAGCCACCTTCTTCCAATGCTGAATCCCTTTGTGCATATAACTTCTGTTCAGCTTTTTCAAAATCAGAACCATTTTTATCAACATAATATTCATACAATGGTTTTAACACTGGCGAACGGTATGAATAAATACCACCCAGCAACTTCTTAATTGTCTTTTCGATATTTATAAATTTACCAACCTTCATTTCATCTAAAGTATGGAACTCTATAGGTAACTTGCCTTTAATAAGTCCAACTACAGTATTTATAAGACTTGGATCAAGTCCTGTTATCTTCAAGACATTCGCTATTAAACCATTGACTATTTCGCCCAATTGTTTAACAGTCATTGTCTCATCCAAGAATATATTTGTAGCCCACTTCCCTGATGCATCCTCCATTACAAGATGCAATTGTGGATATTCATTACTTGGATTGCTTGGATTAAGTTCTTTTTTAATTGTAATCTTTACTTCCATCAAATCCAGCTTTTCAAATATAGGTTTTATTTTTTCTTTTAAATTTATTCCGGCTATTGTTGGTAAATGATCTAGCAACTCTCCAAATTTTATTCCTTCATTCAGCAACCTTTTGAGTTCCGATATATTGCCTCCTAATAAATCTTCCAGTTGTCCCAATGCTTTTAGTTGAGCAACACTTGAAGTTAATGTTCCAACAATCTTATCAAGCTTTTCATTAGTTAATCCGAATTTCTCTTTATTGTGTATTGTTTCTCTTTCATACACATCAAGCATCCCTTTAGCTTCATAATCTGCCCTTCTTCTCTCTTCTGCAAGGGTCAACATTTCATCATAATTGACGGTGTGACTACTCTTTTCAAGTTCAGCAACTGCATAATAATAGTCATACAGTACATTTAATGCTGTTTCTACACTATACACATATCCATCCCCAAGCTCACCGTTCGCATTATATAATGCATATCCATATTTGCCTTGCTTCCATTGTGGAATATATGTTTTTCTAAAATATCTATATTGATCTCCATCTTGCCAAATGGTGACATCTTTTTCAATAAATGTCTTTTTCTCCCACTCACTTCCGTTATATACTTCTGCGTCAAATTTGAGATACCCTGTGTTTTCAATAAGTTTCCCTTTTCTGTTATATTTTGCACCTGTTGGCTTTACTCTAATTAATTCATCGTCTCTTTTATTCTCACCTATCGCTGGTTCAAGCTTGCCATTCTTGTCATAATCAATTCCAAAATCAAAATATGTTAGTGGTTGATTTGCAAATGATCCGGTTGCATTACCATAAAATTGAACATATCTGCTTATATGATATGTTCTTAAAAAAGTTTCTATTTTATCTGCAAATTGACTTGAATATGTTGTATAGCCACCTGTTCTTGGTCTTGTATATCCCAACATTTTTTCGTAATTTTGAATATTTACCCCTTTTGGAGCACTTTCTTGTATCTTTGTTATCTTACTTCTGTATGCACCGTCTATCGAAACAAGAGGAATCAACATAACGACAAGAGTTACGGCTGTCATTGAAAGCATTTTTATTCTTGAATTCTTAATTGTTATAGCTATAGCAATATGAGAACCCAACATTATTATAAAAAGACCCAATGCTATCCATATTGGATAATAGTATGCTTTTGCCAATACTGGAAGCTTTCCTGTTTTAAATGCCTGTGTTGTGAATGCATCAACTCCAACTACATCTTTAGCAGCAAGAACAATGACCGCTAGAAAGAAAAGCGGAACTCCTAAAAAATATATTAAATATTTGATCAGCTTGATAATCTCAATCTTCCTATCACTCATGAAACGCCCCCCAGCTATGAAGTCACTCAAATAATGACAAACAAATTTTTTTCTTTCAAAGTGTATATATAAATATATTACAATAACAGCCCCAAATGTGTAAATATCAAATTTTTTTAAATTTTTTAAAAATTCTGTTGACATCTATGTTCATGGTGGTATTATGTGTTTAGCAGTTGAGTGCTTTGAGTGCCAATGCTCGATGTGCTAGATTGCTAAAAAATAAAACTTAGGAGGTACAATATGTACAATTTTTTAAAACCATTTGATTTTGGAAGAAATTTCTTCGGAGACTTTGACAGCGATATGTCAAATAGAGACCGGATGCTTGAGGAAGAAAAAGCCTACACAATAACAATTACGATACCTGGATTCAACAAGGATGAGATAGAGTTATATGTTGAAGATGGCGTTTTAAAACTTAATGCTGAAAACAAAGATCGCAAATACACCAGGTCATACGCATTACCAGATATATCGGATGAAGAAATAGCCGCAAAACTTGAAAACGGTATTCTAACCGTGTCAATTCCAAAAAAAGAACCTGTTAAAAAATTAATTAAAATTTCTTAATCTAAGAAAACCAATGATTTGATTAAAAATACACCGCCATAAAGACGGTGTATTTTTTTATTTATTCTATTTCTTTGAACTATTATATGCTTTATTTACCTGATTCCACAATGCATACTTTTTAAAATAATTTACAAGTGGCCAAATAAAAAGAGTAAATACTCCAAAAAATACTGATAGAATCCATGATGTTGCCGTGAGTTTTGGTTTTTCTCCATTCCTTCTTGATTTTTCTTCAAGACGCTGTATCATCTTATATTTGTATATAAGCCAATACAACCAGCCAAAACCAACCAAATCAATTAACAATCTAATAAGGAAAGCTGTCAGTGGGTTCTTAGTTTTCTTGCCATCATCTGCACATGTAATGTTAATTTCATGTGCAAGCTGAAACGCTTGAACAATATTATAAATTCCTAATGTCAAAATGCTGAACAAAAAAGAAAGAATACCAGATCTGCGTTCTTTTAATACTGTGCTTTTATCCATTTTTTACCTCCGTTAATGTTTTAATGATACCCACCCCATTTTTTTAATGTCAATAGTGTTTTTAAATTTATTTGTTTTAAAATTTGCTTAATTTTTATCTTCAACATTCTATTTGCTACATACATCTAAGATTTAAGCATACTGCCAATTATAATTCCTTTGCGAATCAACCTTATATAAATAAAACATAAAATCTGCATTACCTGCCGCATCTGGCATCTTTTCAGCTACAAGTTTTGTAAGTTTATCTTTGCCAGCGACTTGCGACAAATTAACAAAGATTTTTCGCATATTCCCTATTTCTTTAGAATCTTCATTTAAATATGAATAATTATCTCCGCCTCCAAAGAATGCAATACCACCATGTATAAATTGTTTCTGTTTAACCTTTTGAATAATATCATTATATTTTTCTCTTTCAATTACAGCTTTAATCATTCCTTGAAAATCAAGCTTAAGAAATCCTAATCCGCTACTTAACGAACCGCTTATTTCAATCAATGAAGATGCATCTAAAGTGCTCAAATCCATCCAATTATACATTTTGAGATCACCTTTTATATTCAATTCCGCTGCATATGATGTTGCTGCTATTTTTTGCCAAGATTTATCTAGTATTGCCCCAAAATCATCTTCATCATTCCACAGTAATTTCCCTGCAAAATGAGTATCCATGCCAACTGCGAACAAACCGGAACTTCTCAATTCGTTATTTTCCAATATCACTTCGGTAGCCACATAATGTTTCTTAAAATAATCATCAATTGCATTTTTGTCATTATATGGATAGTCTGTTCCGTTATTTCTCTTAAATTTGTGTGTTTTAGGCAATAACTTTCCCTTTGCAGATTTTTCTGTACTGTCTGTTGCTCTTGCAGCTCTATTGGCCCCAATTTTTATCAAAAACTCTCTGGCATTTGATATTACGCTATCCAATATACTCACTTTGATCTTTTCTTTTTCAATATCAATTGATGACATTTCTAACTCTTCGACAACAGGATTAAATTCGGGATCATCCTGTTTTAAATCTCTTCCAAAAATCCTTACACATATTCTACCATTAGATATTCTACTGTTAAGTACATTAACATTATTTCCCATAATCTCAAGTACTGTGCCTTTATTTTCAAGTTCTTTTTGACTAAATTTATTATTCTGTATCAAACTTTCATCTTTACATGCTTTGAATACCACATTTCTTAATTCGACATTATCTTTACGAACAAGAAAACATATATTATCTTGCCCTCTTAAAGATACTTTAAACAATCCATTTTTAGCAGCTACAAATGATGGTGCATCCCCAAACTTTGTATTTTTACCTGTCGTTATTTTATCAGCATTAATTTGAAATCCGTTGCCATACACACTATTCGTAAATTCAAGCAGATATTGTATTTTAGGTCTAGATTCATGTATGTTTTTGTAATATTTCCAATCATAAGTTGTGTACATATAATTATTTAAATATTCTTGCCCTTGGATATATATATCTCTTTGTATCGCAACCTTTTTATTTTTTGACTGTGCATGTGCCAGTTCTTTTTCGTTATATATATTTATTCCATGTGAAACATTTATTTTATATTCTGAACTCTCAACAAAGAAAAATTTCGCATATTTCCAGTATGCCTTTATCCTAAGTTCTTTAAGTTCTTCATTCGCATCTATCTTCGTTATGACATTTTTTTCATGACTAAAATTATCTGTCTTTTTCTGGTATTCAATCTCTTTGCTTTCACATTCGTCATAATTATTATCTAATGTTACAATTTCAAATTTATGTCTAAAATCTTCTTCTGCCATTTCGCTGTTATAAACTTTATCCATATATGTACGGTTCTTTTCTTTCCCATATATCATTGATTCCGTTTTATGATATACCGTACTTATATTTTCTATTGGCTTAATAATACTTTCAGTCGTTTGGAGGATCCCATTATACTTATATCTTGCTGCAAGTTTTTTTGCTTTATCGCCCAATGTGACATCAACGGTCTCCCCTTTTATCCACTCACCATCTACCTTAAATTCAATCTCCGAAACCTCAATATTACTTTGAAGATGATATCTCATTGTTGTGCCTTTCTTATGATATATAACATCACCATTTTGCACTCCTGAGGCTATATTGGCTGTAGCAGCCACATCATCATATTTGTAACTATTCTTTTTAACCTTAAGTTCCGTCGATAAATCTACTTCAACTATGTGTTTGGTATCACTTATCGATTTAATAAATTTTGCGTTCTCTATTTCTTCTTTTGTCGCATTTTCAACATATACTTTTATTTTCTTTGTATTGCCTTCAATCCTTCTGACCTTACCACTATTACTAAGTCCAGTGACAATGCACTCTCCAGATTCATTAACTACTTCAACATCCATAGTATGTGTTTTGTTCCCTATAGTTGCTGTTACCTTGGTAGTTCCAGAAAAATGTGTATATGCTTTCCCACTATACTTATCAACTTCTAAAACATCAGGATTTGTTGATGTCCATGTTGCCGCCAAATGATTAAATGCTGCTGGAGTTATCCTAGCTATAAATTGATATGGATTATTTCTAAGATTAATTTTAAATTTTGTACTTTCAACTGGATTTATCTCATATTCTTCAAATGCAAACTCTTTACTTTCATATTTATCATACAGTTTCTGTTCAATCTTAAATGTTTTAGACTGTATTACTCTCAGAATCATTGAAGCTGTATATCCCCCTTCCTTTGTTACACAGCTAATTTTAATTTTTCCTGTTCCTTTAAACTGGATGCTATACCCTCCCTGCATCTTTTCAACACTTGCTTCAACCTTACTTTTAGGATCAAGATTTTCTATATCAACATCTATATTTTTATTTTTTGCATTTGCAGGAACAACATTAACAAACATCTTAAATTCCTTTTGCTGATCAGTATCAAATATTCTATTTTCCTTAAGATCTTTATTTTTTCCTTCAGTATTATGTAACGCAATACCTCTAACTGGAATCTGAACAGTATTCCCGATTGCTTTTGATACTCCAAATATTAAAAGGATCAATAATATAGGGATTATAAAAATAAAAGCTATTATCTTATTCCTCATATTTTTCCTTTTCCATTTTCGCAACATTCTTCTCTATATTTATGTCCATCTTTTTCAAGCTCACAAAAAAATATGTTACTACTGAAACTGCAACTATCAGTGCCATCAAAAAAATAAATATATAACTAAATTTATCTCCTATCTTCTTACCCCTAATGTATGTATAAAAAGCATTTACTGCTATCGATGTAACTGCGACAACAATTCCTAATATTGACCATATCAACGCTGTTTTAATTTCAGATCTTGTCATATTTTCACCGACAATTTTTTGCGGTCTATCAAAATCCATTTTTATTGCTGCTATTATTTGACTCTCAGCAAACACTTCGCAAACAAGTAACACAAATATTCCCTGTTGCCAATTTAACAATTTTGTACTTATCAAAATAATAGCAGTAAGCAAAACTGATATTGAAGATATAATTGTGCAAAATGCAGTCTTCGCCAATATGATATCTTTATTCCTACATGGTACTGTTCTCATAAACTGCCACATATCATAATCTCTAGAAAAACTCGTTCCAGCGAATGAGTTTACCAAAGCAAGAAACAACATTATACTCCCAACAGCAAGTGCAATACTTACATCAAAAAACAATAAATTCATAAGTATATCTTTCAATATTTTAAAAATCATATAAACAAACAATGGTAATAAAACGAGAACTCCGAAATATGATTTCGCATATGATTGATTCCTCAAAACTATCAGTGCCTCTTTTTTTAGTAAAGCTACTATTATATTTTTTTCTTTTGATATTTTTAAAACATCTTCGTTATCTATATTTTTCTGCACTCTTAAGTTAACAGCTATGTCATACAACAAATATGTTGTTCCGATACTGGATACGCCACAAAGCACTATGGCAAGAATAATATATAAATAGTCAAACCGTATAACCCCTCCAAATGAAACTGATGCCAACATACTTACAGGTACAAGTCTTTTTGCAATATAAAATATTTTTGCAACATTTTCTTTATCCAAAAATAAATGCTGTATTTCACCTGTTATTAATAGGGTTTTTAATTTATCCAATATAACACCATAGAAATAAAAAACTACTCCCATGATTACTATTGCCACAATTAACATTAGTAAATATTTCTGTCCCAAATACTTTTTTAATATGAAGAGCGGTGCCGAAATAAGTGAAGAAATAAACACTGTCATTAAAGGCATAACCAAAATTGAAAGTATTGTTCCTCCCACCAGTGATACTATCCCTGGCTGTTTCCCATACACTATTCCAAAAACTACGCTTTGTGGAACTATAAATAATGCTAATTTTAAAAATTGCCGAATATATAAAATTATCAATTCGGCAACAATATATTCCAATTTTGATATCGGTAATGAACGTATTTTCTCAATATCGTTATTTCTAAAAAGTCTTACATAAAGATATTTTGAACATGTGTAGACTTCTATAACAAAAACTATAATAAATAAAAATGACTGCAGTTCAAATAACCTATGTCTTTCAACGGTTCCGTGTAAATATACCTGTGAATACGATTTTGCAAATACATATATTGCCAAATTTAAAATAACACCTATAGTTATATAAATTAGCCATTTTAATATAGTACTAAATATTTCACTTTTATCTTGATATTTAAGGTTGCTTTTATTCCTTAAAAATTGTTTCTTTAATAAAGCAAAAAGTTTCATTACTTTAACATCTGCTCCAATTCTTCAGCCTTAATCTTTCTTTCTTTATTATCAAGGACTGTCTGAATCCGATTTTCTTTTAAAACAATTATCTTATCTGCAATCTCGGCAACCAACTCCATATTATGCGATGAAAAAAACACCATCGCTGTTTTTGATTCTTCCACCATCGTATCTACGAGTATCTTTGTTGATTCTACATCCAATCCAACTGTTGGTTCATCAAGCACCCATAATTTTGGCATATGAATTAATGCTCCCATTATGCACAATTTTTGTTTCATCCCATGGGAATATGTCGTTGCTATTTTATTGAGATGCCCGCTTAAGCTAAATCTTTTACTCAACTCAGATATCCTGTATTGTCTTTCCTCTTTCGGCACTTTATATATATCTGCGAGAAATTCCAAATACTCAAGTCCTGTCATATTTTGAAATATATCATGAGTATCATTTATATATGCTAATTGCTGTTTTGCCTTTATCGGATGCTTAGAAATATCCTCGCCATATATTTCAATACTCCCGTTTGTCACTGGATATATCCCAACAAGGCATTTTATCAATGTTGTCTTTCCTGCTCCATTTGACCCTATTAACGCCACAGCTTGACCGGTTTCCAGCTCAAGGTTAATATCCTTCAATGTTTCATTTTTATGTCCAACATGCTTTTTTGATAAATTTCTTATTCTTAAAGCTATGCTCGGGGGATCTGTTGCGATCATGCAAATTTCTTCCATGACATCCTTAACCGTTATATCCGTTTGGATTTTTTTGCTGCCAGTTCCAACTATCTCTGCACATTTCATCTAATCCATACTTGCATTTAAAACCGATTTCTTTTTTAGCCTTACTGGAATCTGCATAACATTCAGCAATATCTCCAGACCTTCTTGCAACTATTTTATAAGGGATGTTTACACCAGAAGCTTTTTCAAATGCCTTTACCATATCGAGCACACTATACCCATTACCAGTCCCCAAGTTATATATATATAGTCCAACATCTTTTTCTATTTTCTTAATTGCACATACATGACCACTTGCTAAATCAACCACATGTATATAATCTCTAACTCCAGTGCCATCTTTTGTTGGATAGTCGCCACCAAAAACATTTAGCTGCTTTAATTTCCCTATCCCTACTTGTGTAATATATGGCATTAGATTGTTTGGAATTCCGTTAGGATCTTCACCTATTAGTCCGCTCTTATGTGCTCCTATAGGATTGAAATATCTTAATAAAACAATATTAAATCTTTCATCAGCTTTTCTTAAATCTATAAGCATTCTTTCTATCATTAACTTTGTTGTGCCATATGGATTAGTTGTTCCTCCTGTTTTTGCATCTTCGTTGATCGGAACTTTTTCCGGCGTTCCATATACTGTCGCTGATGAAGAAAATATCAAATTAAAACATTCATTTTCTCTCATTACTTCTACCAATACCAAAGTGCTAATTAAATTATTATCATAATATTCAATCGGTTTAACACAAGATTCACCTACAGCTTTCAACCCTGCGAAATGAATCACCCCAAATATATTGTTTTCTTTAAATATTTTCATCATTGTAGCTTTATCACGAACATCTGCATTGTAGAAAGTAATTTTCTTCCCTGCTATTTTTTCTATTCTATCCTTAACAAGTTCCTTACTATTCACAAGATTATCAACAACTACTACTTCATAACCGTTTGCTAAAAGCTCTATAGCTGTATGAGAACCTATATATCCGAGCCCACCTGTGACAAGTATTTTTGACATATCTTCCCCCTATATTTTTTACTTTTTATCTTTTTCGCCGTATGTCTTTTCAAGATAGTTATACATCTCCTCCATAATCGAATCAGCCAACGATGATGTCTTACATTCTACCATAAGTCTTATCTTTGGTTCCGTTCCGCTTTGTCTTACTACAACTCTTCCCTTACCTTTCATTCTATCCTCAACATCAAGAACCATTTGTCTAAATGTTTCATCTTTCATTATCTGATCTTTATTGTCTGTTACAAAAGCTTTTTGAATCTGATAATATGGTTTAACTGTATATAATGAACTTAATTTGCTTCCACTTTCTTGTAAGATCTTTGATATAAATAATGCAACAAACAAAGCATCCCCCGTAGGCAAGTACTGATTCATAATTATATGTCCTGACTGTTCTCCGCCAAGAACAATTCCCTCTTCGTTCATTGTTAAAGAAACTATATGATCTCCAACATCTGAACGCACAACCAATATGCCTTTTTTCTTTAATGCTTCTTCAACTCCAAGATTTGTGTATATCGTATATACCACTTTATTGTTATTCAGTTCTTCTTTCTTCTTTAAATACTGTGCGAGGATATAAATAATCCCATCTCCATTGATAATGTCTCCCTTCTCATTGATTGCAATTATTCTGTCCGCATCTCCATCAAAACTAAAACCCAAATCCGCTTGTTCCTCAAGAACCCTCTTAGCACATGTCTCCGGATATAAAGCTCCAGTTCCGTTGTTTATATTTTTACCATCGCCATCATCGTTTATAGATATTACATTATGACCGAGTGCTTCAAAGACTCCTTTCGCATATTTTGAAACTGCTCCGTTAGCACAATCTATAACTATTTTTAATTTTTTCCCTTTTGCAGGATTACATGAAGTCTCAAGGTGTTTAAGATATTTATTGAACAGCTCTTTTTCTTCAATACACTGTCCTTTCATTTCTCTAAGAATTGGTTTTTTCCTCTCTATATGGTTTTCAATTTCATTCTCATCTATGTCTTGTAACTTTTCACCTCTATTGTCAAAAACTTTAATCCCATTATATTCTGACGAATTATGTGATGCACTAATCACCACACCATAGTTTGCTCCCTTGGTTATTGTTGAGTAGGCAACCGCTGGTGTCGATACAATACCCATATCTATTGCTGTAGCCCCGCTATCAATAATTCCTCTAACAAGAGCATTTTTAATAGCCTCACCACTTTCTCTTGTATCTCTGCCCACAATTATTTTTCCAAAATCAGAGGAATATCCTAGATAATTTCCACACATATATGCTATTTCATCTGTAATCTCTTTCTGATATTTCCCTCTTATTCCATCTGTTCCGAAATGTCTCTTCTTAAATACATTCTTATGATATTTGCTTCTGTTTTCCTTTATTTCTTCTCTCGTTCTTCCAATACACATGCTGTTCGCTGGAAGATCTTTTGTTACTGTAGTTCCGGCAGCGATGAAAGCATTGTTTTCAAGAATTACTGGTGCTATTACATTGGAGTTACTTCCTATAAATACGCTGTCCCCAACTTTTGATCTATGTTTGTTTGTGCCATCATAATTAACAAAGATTGTACCACATCCAACATTACACTGATTCCCAATATCCGCATCACCTATATATGCAAGATGAGCCATCTTTGTTTGCTTACCTATAACTGAATTCTTTATTTCTACAAAGTTTCCAATACGACATGCAGCTCCAACATTTGTATTGGTGTGAATATTAGCAAAAGGACCAACTGTTGTTTCTTGTCCTATTTCACTATCTCGCACATTACTCTTCTCTAGTGTTGCCCCAGAATGTATTATCGAATTAACTACAGTATTACCTTCTCTAAGCTTACAATTAGCTCCAATTTGTGTTTTCCCCTTCAATACATTATTCGGATAAATATATGCTCCTTCCTGAATCTGTACCGAGTCATCTATATATACACCAACTATGGATTCAAAGATTACTCCATTCTTTATATGTTTTTTAATAATACTAATTCTTATCTGATCAAAGGCTTTTTCTCTTTCCAATAAATCATTGCAATCGATTTTATTTTCTTTACAATATTGATCAAAATCAATTCCTAAATATTCTTTTAATATCCGTTTTTCCATGTCAATAATTATATTATAATTTTGATTTTGTGTGAATGTATACATTGCAATTCCAATGTAGCTAACTCATTTTTTAAGTTTTTTATTTGTTTTTTATCTTTATGCTATTTCAATTGCACACAATCAAGCATCATTGAATTCAGACATGAAAAACGCATAATGCTTAAAAATACTCTTCTATACAAAATACAATGGTCCATTTCAGTCGCTCAATGAAAAAATGTCTCCTCAATCCAATTGCCAACAATCTTTACAACTAATTAAATAATTGAATAAACAAACAATGTATATTTCCTTTATTACTATATTCATTTGAACTTGAGAATACTAAAGTTCAACATATAATTTCGCATATTTTAATATAAACAAAACATAAATAATGGAGGCATATCACTCGCTTCTAAAAACTAACACACTTGCTAATTATTTGCTTTCTATATTCTCTGTTTTGATAATTCAATAACATTGCTATTTAAATTAATTTGCTTAATAATTGATGGTCTAATCCGACAAATCGAACCCTGCAAATAGCGACAAGAAAATATGTCTTATTTTTAGTATTGTGAATTTCAACTAAATATTCTTAATTCAAACTTACTTATATGCAAATGTATGATGCTTGCCTGTTTAAGAATTTTTAAAAAGCATTTTCATCGCTCCAGATATATTTTATACTCTTCCAGTAAAACATCTTTTTGTTCTAACTTTGTTTCAAGATTGTGTATTTCTGCAATTCCTGTCAGCACCATAGCTAATGTCACAAATGGGTATGGTAAAAAAGTTCCACAATCAATTAAAGAATATAGTTCATATCCTAATAAGCCAAAAAACATAAATATCCTAAACATATCATTTTTCATGCCTTTAAAAATTATTCGATATCTAACTATATATTCATAACTCATTGCGATAATACCAATTAAACCCATTCCTCCTATTGTTTGAAAAAATGTTGAATGATACCAGTATAAAGTACCGTTATTATAAGTTTCTTCTCCATGCCCTCTTAAATAAATCATCCCGTTGCCAGTTAAAATATTGTTTTTGAAATTTCGTATTGCGTCAGAATATATTTTTTCTCTTCCTGTGCCACCTTGCAATTTTGCCATTTCCAATGCTCCAACAATCTGATTAAAAAATATAGCACAGAATATTCCAACTAAAAGTATTATAATAACTGCCGGTTTTAATTCTCTCCATCTATGTTCACTTTTGAATATTAAAATTGAGCTTATAAAAAATGCGATTATTATCCCAAATAATATACCGCCTCTAGAAAATGTTAAAAAGATCCCTAAGAACCCCGTATAACCCATTATATTATATTTATAACCTCTCTTTTTTAACTTATGGCTCAAATAAAATCCAAAAGGGAAACACATTAACAACAATGTTGCAACATTATTCGGATTCGCCCATCCCAAGTTAACATCTGGTTCTTCTGGCGACTCATAATTCAAAATCTTAAAAATTGCTCCTTTCCCATGCATTATTGTATTTCCAAATAATAATGAAATAACAAGTTGCACTGTTATTAATACTCCAAAATATACGAGTACTTTCGATATAAAAACTTTTGTAGAAACATATTTGTTTGGTTTGCAATATCCAAGAAAAAAATAAAAAAGAAGTGGCAATACAATCCATGGAATATATTGTGCAAGCCCCTCTTTACCTGCTTCACTTAGCCATGAAATTTTATTTGCAGACCCTACGCCACCAAAAAAAATTGCAACTCCACATATAAGATGTGGAATATACATTTTTCTTACCCTAAAAATAGGTCTGTATATAATTACATGTATTAGTATTAGTAATAAAAAAATTCCAATCGGTATAAACTGAAAAAGATATTTTTCTATATTTGATGTCGCAAATATCGCTGATGAGATAAAAAACAACGGCATTGTGGGCGTTAAATCATCAAGAATTAAAACAGCAATTCCTCCCAAAATTGCAAGACTTATTAAAGCTATTGCCGGAATATCAATATACCAACTTAAAAATACCGTAATACAAAAAAATACCAAATAAGAATCGCTATAAAAAAACCTCTTGAGCTTATCAGGTGCCTTTGCAAGATTATGCCTTGCTCGCTCCATCGGAGACATTCCTATGCTTGTTTCCATAAAGCCCTCGACATTTACTTTATTTATTTCTTTTTATTGTTGTCCTTCGTGTTTTCGGCTACTGAAACTTTTTCCGGTTTATTATCTGATTTGCTCATATCTGCACAATACAAATAATCACTATCTTTTGAATTGTAATAATAAATAGTGTTACCAAAAATTACTGAACTTACATCATTATATCTGAAATTTAAACCTTTCATTATCAGCTTTTCTGTTGCAAATATGCCTTCTTCCTCTTTTTCTTGATCATAAGATAATGCAGTTAAATCTGCATTAGAATCTTGTCTAAAGTAGTATACATTTGTTTTGTCTACTTTTACGACTTTAATTTTTTTATCTGCAAAGATTTTTGATTTATTATCGTGATACCAATATGTTTTGTTGTGTTCATATACTAAAGCACCCTTGTCGTATCCAAGATAGTATACGTTTAGAGGTTCAACCTCAGATGTAAATATCTGTTTTTCATTCTTTATATCTAGTCCACCATTTTGTAATAAAATATTACTACACATTATTGTTGTAGTTTTTTGAGTAGAGTTCTGATAAGACTTTTTGTACATAATTGTGTCTCTTCCTTCTTCATTCTTCCAATACATAAGCCTAAATCCAAAAAGTTTATCTTTATGTTTTTCTTTTTCTTTCTTTTCTTCTTCTGAAAGATATGCATCTTTAGGTACTACAACTTTATGATCCGTTCCTTTATATGTAATTGATTCAATTGCATTTGCGTGCTCTTTATCTGTAGAGCGACGAACCATATAATATATATAATCGCTATTGTCGTTCCATAAATGGTCTACGACATCTGATTCTAAAAGTTTAGTTTTCTTTTTAACTGAAGCTTTAATTTGTGTTACATTTCTTTTTTTAGGAAGTGTCGTTAAATCAACTGAGTACATATTTTTCTTGGATACAAATACAAGATGCGTCTTTTTTACTATAAACTCTGCCTTTCTATCATCTGCTGTATAAATTTTTTGTAACACACTGCCATCCAGCTTTACTCTCCAAAAATCCAAATCTGTTTTCGATTGTGTTCCATTTCCATCTCTATCTCTATTTGGCGAAGCAAAATACAACCAATCATCTTGGATATACATTCCGTTCTTTGAATTTCCACTCCATACAATTGTCGATACAAGCTGTTTCTGTGTTCCTTTTATAAGCATTCCATTTTTATCTACTTCTGCCCTATATAGTCCACCTTTAACAACTTTACCCCACACACCTGTATCAAGTTTGTCTGTAAATCCATTCGCAAAATAAATATATTTGCCTTTCCGCACAACCTGTGTTCCATTACCCTCAACTTTCGCATTCGAATCAATACCTGAAACTTTATTTGCTTTATATTTTGTACATGCGGTAAATGTTAAAACAGATAACACAATAACTGCTACTAATAAAAAAATACTTAAAATTCTACTTCTTTTATAATTCATAATTTATTCCTTTATCTCTCTTAATTTAATATGGACATCTCTCAGTTGTTTTTCTGTAACTACTGAAGGAGCTCCCATCAAAATATCTCTCGCATTTTTATCCATAGGGAATGTAATAATCTCTCTGATATTTTGTTCCCCTTTTAATAACATAATTATTCTATCAACTCCAGGAGCTATACCTGCATGAGGTGGTGTCCCGAATTTAAATGCATTATACAATGCTGAAAATTTCTCTTCTATAACTGATTTATCATATCCTGCAATCTCAAACGCTTTTTCCATTAATATCGGATCATGGTTTCTAACTGCACCACTACTCAATTCGACACCATTAACGACACTATCATATTGATATGCCAATATATCCAACGGTTTCTTTGTCTGTAGTGCTTCAAGTCCACCTTGTGGCATTGAAAATGGATTATGTGAAAAATCTATTTTTCCTTCTTCATTAAGTTCATACATCGGAAAATCTACAACCCAACAGAATCTAAATGCATTTTTTTCTATCAAATCACAACCTACACCAAGTTGCTGTCTTATAAATCCCGCTTGTTTTTCAACACCTTCTGCTTCCGCTAAAAGAGCAACAAATGCATTTGGTTGTATTTTTAATTTTTTAATTAACTCATCTCCAATATTTTCAATAAATTTTGCTATGCCACCTTGTATATGATTCTCTTTATCAGTTTTAAAATAATACAGTGATGTCGCTCCATTTTCTTTAGCTTTTTCAACGAGCTCATCTATAAACTTTCTTGTCTGCTTAAAATCTTGAACAACTATGGCTTTTATTTTTTTCTTATCAAAAAATGGTGCTGTCCCTTTTAATTCTTTGGTTACATCTTTAATTAATAAAGGATTCCTCAAATCAGGTTTGTCGCTACCATAATTTTTCATCGCATCTTTATATGTAATTCTTCTAAATGGTGGTTTATCTACTTCCCAATCTGAAAATGTACTAAAAACCTCACTAAGAACTTCTTCCATAACCAAAAAGACATCTTCTTGTGAGGCAAAACACATTTCTGTATCAAGCTGATAAAATTCTCCTGGACTTCTATCTGCTCTAGCGTCCTCATCTCTAAAACAAGGTGCTATCTGGAAATATCTATCAAATCCAGACGCCATCAATAACTGTTTATATTGCTGAGGTGCTTGTGGTAATGCATAAAATTTTCCCGGATGAAGTCTTGATGGTACTATGAAATCTCTTGCTCCTTCAGGTGATGAACTTGTTAATATTGGTGTAGTTATTTCTAAAAATCCCTTCTGCGTCATTTTATTTCTAAGCCAACTCACTACCTTTGCTCTAAATTCTATTTTTTCTCTAACATCCGGATTTCTTAGATCTAAATATCTATATTTTAATCTTGTATCTTCTCTTGATTGAGTTGATGTGGCAACTTCAAATGGCAGGTTTTCATAACATTTACCAAGCAATTCTATTTTATTAGGCTCAACCTCAATCATGCCTGTTGGCATTTCTTTGTTTGGTGAACTTCTTTTTACAACTTTTCCTTCAACTGAAATTGTAGATTCCCTTGGAATTTCTCTTATTTGTTGCTGTAAATTTTCATCCGAGACAACAACCTGCGTATATCCATAAAAATCACGCATTACAAAAAAAACAACAGAGCCTAGATCTCTAACACTGCTTAACCAACCGGACAGTTTAACTTCCTGGTTTATATTCTCTTCTCTTAACTCACCACATGTATGTGTTCTTGACTGCATATACCAACTATCACAATAACTGTATATTGTGTGCTTTACACTCCTCTCTCATTTCATCGGGCCATATAGAAGCTTGGACTTCCCCAATATGAGCTTTTTCTAATATTAACATACAAAGCCTTGATTGCCCAATCCCTCCGCCTATAGTAAGGGGCAATTTATCTTCAACTATATCTCTATGATATTTATTTTTCAGTCGTTCTTCCTTGTCCGCAAGTTTCAACTGTTCCAATAAACTATCCTTATTAACTCTTATTCCCATTGATGAAAGCTCTAAACTTTCACCAAGTATCTTGTTATAAAAAAGCAAATCACCATTTAATTTCCAATCATCATAATCTGGAGATCTAGTGTCATGTGGTTTCCCATTTAGCAAATTTCCACCAATGTGCATTAAAAAAACTGTTCCAAACTTTTTTGCAAGTTCGTTTTCTCTCTCTTTTTCAGTTAAATCAGGATACATTTGTAGTGCTTCTTCTGAGCTTATAAATTTAACTTCACTATTTATTTCGGTTTTGATAATCGGATACTTCTTCTTGGTTTCATTCAGCGTTTCAATTATAGTCTGCACAATTCTTCTTACTATCATTTTAAGAAAATCTTCAGATCTTTGTTTATCACTGATGACCATTTCCCAATCCCACTGGTCCACATAAACACTATGAATATTGTCACATGAATCATCTCTTCTAATTGCATTCATGTCCGTATATATGCCTTCACCTTGTCCAAAATTATATTCTCTAAGTGCAATCCGCTTCCATTTTGCTAAGGAATGTACTATTTCAACCGTCTTGTTCTGTTCTTTCAAATCAAAAGTGACTGGTCTCTCAACACCGCTGAGATTATCATTAATTCCAGTTTTACTTTCAACCATCATCGGTGCTGAAACTCTTTCAAAAGCAAAATTTTTAATAAAGTTTTTTTGAAATGTATCTTTAACAAACTTAATCGCCTTTTGTGTTTCTCTTAGATCTAGTGATGATTTATATCCTTCTGGTATCTTTAACGAGTACATTTATACACTCCTAACAAGATAGGTCGCCCGGTGTTCTTGGATACAACTGAACATCTCGTATATTAGTTATTCCAGTAAGGTACATCATTATTCTTTCAAGTCCAAGCCCAAACCCACTATGTGGAACTGTTCCATATTTTCTAAGGTCAAGATATCCAGTATAATCATCCTCATTCATACCACGTTCTACGATTGCACTTCTCAACTTTTCATAGCTTTCTTCTCTTTCACTACAACCGATAATTTCTCCTATCCCTGGCACAAGTAAATCTGTTGCTGCAACCGTCTTTCCATCATCATTTTGTTTCATGTAAAATGATTTTATTTTTTTAGGATAATTAATAATAAAGACTGGCTTATTATATATTTTCTCAGTTATATATTTTTCATGTTCTGTTTGTAAGTCCAATCCCCATTCAACTTTATAATCAAATTTTTCTTTTGCTTTCTTTAAAAGCTCTATTGCTTCTGTATAATCCAAAATAACAAATTCGCTATTTATAACTTTTTCAAGTTTTTCTTTTAAGCCTTTTTCAAACGCATTTTCAAAGAAATTTATTTCATCGCTACATTCATTTAGCACTTCTTTAATTATGTATTTAATCATTTTTTCAGCAATTTTAATTATGTCCGGCAATTTTGCAAAGGCTACTTCTGGTTCAATCTGCCAAAACTCTGCAGCATGTCTTGGAGTATTACTATTTTCTGCTCTAAAGGTTGGTCCGAATGTATATATCTTCCCCATCGCCATTGCTGCAACTTCACCTTCAAGCTGTCCACTTACTGTTAGCCCTGCTTTTCTTTTAAAAAAATCTTTCTGTATGTACTCAGCTTCATCTTTAGAAGCTTTTGAAGAAATAAAGTCATGAGTTGTTACTCTGAAAATTTCTCCTGCTCCTTCACAATCAGATCCCGTTATTATAGGCGTATTAATATATGTAAATCCCTGCTTCTGAAAAAACTCATGAATCGCAAAGCTTAATTTACTTCTTACTCTAAGCATTGCGTTGAATGTATTTGTCCTAACTCTCAAATGCGGAATTGTTCTTAAAAATTCCAAACTATGATATTTTTTTTGCAAAGGATAATCTGACGTGACATCCCCAAGCAATTCAATGTCAGACATATTAATTTCAAAACCATTCTCATCATTTAAGGCTGTTACCACTTCGCCAGTTACATACACTGATGCCCCAACTTTTAAACTCGGTATTTCTTTCTTATATTTTTCTTTATCAATAACTACTTGAATTGATTTTAAACAAGTTCCATCATTAACTGCGAAGAACATCATATTTTTACTATCTCTAACCGTTCGTAGCCAGCCTGCCACATCTATCTTCTTGTTAAGATATTTTTTCCCTTCTTTGTGAATTATTGCTATATCTATATTATTCATTTGACCTCTTAACCGGTTACACTTCCGGCGATATATAATAAGCCCTTTAATTATATAGTAAAATACATAATTATGTCTTTGTTATAAAGACGCTTTGTTGAGTTTTTTTAATGACACTATCATATATATCTATTACTTTCTAAACAACTACTAACCTAAAAATCTTTTTTAAACATATTGTTAATATTACTTTTAAACTCATACATTAAAGTTTTTTATTTTAATATGCTCTATTTGTGCAAAATAATTTAATTTTTCAAGTTGTTATTGCCTTGAGTATACGATTCTTTGATTTTCTGGAATTTGATCAAATTTAATATTGTTTTGTGTTTCACACTCTACCACATACACAGCCATAAAGCACATATATGGATATGCAATAAAAATCGGGCAATCAATCAGTCCTACGAACTCTATACCCATCATTGCTAACATTATAAAAACTTTATATGGATCTTTATTTATATTCTTAAAAACTATTTTATATTGCACTACATAAAAAATTGAATAAGCAACAAGTCCAACGAGTCCCATCGCACCAATTACCTGGAAAAATGTAGAATGATATTGCCGCATCTTTTCACGCCATCCGAAGAACTCTTTAAACGCAACACCTCTTCCTGTCCAAGGATTTATACGAAATTGTCTTAATGCATCGTTATAGAGTTTTTCTCGCCCATTTCCTTTTTGAATTATTGAGGCGAGCACTAAATCATAGACGACATCATACCATATTAGACAACAAATAATTGTAATAGTTGCCAAAATTATAGCTGGTCTAAGTTGAGCAAGCTTATTATTACTATGTTTAAGGATTGCAATTACAATTACAGGAACAATTAATACGGCAAGTAATATCTCTGCACGAGAAAATGCAAGAAATATACTTATAAATGTAATATATGAACACAATGTATAGTATCTAATCCCTTTTTTCTTATTTAAATCAAGATAAAACCCTAACGGGAATGACATAACTAATATATATGCAATTGCTGCATTATTACCCACACCATATGTCGGTTCCGGAACACTACTTGCTGCTCCTCCATTAATCAAATCTTTAAATAAGGAATAGGAATAATTATTAGCTGCATTACCAAAGAAAAAGGTAAAAATTACCATGAATGATCCTATCATTCCATAACCAACTACAAATTTCGCAATGTATCTTCTTTTGTCCACATATTTGTTTGGTTTAGCATATGCACTTCCTAAATAGAATGCTAGCGGTGCTGCAACTAATGTAATGTATGTCGCCCACATCTCCATATCCAATACATTTCTTCCAACTTCTTGCGGTATCTTATTGTCAAAGTCTTCAAAAGCAATACTTAAAAGTATAGCCACTTCAAGTAAAAGATATGGCACTACCATTTTGCGAACTCTTAAAACCGGTTTATAAATTATAAAATGTAAAATCAGTGCTAAGATATAAATCCCAAACATAAGACCAATATAAGGACCTGTCGGGCGACGAACATATTCCATAGCATCTTGTGCAACAAAATTTCCTACTAAGTAAAATAAATGAGGAAGCTGTACCGTTATATCATCTACAACCAATAAAGAGATCGCTCCACATACTCCAAACATTGTCAAGCCAATCTCTGGTCGATCTAACAACCAGCTCATCATAGTACAAACAATATAAAAACCAATATATGCGTCTGTATAAAAAATTGATTTTAACCATTCGGGAGTTCTACCCAACACATTCCGAACATGTTGCATTTTTGATATACCATGTGTATCATTTATATTTAATTTTTCTTTTTGCAAAATACTCCTACTTTTTACCTTACTCGGCACGGAGTATTCCGCCCCAGCAAACTTCAGGGTTTCTTTTGTTTTGTGCTCATTGTTCTGAACATTTATTCTGCCCCATTAATTAAATAAATAGTATGCCATAGCGATGTGTAAGTAAAGCCACACTTAAAATCATGTCATCTCAAAATACATTATTAAATTTAATAAAGAATTCCCAAATTAATCCACTATATCAATCAATGACAGCAGTTCAAGGA